>JALYTT010000534.1 GCA_030854145.1 Chloroflexota bacterium | reverse complement strand
GAGTGCATCGTCGGCAGTTGGGCGCTGTACTTCACATGCAGATCAATCGCCTTCTCATTCAGATCTTTGAAGAAGTCGGCCTTCCAGTACCACTGCAAGCCAGCCGGGTATAACGCGTCGAACAGGCTCTGCAGCACTGGCCACGGGATCGGCCCGGCGAAGTCCGCCGCCGGCGGGACCTTGGTGCGAATGGGTTTGAACAGTTCCTCGGCCTTGTCGAGCGCACCACTGTAGCACCACACGATGGCGCACATCTTCTGCAGGTGAAATTGTTCTGGGAAGGGTGGCGCAGGTGGCACCGTGATAAACGCAAACCAGCCATTGATCTCCTCAGGAGCGTTCAAGATGAAGTCACGCCAGAATGTCATCACCTCAGCCGCCTGTTCAAGCGGCCAGAGCATCGGCCCACCATAGACCGTGCTGATCGGGTGAAGCTGGTACAGGAACGAGGTGACGACACCGAAGTTCCCGCCACCACCGCGGACTGCCCAGAACAGGTCGGCATGCTCCTCGGCATTGGCTGTGACAGAGCTGCCATCGGCGAGGACCATGTCAACGCTGAGCACGTTGTCGATTGCCAGACCAAGCGTCCGCGAGAGATAGCCGATGCCTCCGCCTAATGTGAGTCCACCGACGCCAGTGGTCGAAACGAAGCCTGGGAGTAGCCAGTCCGAAGGGATGCGTGGCCTGGTCCACCTCGCCCCAGGTGCAGCCGCCTTCAACACGAACAGTGCGTGCGGACGAATCAACGCGTATCCCCTTCATGCCTGACAGGTCGATCACCAGGCCGTCATCACAGGTGCTCAAGCCAGGACCGCTGTGCCCCCCGCCACGCACGGCCAGGGTCAACCGGTGCTCGCGGGCGAAGGTGACCGCCGCGATCACATCGGTTACCTCCACACAGCGAGCGATCAGCGCAGGGTGTTTGTCGATCATGGCATTGTAGACCCGCCGAGCCTGCTCGTAGCCGGCATCGCCGGGACGCAGCAGTGAGCCGCGCAGGCGCGCTGCAAACTCTTGAATCGCCGTTTCCTCCAGAGAAACGCTCATTTGTTGCTGGTCAGTCATATTTCTTCCTATTTCTTCCTTATCTGTCGTTTGGTATTGTGTATACCCTACAGCATTGCTTCCATCTTCCTAAGCATACGATGAACCAGGTTGAAAGTCTCCATTAGAAAGGATGGAGATAAGAATGGAAAAAAGATGAACTATTCTAGCAGGCATTGGACAGGCTTAGCAGGAAGGGGTAGAATGGTTGTGTTCGCGGTAGTATATTGTCCTCCTCATCATGTAAGGAACGGACTCATGAAAGGCAAAGCACCGTCGCTGGATCTCCTGAACGAACGTGAAAAAGAGATTGTGAAGCGACTGTCAAGCGGCTTATCAGATCAGCAGATTGCCGACGAACTCTACCTGAGTCCGAATACCGTTAAGTGGTACAATCGCCAGATTTACAGCAAACTGGGGGTCAAAAGCCGGACCCAGGCGATCGCATGTGTAAAAGACCTTAGTTTGCGCGAGAGCAGGATCTCGACATCGCCCCATCCGGTATCCACGTCCAATCTTCCCGCGCAGACTCCCCTCTTTCTCGGGCGCAGCCGAGAAATTGCTGAAGTGAAGCAACTGCTGCACGCATCGCGCCTGCTGACGCTCACTGGCACCGGAGGAACAGGCAAAACGCAACTGGCGTTGCGGGTGGCGGCAGAGGCAGCTTCAGCATACGCTGATGGAGTCTGCTTCTGCGACCTTGCGCCCCTGTCTGATCACACCCTGGTGGTAAAAGCCATCGCCTCCGCGCTCGGTGTGCTTGAACATCCTACGGAACCCCTGCCGGATACTCTGAAACGCGCACTCGCCCAACGAGAGCTGTTGCTGCTGCTTGACAACTTTGAGCATGTGATCAAGGCCGCTCCATTGGTATCCAGGTTACTGGCGTCTTCACGCCTGAAAGTCCTTGTCACCAGCCGGGAGCCATTGCGCCTCGCCGGGGAGCAGGAATACCTCGTCCCGCCGCTCTCACTCCCTCCCGCTGAGACAACTTCTGTTCAGAGCCTCACAGAATCTGAAGCAGGGCTGTTCTTCGTTCGATGCACACAGATGATATTACCCCACTTTCAGCCGAGTGAGGCTACAGCCCCGGTGATTGGGCAAATCTGTACTCGTCTCGATGGGTTACCCCTTGCTATTGAACTGGCTGCTGCACGTTGCAAGCTGTTCACCCCGCAAGCCTTGCTGGAGCGGTTGGAAGGGACGAGGGAGAACTCGCCTTTGCGTCTGCTCACAGGTGGTTCGCGTGACGCCCCGCTGCGTCAGCAAACCTTGCGCGACTCCATTGAATGGAGCTATAACCTGCTTGATGAGGATGAAAAGCTGCTATTGGCGCGACTGGCAGTCTTTCGCGGGGGCCGCTCGCTCTCCGCCATCGAGAGGATCTGCGGTGAAGACCTGTCTATCGATGTGTTAGACGGTCTGGCATCCCTGGTTGATAAACATCTCGTGCAGCAGAAAGAGATGCCAGACGGTGAGCTATGTTTTGTCATGCTGGAAATGATCCAGGAGTACATGCATGAGCGACTGCAAACAGGCGGTGAAGAGGAAACAATGCGCAGACGGCACGCCGTGTATTTTGTTGAGCTGGCAGAACGCGCCGAGCCAGAGTTGCGGCTGGCAGGGTTTGCTCAGTGGTCTGGGCGGCTCGAACAGAACCTGGAAAATATTCGCGCGGTGCTCTCCTGGTCCTTGAGCGGGGGAGATGCAGAGATGGGCATACGCTTAGCGGGCGCCCTTTGCCTGTTCTGGTACGGCAATGGGCATCATGTTGAGGGCCGCCGCTGGACCCAGCAACTCTTAAAGCGGCTTGATGAAGTATCTCTGGTATACCATCCGAAGTTCCTGCTCAGTGCCGGCCACCTCGCCTTTCTGTACGATCTCGATACAGGAAAGCCCCTGTTTAGAAGAGCGCTTGAGATTTCCCGTGATGTAGGGGATCGGCTCCAGATGGCCTGGGCGCTCGCTTTGCTGGGCTACACGATGTTGCGCGATCGTCCTGCGGCCATGCCTCTCGTTGAGGAAAGCCTGGCATTGTTCCGCGAACTTTCTCATCAACCGGGGATTGCGCAGGCGCTCAACATCCTGGGAGAAATAGCGCGTTACAGTGGCGATGATGACCATGCCAGGCACGCTTACGAGGAATGCCTCGCCGTCTCCCAGCAGACGGGAGAAACACGCCGGATCGTCTTTATGTACAATAACCTCACCTTCATTGCCCTGCATGAAGGTGAGGCTAGGCGCGCCAGAGATCTTGGACGCCAGGGTCTCCAATTAGCACGCGCAAGCAACAATCGGCTCGAATTGGCAACGGTTCTGGCGCTCCTCGCCGGGGCTCTTGGTGCGTTGGGCCAGCCCGAGCTGGCCGCACGTTTGCTCGGCGCTTCAGAAAGAGCCTTGGAGAGATTGGGGGCCTTCCACGTACCGAATGACAGACGGGAGATAGATGCCATGATCGCTGCTGTGCGCGCTCAACTCGATGATGCGACCTTTCAGGCTACCTGGGCCCAGGGACGTGAGCTGACACTCGAACAAGCCATGGCCCAGGCGCTTGATGAGTGAGATGTCCTGATTTCACCGGCCTGGAAGGGTTGGTGATTTCTGGTACGATCAGCGATGACGAATGGGGTTTTACTCAACCACGGTCTCAGAATGTGGCACAACCGGGGTCTCAGGCTGGGTTGCGTATGTACCGCGATACTCCGGTGGCAGCATCGAGGCGATCCTCTGCATGACCTGCTCGGTGGCCTCGTTGATGTCTTCGCGGGTGATCTTGGCGCCTTTGGGTTTCAAAAACATGGGTTCGCCATAGGAGACAGTGACGTGGGCGCCGAACTTCTTGAGCAGGTCCTCGCTGCCGGAGACGGCCACCGGGATGACCGGGGCGCCGGAACGCAGGGCGATCATGCCGAGACCGGCGTGGCCCTGGGCCATCTGGTGTGTCTTGCTGCGTGTGCCTTCGGGGAAGATCACCAGGACGCGGCCGGCCTTCAATTGGGTCTCGGCGGCGCGGATGGCCTGGCGGTCGCCCTCGCCGCGCTTGACAGGGAAGGCGCCCAGGAAGCGTACCAGCCAGCCCACTTTACTGTGGAAGGACTCTTCCTTCGCCATGTAGATGACTTTGCCGGGGAGATAGGCCGGCACGAGTGGAACATCCAGCCACGAAAGATGATTGGCGGCAATGATGTAGGGTCCCTTGCGCGGTACGTTGAAGCGACCCTTAAGATGGATGCGCCCGGCAAGCGTGAAGGCGAGAATGACGAACCAGCGGAGAGCGTTGTAGAGTATAGGGGGCGTGCTATAAGGCTCGTAAAGGTTCTTCTCGGGTTTGGCCGGCTTTGTGGGCTTTACCGGTCCCTGTTTGTCCAATGTTGTGCTGGCATCCTCTTTCATCGGGCGTCCTCCAAAAAGCTCCAGATAGTATCCAATACCTGTGAAATAGTCAGGTGGTCAGTGACAATAACCACGGCATCGCTGGCCGGCTGCATATT
>JALYTT010000096.1 GCA_030854145.1 Chloroflexota bacterium | reverse complement strand
AGCTTGACGCTTGCCAGCCTGGAGCACACCGCGGTCCTCCTCCAATCTGACGTGGACGCGCGCTAAGGTTTCGCGCTTTTCCAGGTCAATGACCTCCTCTGGCTTCCAACAAGTGCGACTGTAGTGGTCGTTAGTGCTGCTGGCTAGAAAGGCCCAGCGAAAGAAAAAGGTTTAGCACTTTATGCCGAGATCAGTAAGTTCGGCACATGACCCTTGCCTTCCTGATTTCAGAACAAGTATCCCAACCACCAAGTGCTGGACTTTGCTGGAGTCCACAACTTTATTGTTCATCGCAGATTTCCGCTAAAGCCACCATACAATCCAGTCCGCAACTTTATTTTGCCCGAAAAATACATATATGCCCGTAAAATGATGACTATGAGTCCACAACTCTATTGTTGCTGAACATGTGTTGTAGGCGCGGAATTAAGTTGTCCCTTGTGGAATTAAGATTGTCCTTTTCAAGGAGGATAGTCGTAGACACCACATAAAGTTGTAAATCGAAAGCGCTGGCGATCACTATTAACTTTGGTGGTCGCCAGTGTCCATGAACAATAAAGTATAATGGTACCACCATAGATGTTCAAACTGTCAATTTCTTTTGAACTATGCTTTAAGATTTCGTTTCCTTGAACGCATCGATATCTTTCTCGCCAGACAAAAGAAATTTCAGTAACGATTTATCTTGAAACCTACACGTTTGTGTAATCCCGAGGAGCAATAAGTATAGGGGAGCAACGGTTTTGAAGAAATATGTCGATCTTTGAGTCTGTCAAGTATTTTGTGTAAAAGGTATGCTGGATCGGCTTGAGGGCAATTGCAAGGGGTGGCTAAAGGAGATGTGCAAAGTCAAGTTGCGTTTGTTGCCAGATTTTTTGAAGTGGTTGCTTAAACTGAACCAGAAGAGTTTCTCACGTCCATCTTTTTCTTCCTCATTTTTGCAACACGCCCGGCTGTCAAAGCTGCTGCATCTTGAGCGTAGGGCTCGCGCGATGGAGCGGTTCAATCGCCTTCAGTACATCGTCTGACCTCTCGCGGGCAATGTCCAGTTCATAGCGTTTTTGCAGATTCATCCAGAAAGCAGCACTCACGCCCAGCCATCTTTCAAGGCGTAAGGCGGTATCAGCGGTCATCGCTCTTTTTCCTGCAACAAGCTGTGAAATCCGGTTAGCCGGGACATGCAACTCACGCGCCAGCTCAGTCGGGCTTTTGTTCAATTCCACCAATTCTTCAGCTAATATCTCACCCGGATGGATGGGATAGATCGGACGTTTTTGCATAGTTTTTCTCCTAATGGTAGTCTGCGACTTCGATGTTAAATGCACGATTTTCACTTTCCGACCACTCAAAACAAAGTCGCCATTGCTGGTTAATGCGAATACTGAATTGACCTTTTCTATCGCCAACCAACGCTTCAAAATGGTTACTAGGTAAAAGGCGTAAATCGTCCTTGCTTTGTGCATCCTCCAGCACCGCCAACCTTTTTTTAAGCTGCCGCTCAAACGACTGAAAGTCGCGTACCCTGTAGTCAGCAACAAATTGCTGCAAGCGTTTATCGCGGTATTGTGGCAGCTTATCGTTCGTCATAGCTTAATTATGGCATAAAATACGCTGTACGTCAAGCATACTATTCGCTTGTGCTGGCTACTTGGGACACCCGTTTAGAAAACGGGTCTTTTTGAGAACAAGACTTTCAGTCGCCCATAAGGGCCAATCACCATAGATATGCAGAAATAATTATGGCTTAGGGAACAACTTTATTTGTCTTGTACAGTTATATGGCTAAAACAAAGTTTTACACTTGGCAAACTGATAGTCTGCGGTTATTTTCACGACCTATCAGTTTGCAGGTTGATGGCGGAGAAGTCTCTTTCAAATGATGGACACGATCAGCATATCGCTTTGAAGAGCTTTCTGTTCACCTGCTGACACCATCTCGATTTGGCCCGGCGCAGATGCTCCGAAATGTATCGCGCCGGGCCAGCCTGGCCTGTTTGGTTCAGGAGAAAACGGAGGTTATTGAGCGGTGAAGGGAGCCTGACCGATCACATAACCACCCGCAATCAACTCGATCTCATACGTTCGCCCACTGAGTTTGTTGCCATGACATGGTATTGTGGGCCAGGAGGAAGGCTGAGAGGAGCGGTAAGATTTGCCTGGAAGCTGCCATCAGCCGCAGTCGTCACTGAGGTGGCTTTTTTCTGACCTACAATAGAGACATTCAGCGTTTCGCCAGAACGAAATCCTCCACCAGATACCGAAATTGTGCCACCTGGATTGGTAAAAGTATTAATCTGTATGCCAGGTCCTACATTGATTGGCACGCTGACGTGCAATCCACTGCTTTCCCCGGTAAAGATAATCGTATACGGGCCGAGGGGAGCCGAGGGGATAAACACTGTTCCGAGATTTGGGCTGACAAAGAAGCCAGAAGGGTCAGTTTGAATCACGCCTATTTGTTGGCCGCCGTTGGCATTCCAGGTGAGATCTACATTTTCGTTACCCTGGAAACCACTGAGATGGAATTTCAGCAAATGCCCGCTACGAACGCCGGCAGCCGCAGTCACAGCAGGCGGTGCCACGGTAAAAGTAGTTGTTAACGTGGCGGGTTTCTGGCCCGAACGCACAACCGTTATTTTATATTTGCCAGGAGCGCCATGCGTGGGTGTGACAAATCGGAACCAGAAGAAGCCTTGGTAGCTGTCGCTCGTGGTTGCTCCTAGAAGGGTACCCGTCGCATTACCCCAATAGACACTGACGGTCTCATGAAGCTGAAATGCATAACCAGTTATCGCAGTACTGGTTCCGGGGCCACCATGATTCGTACCATCCTGGAAGGGATCAAAGAAAACCAACGGGTTGATGATGATAGGCGCATTTGCAACTGCTTCACCAGGTTGGGAACCTTGAGAAAGGATCATGTGCTGCCCCTGCGGACCGGTCAACGGTATAGTAACTGAGCCAGAGCAATTGCCCTTGCTATCACAGGTCAAGGTACCGAAAGAATTAGACAGTTGATCCATATATACAAATGCCGTGTCATTTGGCGCGAATCCCTGGCCTGTGACAGTAATTTTCTGCTCAGGGCGTACGGTGTGAGCAGACACGGTGATTGTCGGGGGGGCAATTGCAGCATGCGCCCGCGAGGTCTTACTCGTTGCGAAAGTAAAGCCAGCAGCCACAAGTACAGGAAGACGGCTTGCATTCTGGCACTTTAAATGTTGGCCAATGAGTGCGACGATAGCTTCAGAGGAGTCGCTCATGCGCCGGGAGCGCACCACCAGCGATGAAAAAGAGTAGAATGGGTCTGGACGGTCCCAACGCCACAAGGACGTTTTCCTCACTGGTGCCTTTGAGCCTGAAGAGGAGTCTGATCTGGGAACTGGAAGGCACCACCATTTGTCGCACTCATTGGAGTTTCTGGTGAGAAGCACGCAGGAGAGAATCTTGAACAGGAAGTTCCCCGTGGACCATCATGAGAGCACAGGAAGAATTCAGATGAAGGAGAGTTCCCATGGAAGTCCTCTATACTCGGTGTTGTGGGCTGGATGTGCATAAGAAGATGGTCGTGGCTTGCTTGATCATCCTGGATAGCCTCGGGCAACGCAAGAAGGAGCTTCGAACCTTTCGCACCACGACCCAGGAACTTCTCTTGCTGCGGGATTGGCTGGTCCTGGCAGATTGCACCCATGGGGCAATGGAAGCGACTGGGGTCTATTGGAAACCGATCTACAATATGCTGGATGGTGCCGTGGAACTGCTGGTGGTCAATGCTCGCCACATCAAAGCGGTCCCCGGACGAAAGACGGATGTCCGCGACGCTGAATGGATCGCCGACTTGTTGCAGCATGGACTCTTGACCAGCAGTTTCATCCCCCCCGCCGCGCAACGGGAATTGCGTGAACTGACGCGCTACCGGACGAACCTGGTGGAAGAACGAGCCCGGGCCGTCAATCGGTTGCAGAAGACCTTGGAAGATACGAACATCAAGTTAGGAGATGTGGCAACCGATATCATGGGCAAGTCAGCACGAGCCATATTAGAGGCGCTCCTCGACGGGCAAACGAATCCAGCTCTTCTCGCCGATCTGGCACGTGGAAGGCTCAAAGCCAAACGTGCTCAATTGGAAGAAGCTCTGGTGGGAACGTTGAAGCCCCATCATCGCTTCATGCTCACGGAACATCTCGCCCTCATTGATACCTTGGACGAGGCCATCACGCGAGCCACACACGAGATTGAAATCCGTATGGGTCCACACGACCCAGAAACGGGAGGGCCAGGAGAAACGCAGAAAGAAGAGCCGCAAGAACCCAAAGAACTGCCACCTCTGAACTGGGATGAAGCGGTGCGCTTGCTCGATAGCATTCCTGGGATCAACCCACGTGCCGCCCAAGGCATTCTCGCCGAGATTGGAACGGATATGAGTCGCTTTCCGAGTGCGCGGCACCTGGCATCATGGGCTGGCATGTGCCCAGGGAATCATGAAAGTGGTGGCAAACGCCTCAGTGGCAAGACGCGCAAAGGCAGTCCCTGGTTACGCAAACTTCTCGTTGAGGCGGCTCATGCGGCGGCCCACACCAAGAATACCTATGTATCCGCGCAGTATCGCCGGATTGCTTCGAAGCGGGGGGCCAAGATTGCCATGATTGCTGTGGGACACAGCCTTCTGGTCACGATGTACCATATGCTCTGCGAGCACGTCCCCTACACCGAATTAGGTGGCAACTATTTTGATGAGCATGATCGGCAAGCCACTGAGAAGCGATTGGTACGACGTTTGGAGAAACTGGGCTATCAGGTTGAGTTACAGACGCCCACTCAGGTTGCTTGAGTGGGCCTATTTTTCAGGAGAGAGGGGAATGGTTTCACTTGAGGAATTTAAGTTTGCAAGCATAGTTTGCAATTGCTGCAATCTTTCGTTCTTAACTATGAGCAGCCATCTGATCGTTTCTGCCAGCACATCTTCGGCCGGTGCCTGATCTTCATATATATCAGTTAGCAGCGAGAGCGTCGTCTGGTAGAGTTGCGCTGGCCTACCGGCTAAATCAATATTAGGGGTTAGAGTAATGTTTTTAGTTCTAAAACCGGGTGTTAAAAATGCTGTTGTCGTGTTGCATGGCAAGTCATGTAACATAACAAAAGCTCCTATAAAATGTTCATCATAATACCGACCAGAATAGGTATCAGAACCACCGATTTCTGTATATGGTTTGCGAATGTCTATCGTGGGATTATGGCTTTTAGCTAGCGTACAGGCAAGCAAGAAGCGGGAGCAGGCTCGATTGCTACGATTGCGGCATACATATTCAATCCTGCTAACAATGCCGGGATTATTTACAATCGGTTGTAAAATGCTTGTACTTGCTCTCTCGAATGCTAAATCAAGGATATCTGCTGGATTTCCTCTTGTGGTGGTAGACACTCAACCGCTTCCTCAAGCTCATAATTGATCCACAGAACTTCCTGCCTTGGCTGCTTAACCGAATGGCAGTTTTTGATGGGAGCCTCAATATGCGTCCAATCTCCGTATAACTCTTCCATTAGGTCACAATGATACCCGGATACAGCTACTTTCCCTCTAACGCTACGCAGAACCTGGGCAAGCTTACGGTGTTCATCGTTGGTCATCTCATTGCTATAAGCTTGCTTATCGCCTCTAGAAGCATGCGGATATGGTGGATCGCAATAAAACAACGTTTCCTCGCTATCATAACGCCGGATGACATCAATGGCGGGAGCATGTTCTATCTGAACGCGTAAAAGCCTTTGTACAATTTCAGAAAGGCCCTCAACGCCTCCTAACCATCTTGAAACAGCACCTGCCATACCTGCGCGACTGGTTAAAACACAATGGGCCCACCTGCCTGTACTGGCTTTTTGTGCCAAGCCGGTTCTTACCTGACGGGCGCACACGAAAAGCGTCTGGCCCTTTCCAGATCTGATATAGGTTCGTTCGGCTTAGAAAATGCAAGCTCAAATTCCTCACGAGCAAAAGGGGTTAAGCCAATAGCCTCGATCAGCGCTTCTTTTTGATCTCGAAGAACACGAAAGAAATTGACAACCTCCCCATCGATATCATTGTATGTTTCTACTAAAGCAGGTTTTCTATTGATGAGTACCGCCGCTGATCCCGCGAACGGCTCGCAATAATGTCTCGCTTGAGGCAATAAAGGTAGGAGCCAATTGAGATGGCTAAACTTTCCACCATACCAACCAAAGGCTATGACTTTGCCTGTTTCCTGCTCCTCAATAGTTGTATCCATTTCTCAAGCTTCCCTTTAAAATACGATTGCCTGGACGCTCACAGGAGATACGAACCTTCTTTTAGCGTACTTTTGTGTTTACATAAATTATATAAAAGAAGATGCCACCAGTGCGACTTTTGCCAGTATAATCAAAGGGAATGACTTTTGCAAGGGCCTGTGAAGAGCGTCGCGTGATATGGGAAACTAGAATTGGTTGTAGCTGATGTATACCTACAAACCTCTCTTGCCAGCCATCCTGTTCCCATGTATAGTACAGCTTCAAGCTATTTGGAGGTAGATAGAATATGCGATATGGCAGTGCTATGTGTAGCTATTGTTCCTGGAAACTGGTATATTCTTAGCAAAGAAAACAGGCGCTAAAAGTCGCAGGTGGCTATGCATTCCTAAATAGATCAGGAAGGACGCATGAGTCAGAGCTATGGTGTGCTGCGAGTGGTGCGGGTGCGCTCACCTGCCAGCGGGGCAATGCACACCCATGATAAACATCCGGAGGGCTGGTTACCCGAAGAGAGACTGGTCCATGTGCTGACGCGGCATGAAACGAGTATTGGTCGCGCTTTAAGCAATGAGATTGTGTTAATGGACCCCACCGTCTCGCGTGAGCACGCGCGCCTGGTGCTGGACCAGTCGGGCTGGCACATCTTCAATCTGACCGCACGCAATATCGTGCGCGTCAACGGGCACGCCGTCGCCAGCGGGAAGCGCTTCCCGCTGCAATCGCAGGACATTGTGATCCTGGGCAGTACCATGCTGCAATTTATTGCGCCCCAGGCCGGGGATCTGGCGAGCGAGCCCGAGTCTGCGCCGGTTACCGACCTCTACTCGCAGCCGCTGACGCTGCCCGTCAGCGGTCCTTTGTCGCCACAGGATGCCGGGGCAGCCGAACAGAGACGTCAATTCCAGCCACTGCCTGGCGTGCCGTTGTGGCAGCAGCCCGCGTCGCTCTGGCAGCAAGCGGCCACACCGCAGCATGAGCATATCGTGCTGCCTGCCCAACCCGACCCTGAATTGATGGCCGAGCCATGGGAGGATGACCAGGAAGAGAGCTTGCTTGGTGCCGGCATCACCATGCGCTTTGCTCTGCCGCAGCGTATGGGCATACGCACGCGCTGGTTGATTGCCGGCGCCGGGCTGGCCATCGTGGCGATCAGTGCCATGATTACCCTGGTACTCAATAGCTTGATCGGCATCACCGCGCTGGCGCAAAACGGCGCATCGAGCATCTTGATAGCGATCATTGTACCCCTGGTACCCGCCCTGGGGGTCTACCTGCTGGTCAACTTCATTGATCGCTTTGAACGAGAACCCTGGTACTTGCGGCTGGCCGCCTTTCTGTGGGGCATGCTCATCGCCATCCCCCCGGCGCTCTTCGTTGAGAAGTACATAGATGGCATATTGCAGAACCAGCTAGGGCCTGGCACCAGCGACGTAGTGCGCTCAATCCTCTTTGGGCTGAACGCGGGCTTCACCGAAGAGACGATCAAGGGCCTGGGGATCTTGCTGCTCTTCATCATTCTGCGCGACGAATTCGATAATGTCACCGATGGCATCGTCTACTCGGCGATGATCGGCGCCGGCTTCGCGATGATCGAGAATTTCCAATATTTCGCCGGATACAAGAAATTCGTGGTCTTCCTGATCGTCTACCGCGTCGTTCTCGGCTGGTTGGGACACCCCACCTTTACCGCCTGCTTCGGAGTGGCGCTGGGCTATACGCGCCACACGCGCACGCGCTGGAAGCAGATCATGATCCCGCTGCTGGGGTACCTGCTGGCCGTGGTGCTGCATAGCTTCTTCGACTTCATCGTGTTCCAGGCGGCGGCGGCCATCCAGACCGATCCCGGCAGTAGCAGTGTGCAAGCGTTCTCATTGGTCGCCATCATCGGCGACTACATCCCGCCGTTTTTAGCGCAGATGGTACTGCTCTACTTCCTCATCAAGTCCCTGGCGCACGAGGCGGCGGTCATCCGCGAGTTCCTGGCCGTCGAGGTAAGCAACGGGATTGTGACGGTGGACGAGTATGCCCTGTTGCAGAACTCATTTCAGCGCACGAAACAGGAGCGACGCATCCTATTCAGCCTGGGAGTCAAGCAGTGGCTGCGCGCCAAAGCCCTGTATCAGACGGAGATCGGGCTGGCCTTCCGCAAATGGCATGTGAGCATGGGAGCTAAACGCAAACAGGGCTATCGCCGTCAGCCGGAGGACGCGTACCGCCAGCGCATCCGGCGCCTGCGCAACGAGATCAGAGTCGTTGAGGCGAAGGCGAAGGCGCCTATTCTGTAAACTTGACACCCCTTCATGGCGCATGTTAGCATGAACCATAAGACCTCTTTACTTAGAAAAGGACGTGTTTGCTATGGGAAAGGAGCGGGCTGACCTGCTACAGATCTATCATTTTATGCGCCTCACCAGAGCCATGGAGGATCGCACGCGCACCCTCTTTTTACAGGGGCGTGTCGTGGGTGGAGTCTACACCGCCATGGGCCACGAGGCAACGACCGTCGGAGCGGCAATGACGCTGCGCGATGGTGACTGCATTGTGCCGCAGCATCGTGATCTGGGCATGCACCTGGTACGCGGCGGCTCGCCACGGGCCGTGATGTGCCAGTGGTTGGCGCGCGGCAACGCGCCCACGCTAGGACGGGACGGGCAATTGCACATCGGCGATATGCATCGCGGCGTAGTGCCGATGATCAGTATGCTGGGCGAATCGCTGCCGGTGGCCTGCGGTGTCGCGCTCACTATGAAGATGCGCGGGCGCTCGACAATTGTGCTGGCAAGCTGCGGGGATGGGGCCACCAACACGGGCGCGTTCCACGAAGCGCTGAACTTCGCCTCGGTGCAGCAACTGCCCATCGTGTTCATCATCGAGAACAATGGCTACGCCTATTCGACGCCTGGCGCTAAACAATTCGCCATCCAGAATCTCTCGGAGCGGGCCCTGGCCTACGGGATGCCGGGGGAGAGCGTGGATGGTAACGATGTGCTGGCGGTCATCGAGACGGTCACGCGCGCCGTTGAACACGCGCGCGCTGGCCAGGGACCATCTCTCGTCGAGTGTAAGACCTTCCGCGTGCGTGGACACTCGGAGGCCGATAAAGCCGACTACGTGCCCAAAGAACTGCGCGAGGAGTGGCAGGCGAAGGACCCCATCAAGCGTTTTGAAACCTATCTCACTCAGGAAGGCTACCTGACAGCAAAAAAGCAGGCCACAATTGAGGCAGAGGTCAAGGCCATCGTCGACGATGCCGTGAGCTATGCCGAGCAGAGTCCGCCGCCTGATCCCGCCACGGTGGCCGACTATGTTTTTGCGCCCGCCGGACCTGTGGCGATCATTGGCGAGCCTGGCGCTCAGAATACGCGCAATGTGAACGCGCTGGATACGCGGACGGGGACGCCGTTCAACACTATGAATCAGCAAGAGGAGGTCGTTGGACGGTCATGAGTGCAGTCACCTATTTAGAAGCCATCAGTCAGGCCATTCGCGAAGAGATGCGGCGTGACGAGGCGGTGTTCTTGCTGGGGGAGGACGTCGGCAGCTACGGCGGGGCCTTCAAGGTCAGCGCCGGCTTCCTCGAAGAGTTCGGGCCGGAGCGCGTGATCGACACCCCCATGTCGGAGGCGGCAATCATCGGCTCCGCCGTTGGAGCGGCACTGATGGGCATGCGCCCCATCGCCGAGATGCAATTTATCGACTTCATCACCTGTGGATTTGACCAGATCATCAATATGGCCAGTAAGATGTACTGGCGCTCCGGCATGCCGGTGCCAATGGTGATCCGAGGGCCTTCCGGCGGTGGCACGAAGGGCGGGCCGTTCCATTCGAGCAGTCCCGAAGCCTGGTTCTTCCATACGCCGGGCATCAAGGTGGTGGTGCCAGCGACAACATACGATGCCAAGGGCCTGCTGAAGGCGGCCATACGCGACAACAATCCCGTCCTCTACCTGGAACACAAGCTGCTCTATCGCCTGCCAGAGCTGCGCGAGGAGTTGCCGGAGGAAGACTACATTGTGCCGCTAGGCAAGGCCCTGGTGCGCCGCGAGGGCCAGGACATGACGATTCTGACCTATGGCGCTATGGTGCATCAATGCCTGAAGGCGGCCCGTCAACTTGAGGAGCAGGATGACCTGGAGGTCGAGGTGATCGACCTGCGTAGCCTGTCGCCGCTGGACCGCGAGGCCATCCTGGAGTCTGTCAAGCGCACCAACAAGGTCTTGATAGTCTACGAAGATACGCTCACAGGTGGTATCGGAGCCGAACTGTCGGCGATCCTGGCCGAAGACCTCTTCGAATACCTGGACGGCCCGATCACACGCGTGGCCGCGCCCGACGCGCCGTTTCCATACGCGCCTCCCCTGGAAGAGGCGTACCTGCCGAACGCCGATAAGATACTCACGGCAGCAAGAAAGCTCGCTGCATATTAGGCTATCGGGTCCCTACGAAGAACGGGCCGTCGCATCGTGTACGCGAGATGAGGCGAGAAGCGAGATCTTGTGCGTAACAAAGGAGTTGAAACTATGCCAACGCCGGTAAAGATGCCTCGTTTGGGAGAGTCGGTCGCGGAGGGAACAGTGGGGGGCTGGCTCAAGAACGAGGGTGATTGGGTTGAGAAGGACGAGTCACTGGCTGAGATTATCACCGATAAGATTAACGCGGAACTGCCCTCGCCGGTTGCCGGGCGGCTGGCGAAGATCCTGGTGCAGGTGGATGAGACGGTTGCCGTGGGCACGGATATCGCGCTGATCGAAGAGAACGCCGATGTCGCGGCCTCTCCAACCGCCGAAGCAGCGCCGGGACCGGACGCGGCCCCCGTGAAGAGTCTCGCCGAAGCGCAGGTGCCTGTGATGGAGGAGCGCCAGCCGCGACGCAGCACCGTTGCTGCCAGCCGAGGGCAGGGCAATGGCGCGGCCGCGCCAGCGCCTGTGCGCGAGCAGCAAGTGGAAGATGGTGAGCGGCAGCGCATCTCTCCACTTGCGCGCAGGCTGGCGCGCGAGCATGGGCTTGAGCTGAACGAGATCGAGGGGACTGGCACCAATGGCCGTGTGCGCAAAGAAGATATCCTGGCCTACCTGGAACAGCGCCAGACCGCACCTGCCGTGGCCGCAGCGCAACGCACAGCCCCGGCAGCGGTAGCAACGCCTCCTTCCCAGGCTCCGGCCAGGCAATCGCAGCCAGCCTATGCTGTGCCAGCCGCGCAGGTTCAACCGGCCACAGCGGGAGCCGATGAGGAGATCGTCGTGCCGAGCCGCATGCGCCTGGCCATCGCCGAGCACATGGTGCGTAGCAAGCGCACATCGCCGCACGCGACGACCGTAGTGGAGGTCGACATGACCCCCATCGCCAAGTGGCTGGCGCAGCATAAAGAGGACTTCAAGCGGCGCGAGGGCTACGGCATCAGCTACGTGCCCTTTGTGATGAAGGCCGTCTGCGAGGGCATTCGCAAGGTGCCCACGATTAACTCAAGCTGGACCGAGGATAACAAGATCATCGTCAAGCGGCGCATCAACCTCGGCATGGCCGTCGCGACCGATGCCGGGCTGGTGGTGCCCACGATCTACGATGCCGACCAGTATACGCTGGCGGGCCTGGCGAAGCAGATCAACGCGGTGGCGCAGCGCGCGCGCGCGAACAAGCTGACGATCCAGGATCTCCAGGGCAGCACGTTCGTCGTCAATAATCCGGGTACCTTTGGCACGATTATCTCCGTGCCGATCATTAACCAGCCGCATGCCGCCATCCTGAGCATGGATTCAGTGGTCAAGCGTCCAGTGGTCATCGAAGACGATGCCATCGCGGTACGTTCTATGATGTACCTGTGCCTCTCCTTTGATCATCGCATCCTGGATGGCGCGGGGGCCGGTGGTTTCTTGCAGGCTGTGCGTACAAGGCTGCAAAGTTATGGGCGCGAAATAGATGTATACTAACTAGAACGAGGACAAACCATGGCGACAATGATACCAGAGCGTCGTCCTGAGTGGCTCAAGGTGCGGCCGGCCCAGGGAGAGAACTACGAACACCTGAAGCAGTTGATGCGTAGCAAGTCGCTGCATACTGTGTGCGAGGAGGCTCGCTGCCCCAATATGCGCGAATGCTGGGGCCATAAAACGGCGACCTTCATGATCCTGGGCCGTGTCTGCACGCGGAGCTGTGGTTTCTGCGCCGTGGAGACGGGCCGGCCGCAGGGTCTGGACTGGGAGGAGCCAAAACGCGTGGCGGAGGCTGTCCAGCAGATGGGCCTGCGCCACGCCGTTGTGACCTCGGTGAACCGCGATGAGTTGAAGGACGGCGGCGCCGCGGTCTTTGCCGCCACCATTCGCTGGATTCGCCGTCTGAACCCTGAATGCCGGGTAGAGGTGCTGACGCCGGACTTCAAAGGTGTTCACGAGGCGCTACAGGTGGTGATGGAGGCCAGACCCGACGTGTACAATCATAACGTCGAGACCATCCCCAGGCTCTACAAGCGCGTGCGGCCCCAGGCCATCTACAAGCGCTCGCTCCAGGTGCTCAAGTGGGCCAGGGAGATGCATCCCGGCGCGCCCACCAAGTCCGGCTTCATGCTGGGCCTGGGAGAGACCTGGGACGAAGTGATCGAGGTGATGCACGACCTGCGCGCGCACGATGTGGATATCCTCACCATCGGGCAATACCTGCGCCCCTCGTTCCAACATCTGCCCATCCAGCGCTATGTGCCGCTGGAAGAGTTCGCGGCGCTCAAGGTCGAGGGCCAGAAGATGGGCTTCCGGCACGTGGAGTCCGGCCCATTTGTGCGCAGCTCGTATCATGCGCACGAGCAGGCTGATGGAGCGGGGGTTCAGCAATGAAAACGCGCATCGATGGTGTGCAAATCGCCTACGATGACCACGGCGTAGGGCTGCCGGTGATCTTCCTGCACGCCTTTCCCCTGAATCGTGGTATGTGGCAGGGCGAGATAGAGGCGCTGCTGAAAGAGGGACGCTACCGGCTGGTGGCGCTGGACTGGCGCGGCTTTGGCGAGAGCGAGATCGACGCTGAGATTTCGCCGATGGAGCGCTTCGCCGACGACGTGGCGGGCCTGATGGATACGCTAGGCATGCAGAACGCTGTGCTCTGTGGTCTCTCGATGGGCGGCTACGCGGCCTTTGCCTTCCTACGCAAGTACCCGCAGCGGGTCGCGGGCCTGGTGCTGGCCGATACGCGGCCGGGGGCGGACAGCGACGAAGCGCGCGCCAATCGCGAGAACGTGGCGCGCCTCGCCGAGAGCCAGGGAACGGATGCCATCGCCGACCTTCAACTGCCCAGGCTGCTTTCAGAGGATACGCGCCAGCACCACCCGGAGGTCGAGCTGCGCGCCAGGCAGATGATCCATGCCGCGCTCCCCCAGGGCATCGCCGCCGCCTCGCGCGGCATGGCCCGCCGCACTGCCGCTGATGATTTGCTGGCGGAGATCGCCTGCCCGGTGCTGGTGATCGTGGGGGAGCAGGACGCTTTGACGCCGCCGGGTGTCGCCCAGGAGTACGCGGCGCGTATTCCAGAAGCGCAATATATCGCGATTCCGCGCTCCGGCCATCTTTCAAATCTGGAACAACCAGAGGCGTTCCTGCAGGCACTCAGTGGGTTTTTGCGGTCCTCGTTTTGAGACGTGTGGATAGTAGGGTAGAGGCGTAGATGTACCCCGGTGAGGAAGGAAGGGTGGAACATGAGTCAGCCACTGACGTGGTTGCAGGAGCATCATCCTATTGTGCTTGTGGTGGATGACAATCCCGCTATTCGGGATATGGTATCCTGGGCGCTTGAACTCGACGGCTATGAACCTGTGGAGGCGGCCGAGGGACAGGAGGCGCTGGCCTGGATGGATAACGCCGCACGCGAGGGCCGCTATCCCTCGGTGATTCTGCTTGATCTGGCGATGCCGGTGATGGATGGCAATACCTTTCTCTGCCGCTTGCGCGAGCGCGCGGAGACAGTAGAGACGCCGCCGGCCGTCGTTGTGATTACTGCTATGGCCGGGCCGGAGTCCCAGGCTCTGAACGTACAGCAAGTGATCGTCAAGCCATTTCATGTGCGCGACCTGCTGGATGTGGTGCGAAAACTGGCCCTGCCCGCGTAGGGACGGGGCGCAGGCCAGCGGCGTTCCTACACGAAATGTCGCATCCGTGTAGGGCGCAGGCCAGCGCATTGGTTGATACTAAATAGAGGGAGAGATGTCGTGTTGGAACAGGGCGCAGGCCAGCGGTGCCCCTACACGGATGCGAGAGGGAGATCGTTTGCTCTATGACTGGAGTGGGTGACAGCACGCATTGCATCGACCTGCTTACCTGTCCGCTGTGTGGCGCGGGCTTCATGCAGGAGGGCCGCGCGCTCAAGTGCGCTAATGGGCACGCGTTTGATATCGCGCGCGAAGGTTACGTCAACCTGTTGCTGGGGAAATCGCGTGGCGATACCAGGGAGATGCTGCTGGCCCGCCGGAACTTCCTGGAGCGTGACCACTATCGTCCACTCTCACAGGCTATCAACGAGCACGTCTACCAGTATCTCGTCACGCGAGCAGCCAGAGAGAGCGAGTATGGCGGTTGCGATATACTGGATGTAGGGTGCGGCGAGGGCTACTACTCTGGCAACCTGTTACGTAACCTGGAGCAGCGTCTCCCCGCAACCCACATATGCTGCCTGGGCCTGGATATCTCGAAGGATGCCGTAAAGATGGCCGCCAGGCGCTGGCACACGGAGGAAGGCTGCTTTGTGGTGGCCGATGCGACAGAGCGACTGGTCGTAACTGACCGCTCGCTGCATGTGCTCCTTAACATCTTCGCCCCCAGAAATCCCGCTGAATTCGCACGTGCCGTTGTGCCAGGCGGTATGTTGCTCATAGTTATCCCAGGCCCCAACCATCTCCTGAGCCTGCGTTCAACGCTGAAGCTGCTGGATATCGAAAAAGATAAACAGCGCCATGTAACAGAGCAGTTCCAGAACCTGTTTACGCTGGTGGCTGTCTCTCCCATCACATATGAGCTGCACCTGCACAACGAGGATATTGTCAACGCCGTGAAGATGACGCCGAATTACTGGCATATGTCACAGCAAAGCCGGGCCGCAGCCGAGGAGATAGCGTCGTTGCACACGGAGGCTGAGTTTACGTGTTTAACATTCTTGCGCAGTGAGGGTTGAATTCAATGCTATTGCTCACCTCAACAGGCAATGCCTCCGTTGACCGGCTCTTATCAGGGGTGATCGGCATCTTTGAGATAGCCTTCCCTGCCAGGGTGCAGGGCTATTACGTGCAGGGCAGCTATGCGGACCACAGCGGCGTGGCTACCAGCGATATCGATATGGAGATCGTTTTCCAGGGGAGTATCACGGCGGCAGAGCGCCAGCAGGCCGAACTGCTGGCAGACTATTGCGCTGCTTTGAGTGCGGTCGAGCTTGATGTTGATGTTGAGGATGAGGCGCGTCTGATAGCGGGCAGCGATCCGATGTTCAAGATGGCGAGTCTGCTCATCTACGGCGAAGATATCCGCGACCGGACACCATACCGAATGTTGTGTAATCATAGATAGCAAGTAGACGCTCAGCGCCCTTCAGCGCTGGATTCCCGTTTTTCTTCTTTGCTCCTTTACACAACATTCGGTATGGCGTCCGCGACCGCGTGCCGCTGGTTGGCTTGCCGGACTGGACACGCGACCGCATGCACACCTCCTACCGGCGCTTCGTCAAGCTCTTCCAGCGTCCAGGCGTGGTCACCTATCCGCTGGCATACCCGGACCCCGCCGCCGAGTTCTATGGCTATGATCTGCGCAAGGTGCGCCTGCCGGACGGGAGGGAGGTCAATTCGACGCGTGATCTCATTCGCGCCACGGGCTGGGCGGCGACGGCGATCATTGCCTTCAAGTGCGGGCGCTACGTTGCCAGGAAGTCTGATTGTCACCGCATCTACCAGGAATGCTTTCATGACGAGTGGGGATCGCTGCTCGCAGATATCTACCAGCAGTGTCGGGGCCGCTGGCACTACCTCATTCCAGAGGCCAGCGCAGAGCGTCAGCAACTCCGGGCGATCTGCGCGAGAACGTCAGGCTTTGAGAACCACTTTTTGCAGGTATACAAGAAGTTCCTGCTATCCGAACTGCGTCATGAAGACACGCAGGCGCGGGAGCAAGCTCTAAAAGTGCTGGCAGCTATCTCCTTATACGTTAAACTTGAGACAAGCC
>JALYTT010000095.1 GCA_030854145.1 Chloroflexota bacterium | reverse complement strand
TGCTGCACCTGCGGGACGATGTATTCTTTCTCAACCACAAGGTCCGATTCCGCGAAGCCACGCTCAACGTCGCCTACCTCGGCATGGATGTGCGCGGCGATGTTGCGGGCGGCATCGTAGATACGGTACGACTCCGGCTCAGGGTGAATGCGCTGTGCTCCCGGTTCGATGGCGCGGCGCGAGTCGAGGATGGCCGGCAGCACCTCGTAGTCGACCTTTATCAGGCTCAGGGCCTGCTCGGCGATCTCCGGCGTTTCGGCCGCCACGGCGGCGACGCGGTCACCTACGAAGCGCACGGTGGTATCCAGGCAGTACTGATCATGCGGGCCAGGCTCAGGCCAGGATTGCCCTGCGGTGGTGTAGGGGATGCGCGGCACGTCTTTATAGGTCAGCACGGCATGCACTCCCGGCAAAGCACGGGCCTGGGAGGCGTCGATGTCGCGGATGATCGCGTGCGCGTGCGGGCTGGTCAGCAGACGCGCGTGCAGCAGTTCGCGCAGATCGATATCGTCCACAAAGGCGGGTTTGCCGGTGACTAATTTGACGGCATCCACCTTGCGCTCGGCCTTGCCCACGATGCGCAGGTCGGTGGCACGCCGGGTATCGGTCAGCGTGGCCGTGCCCCCACTACTCATGTCTTCGCCGCTGGTCCCCGATTGCGACGTTGCACCGGGAGGCGTGAAGCCGCGCTCGCCGCCATCGTTGGTGCCCGCGCCGCCATGTTCCGCGTGCTCTAGGGGAGAGCGGCCGGGGTCCCAGGGGCGCACACCCTCGCCGGTATCCGGGCGACTGGTCGGCGCGACAGTCTCGCCGCGCATAATCGCTGCCGCTTGCAATACGGCCTGCACCGGTTTGACATAGCCTGTACAACGACACAGGTTGCCCGATAAGGCGTCACGCACCTCTTCCTCGCTCGGATGTGGGTTACGCTTGAGCAGGGCATGGGCGGAGAGCAGCATGCCGGGCGTGCAGAAACCACACTGGATGGCGCCCGTGTCGATAAAGGCCTCCTGCAACGGGTGCAACTTGCGCGCGCTGCCCAGGCTCTCGGTGGTAGTCAGTGTCGTGCCACCCGCCTGCATGGCCAGCATGACACAACTTGGACGCGGCACGCCGTCGACGAGCACTGTGCAGGCGCCGCACTCACCAGTTTCACACCCATGCTTGACGCTGAAATAGCCCTCGCGGCGCAGCATGGTTAGTAAAGAGTCGCCGGGAGCCACATCCAGGCTTTTGATGATCCCGTTGATGCGCAGTTCTAGTTCCATCCTATGACCTCCCCTCGGACGATGTGATGTCGCGCCAGCGCGAGATATTGATAGCATCCTCAAGAACGCGGTGTGCCAGAGTCGCGCCGCTCACGCGCCGGTAGCCGCTGCTGGCGCGATAATCTGACGGTGGATGAAACTCCGCGATGCCGCTCTGCACCGCGGCCAGGAGGCGCTGTGGGTCATCGGCCGGTGTGTCTTCCAGTTGCTTCTCGATAGCGTGCAGGCGCACCGGCTCCATATTGACGCCACCCAGCGCCAGGCGCACACGCTTATAGATGCCCTCGGTCACTTGCACAAGAGCGGCAGCATTCAACAGAGCGATGTCGGTCGGCGTGCGTCCGATGCGCGTAAAGGCCGCGCCGCTGCCGGGGGCGAGTCGCGGGATCAGCGCTTCGAGGATCAGCTCGTTGGGACGGCGCTCGTTGGCGAGCGCTGTATATGACACGCGCCGCTCTTGCTTGCCTTTATAGGTCACGCCCGCCAGCGGCAGCCCAGGACGGTCAGCGGTGCCCCCCAGCAGGTTCACCTGCGTCTTCGCGCCTGAGCGCAGCAACACCTCGACATCCAGCACAGCCAGGGCCGTGAGCAGGTCCGCCTGCGAAGCGGCGCCTATCGCCAATGTGCCCCCCAGCGTGGCTGTGTTACGGATCAGGTGCGAGAATGACGAAGCCTGCGCAGCACGCGCGAGCATGCCGCCGGCCAGATTTTTGATCGCTGGTGCCTCGACCAGCATTTGCAGGGTCGTTGTGGCGCCGATGTGAATCCCGCGCGCGTCTTCAGTGATATAGGAAAGGTTCAGGTCGCGCAGGTCAACCACGGCCTGGATACTGTCATCTTGCAGACCGAGCAGGTAGGTGCCGCCGGCCAGGGGCACCGTTTTGATGTCCGTGCGCGCTATCAGCATCAGCGCGTCGTCGATATCCTCGACCCATTGATATTCAAGCAGGTTAAGCAGCATACTCTTCACCTTTGTAGCGGTAGTAGCGTGAATTCTTCAACGTCGATCAGCCCCTGATCGGTAAGCTTCAGCGACGGGATCACCGAGAGCGAGAGGAAGCTGAGCGTCATACACGGATGTTCCAGCGTGCAGCCAAACTCGGCAGCCACAGCATCGAGCGCGCGCAGTTGTTGCACCAACTCGGCGGCCGGCAGCGGCGAAACGAGGCCGCCAAGCGGCAAGGCGACGCGCGCGCGCACTTCGCCATCGACGACCACGGCAAAGCCGCCGCCCATCTCTGCGAGCGTGCGTGCAGCCAGGAGGATATCACTATCGTTGGCACCGGCGATCACCAGATTGTGCGCGTCATGCGCGACGCTTGAGGCCAGCGCGCCCCTCTTCATACCGAAGCCCTTGACCAGGCCCAGGCCCATGTGCCCGCTGGCATGGTGCCGCTCGATGACCACCAGCTTCAACAGGTCGCGCTCAGGGTCGGCGACGATCTGGCCATCGCGCAGCGGCGCCTCCTCGCGCAGATGTGTAGTGGTGATTTGCCCGCGCTCAATACCTACCACCTCGACGAGTCCGGGCCTGCCCGCTATGCGCAGGTCGCGCTCCTCGATAGGCCCGATACGCACAGTTGAGGCCATACCAGAGTGATCGGCGGCGGGTGGGTCAACCAGCAAATGGCCGTCACGAGCAACGAGCGCGCCATCTTTGTAGACCGACTCGACAGTAAAGCTGGGGAGATCATCCAGAACCACCAGGTCCGCGACGAAGCCGGGAGCGATGGCGCCCCGGTCATAGAGACGAAAATATTGCGCGGTATTATACGTGGCCAGGCGCACTGCCTCCACCGGGTCCAGTCCCAGTTCGATGGCGCGGCGCACCATCGAATCGATATGCCCACGCGTGGTCAGGTCCTGTGGGTCGCGGTCATCGGTGACGAAGAAGACGCGCGGCGGGTGTAGTTCCTGCACCAATGGCAGCAGGGCATCCAGGTTGCGCGCCGCCGACCCCTCGCGGATCATCAACCACATGCCCAGGCGGAGGCGCTCGCGCGCCTCTTCCGGCGTCGTGCATTCGTGATCAGACATGATGCCGGCGGCCGCGTACGCGCACAGGTCACGGCCACGCAGCCCTGGCGCGTGCCCGTCGACGACCAGCCCGCGCTTCAGCGTCTCTGCGATCTTCGTCAAGACCTGCGCATCCGTGTGCAGCACGCCTGGCATATTCATCATTTCAGCGAGACCAAGCACACGCTCATCCTCAAGCAACGGTAGCAGATCCTCGGCCAGCAGCACCCGGTAGGGACTCTCGTAGGCGGAGGCCGGAACGCACGAGGAGAGCATGACATACGCGGAAAGAGGCAATCCGCGACCGGACTCCAACACGTAGCGGATGCCGGCAACGCCCATAACATTGGCGAATTCATGCGGATCAAGCATGACAGTGGTGACCCCGCGTGGCGTCACTACGCGGGCGAATTCTGAGAGGATGAGCATCGTGCTCTCGATATGCATATGACCATCGATCAAGCCTGGAGCCAGCCAGCGCCCTTCAAGATCTCGCTCCTCGTGTCCCTGGTAGCCCCCGTCTGGCTCGCTCACGCCCACGACGCGCCCATCGGCAACGGCGACATCCGCGCGATAACATTCGCCGCTGCATACGTTAACGAGCCTGGCATTGCGCAGCACAAGGTCGGCGCTACTCTCGCCCCTGGCAGCCTCAATGCGGCGCCGCAGTCCGTCCATAAACACACCTCCCTAGCCGGTACATAGACATTTTTGATGTTGGTGCTATTGCCGGACATGGTAACAGAAACGTAGGCAAGAGTCGAGGGGGATTGGCTCTTCGATCTGCTTATTCTGCTATCTATCTTGCTTTACACCTAGTATATCCCCTAACCAGGACGAAGTGGAACGCTTTTCCATTCCATGGAATACAATGCATAATGAGCAAGGTGTCTTATGTAAGACGGCCAGCTATCTTCTCTATATATCTCTGCTTCGATAGAAAATAGAGCGCACCTTCCAGCCCGGCAAGAACGTCTATATACTAGTTTTAAAGCGAGGAAGTTCATGCACGTGCTAGATAAGACAGAGTGAAGCCCCAAAAAAGTTTGGGTAAAGTGGGCAGGTGTACACTAGGATCAGTGGTATGTGGTGATCGTGCGGTGCCAGGCTGCTCTGTTGAGCCGCTGTATACTTGCAAACGCTGCCTCGCGAGTTCCGATAGGGCTTGTTGAGCCGGGGGTCTGTCCATAGGGAGGATGTCTTCCATGTTCCAGGCATGGTCTGTAGCGTGCCACTCAGGCCGTGTCTGTTGAGCGGGACATCTTCAACGGAGAGTGTACCGGGTTCCAGTCATATTTGTCGAACGGTGCAGGCACCGGCAAGGCATACATGAGCGCGCTCCAGGCGGTTCCGCGACCATCACTGCCACACATTATCCTCCGCAGCAACCTCGCATGCTGACCCATATCCTCCGCATTATTATTTTCACCGCCCTTCATGCCAGCATACATGTGCGCCGTGCCTATCACCAGGTACTTCTCTCGATAAGCTGTTCATTCACATCCTTATATGCTAATTTGTTTTTGCTCTTTTTCCAGCAGAAGCTCATGCTCAACCCGCCGTTGGCCTGCCCGCTATTCCCCCTAGAGATCAAGATAAAACTCTGTTGAGAATGAGCGACGTTCAAACGTATGTTACATCGCATACTTTTCCTGCAGGTCCAACAGTTCACGGTGCTCCACCCAAAATTGAAGCTATCCAATTAATGACAAGCGGCGAAGCAGCTTCTAAAACTGGCGAATACACAGGACTTACCGACAATGCCTCCGTCTATTATGTTCTGGTGCGAGGTCCTTTCATTCCTATAAACGTTAAACTTCCTCCTGGTTCGCAGCCTCCTGGTACAGTAGAGGAGGGATGGGAAATTTTTGATGCTCATACAGGCAATATTCTTGTATGGGGTCTCATCTAAACTAGAAATTAGGAGGGTTAATTATTTTTAGGGAGCTTCTATGGTATTTTGTGCTCATTAGTAAGTCAATGCGGCTGTTTCTTAAGGGGAACATAGCCACATTAAAGGCGAGAGCGTCTTCCACTGAGCACAAAATGAAAGAATACGTTGCACTCGTTCACCAGATACTGTCGCTGTTTCTCAGGAGAAGCGTATGAGCTATTTCCTTCATTTCACAAAGAAATACGGTCAATTAAGTTTCTTTCTTCTTGCAGCCTGCCTCCTTCTAACAGGCTGCTTGACGCAGCAAGACCACCCTTCGTCCGATAATGGTCAGGGTAAAGGTTCACCGCGCCCAACAGTCTGGGTGCTGCAGCCGCAGCAGACTCTGCGCCAATCTCCGCAGGGGACCTTTTACCTGCCTTTCATCCGCATTACGCCGCGCGAGCTCCAGTTTTTCTATGCCTTCTCTGCCCACAAGCACGGGAAGCTGCACGTCGAGGCCGCCTCAACGGCAGCCTCCACATCTACCGCTTCCACACCTCTCGCCACGACGCTTCAGCCTCTCGGCCAGATCGAAGAGTTCTCCATCGGCGTCCTGCACATCGCTTACCTCGATCGCGCCGGCCAGTTCATCACGCTGCGGATCACGCTCCCGGGCGAATCTTCTCCAACCTGGAGCCTATCACCTTTGCAACAGATCATTAAAGAGCCTCTTCCGGGAGATGCGTTCTACGCCTTCCCCAGTCAGGACCCGGGCGCCTTTCCCCCAATAGCAATGGAGCTGCCGCTCGGCAAGGGCAGAGCCGGCTACGTCCGCAAGGCGACCTCGATGCTCCCCCTCTCGCGACGTAGCTATGTCTTCTTCCAGGCAGCCGATGCCTCGCAGGTGCGCGTGCTGACGAAGGCGGAGTATTTGTCGCTGACGGGAACAAAGAGTGTTGTGCCGTAAGCAGGAAAGGGGAGCCAGACCTGATACACATCGATCTCAGACGGCCTCCCATCCCCTGTAGCCCTTAATCTTATGACTTTGTAGGAGAATCGGCCCGGATGAGATCGCGAAACTGTATGACCTGATGCAAAGGGGATTCCCAATGTACGCGTGGTGGAAGATCTTCTGAGCACAACATTCAAGGGCGTTCCGCGCTGATCGCGCTCCCTTTTCAGCTTATTTAGCATATAGCGAATAGCGTGGCAGAGCCAGGTAAAAGGTAGATCCCTCGCCAGGGATACCTGCACTCTCCAGCCAGATGCGCCCGCACATAGCTTCTATCAATTGGCGGCAGAGATACAGGCCCAGTCCAGCCCCGCGCTGCACGCTGTTCAGCGCGCTATCCAGGCGCATAAACTTGGTGAACAGTCTGGGCTGATCTTCTAGCGCAATCCCCGGCCCCCAGTCTCGCAGAGCAATCACCACATAGTGGTCAGCAATTCCTTCTTCTGACTGTTGAGGAGCAGAAGGGAGGCGTTCACACAGTTCGACGCCCGTCGTGCAGACAGCGCTGATAGCGATCTTTGAAGCGGCGGGCGTATATTTGAGCGCATTGCCGGCCAGGTTGAGCAATACCTGGCGCAGGCGCAGATCGTCTGCCCACACAGAGAGATCAGCGGCAATCTGTGTCTCAACCGGCCGCTCCTCGCGAGAGATGGTTGGCTCCAGTATTTCCAGGATGGCCTGCACCGCCTGCGTCACCTGCACCGGCCCCAGTTGCAGAGTCACACGGTCCTGATCGATGCGGCTGGTATCCATCACGTTACCCAGCAGCAAGACCAACTCCTCGCATGCACGACGGGCATTGTTGAGGAAACGCGCCTGTATCTCTGTATCCAGAGTTGTGCTAAAACTTCCAAGTAGTTCAATATAGCCCTGAACCGCCGTCAAAGGAGTACGCAACTCGTGCGAAGCAGTCATGAGGAAGTGATTCTTCAAGCGCTCGGACTCCTGCGCCTGTTTGAGCGCCTCACGCAATTCGACATTCAAACGCGCGTTGGTCATGGCAATACCGGCCTGGACTCCGATCTCTTTGAGCATCTCCAGGTGCCGCTGGCTATAGGCGTATGGTTGATAGCTCTGCGTCGAGAGGAAACCCAGCGGCTCTCCACTATAGCGGATGGGCACAAAAAGATACGATTGTGAAGGGCGCTCGTTCCCAATCGTATCCTGTATCCTCACCGGATCATCTTCCGTAAAGCGCTTATAGTCCTCATTCGTGGACAATAGACGCCCTACTGTATCATGAAACAGGAGTTGCCTGGTCTGAGGACGAAAAATCTGATATTCCGCCGGCGCGTATTCCACATCCTCATCCATCAGGAAATCCATGACCAGGCTATCGCTGGCGCTGTAGTAACGAGTCACAAAAAACACATCCGCCGGCATCACGCGCCGCACCTGCTCATAGATGGTACAATAGACGGTCTGTAGATCGCGCTGGGCATCGGGAGAGGAGAGGACGCGTCCAATTTCAATGAGCGCGGCACGTTCTTCGCTGCTCTGGCGGGCCTCCTCGTAGAGGCGAGACCCTTCTATGACGACTGCCGCCTGGTTGGCAAACAATTCGAGCAGGGCCATGGTCTCAACCGTAGGGCGCAGATCATTGAGCGGAGCGCCAGGCAGTAAAAAGCCCAGGAGTAAGTTGTCTCCGCTGACGAGCGGAACGACCATCAGGTCCTCTGCTCGCCAGGCGAGTGCTGAAGGGTGGGGTTGATCCACTGGCGCTGGATTGGGGGCGAGATCATCATGGACAACGACGAAGAAGCTCGCAATGTCGTCGCTCCTGCGCAGCGGCGCTTCAGATGGAATAAAATAGGATTCGCTGAGGCGATAGTCCTGCTGGATCAGTTGCGCGACCACGGCATCTGGGAGAGGATGCTGGCGCAGGTACGCTTCTTCCTTTGCGCTCATACCCGAAGCGGCCCAGGCGCGGAAATACCCTTTGCCATCAGACAAATACAGGGCCGAGTGGCGAAAACGGAGCGCATTGCATGATGCCTCGGTCACCCGTTGCACAAGCACGCCGGTATCCATGTGCAGCCGTAGCGAGGAGCCGATGTCGGTAATATATCTGAGCACCTCGCGTTGCTGCTCTAAAAATGTCTCGGAGAGCTGCTCCGGCACGCGTATGGCGTTTTCGGAGAAATTGAAAGGGACATCAAATTGATTCACTCGCTAGCCCTCATACAAACACAAACACTTGATGCACGTTTGCTTGTCATTATACCATATGTAGTCGGCACAATTGACATAAAGGGAAAGCGCCAGGCACAGCCCTATATCGCGTCTACTTCTTCCGCCTGTACCTGGACATTCTGAATCTCGGAGGGGTCGCGCACATCGATCTCCAGTTCTCCATCGAGGGCGCGGACATGCACTTCGCCTTGCTTGGGGATATTCGCCATCAGGATGCGCAGGCTCAGGGGGACAGTCAGGAGGCGCTCAATCACGCGCCGCAGGGGGCGGGCGCCCTGGGTCTGACTAAAGCCCTCTTTGCACAGGAGATCGATGGCGCTCTCCTCCGCGTGCAATACCAGCCCCTGCTCCAGCAGGCGGATCGCCAGTTCATCCATTTGCAGGCGGGTAATCGCGCGCGCCTGCACCTGGCCCAGGGGATGGAAGATCACGACTTCATCAACACGATTGAGAAATTCCGGGCGGAATGTCTGGCGCAGACGGTCCATCAGGCGCTCGCGCTGCATCTCCTCGGCCGTGCCCTTAGCAGAGGTGTGGAAGCCGCTGGGCATTGTACGTCCCAGGGTATCGGTGCCGACATTGGAGGTCATGATCCAGATGGCATGCTGCGCGTCCACCGTATGCCCCTGGGCATCGGTGAGGCGGCCAGCATCGAAGACCTGTAAGAAGAGGTCAAAGACCTCTGGATGGGCCTTCTCCACCTCGTCCAGCAACACCACGCAATGCGGGCGGCGGCGCAGCTTGCCCGTCAGTTGGCCCTCCTGGTCGTGCCCGATATAGCCAGGAGGGGCACCCACCATGCGCGAGACCGCGTGCTTCTCCATGTACTCTGACATGTCAATGCGAATCAGGTGTTCATCCGAGCCAAAGACCTCGGCGGCCAGCGCGCGCGCCAGTTCGGTCTTGCCGACGCCGGTTGGCCCCAGGAAGAGGAAGACGCCCACGGGCCGGTTGCGCGGCTTCAGTCCAGCCCGCGCAACCTGAATGGCCTGCGCCACGCGTGTGACTGCTTCATTCTGGCCGATCACGCGCACCTTGAGGCGACTCTCCAGGTTCAGCAAGCGGTCTCGCTCCTCGCGGCCCGGCGCGCTCACTGGAATACCTGTGCGCCCCGAGATGATCTCCGCGATCATCGCAGCGGTGATCACAGGCTCTTCGCCCAGCTCATCCCTATCGTCCTGCTCAACCGACTCATCATCCACAGAGAAGACGCGCGCCTGCGAGCAGGCCTCATCCAGTACGCTACAGGCTTTATCGGGGAGGCGCAGATTGGGCAGGTATTGCAGCGAGAGTTGGACCGCCGCCTGCAGCGCCTCTTTGGTAATACTGACATGGTGATGCGTCTCATAGAGATCGCGCATACCCGTAAGAATAGCCAGCGCCTCTTCGGGCGAAGGTTCCTCGATGATGATGGGGCGCAGGCGGCGCTCCATGGCCGCGTCCTTCTCGATGGTGCGGTACTCCTGTGGAGTCGTAGCGCCGATACAGCGCAGGCGACCACCGGCCAGAGCGGGTTTGAGAATACCCGCCGCGTCGATACTGCCATCAGCGGCGCGACCGGTGCCGATCAGCAGGTGCATCTCATCGATGAACAGGATAATATTGCCGTTGCTCTCCGCCTCCTCCAGGACCTTTAAGAGCCGCTCCTCGAACTCGCCGCGATACTTGGTTCCCGCCACCAGTGAGCTGGCCGATAGCTCTATCAGGCGCTTGCCGCGCAGTTCAGAAGGCACCTTGCCATCAATCATGCGCTGCGCCAGGCCGCTCACTATCGTGGTCTTGCCCACACCTGAGTCGCCAATCAGGATCGGATTATTGCGGTCCTTGAGCATCAGCGCCTGCATAAGCTGGCGCAATTCTTTTTCGCGCCCGATGAGCGGCGGCAATTGCTTCATGCTGGCCTGCTTCGTCAGGTCTCGTCCCAGGCGCTCCAGGACCGAATTGCCGCCCCTGGCTCCTCCCAGCTCTTGAGCGATGCCCAGGGGGAGCTCGACCGAGCCGTGATTTGAACTCATCAACGGCACCATCTCCAGCAGTGCGCGCGCGTTGCTCGCCATAATCAGGTCGATCAGTTGCACCGGATTGATGCCCAGTTTCGTCAATAGTTCGTACGTGACCCCGTCTCCCTCGCTCAACACCGCCTGCGCGACGGCACGCTCGTCTATGACGTTCACCCCGGCGCTCAACGCGTAGCGCTCGGCGGTCTGCAAGATCTCCTTGCAGCGGCGCGTTGGCAAGACCGGCGTCTCGCTGGTAGCCTTGCCATTGCCCAGGGCCAGGCGAATGACCTCGCGCACCTGCTTGGGCGAGAAATTCAGGCTGCGCAGGGCATCCTGCGTGCAGCCGCCGTCCAGCTTTGTGAGGGCGATGAACAGGTGCGGCGTTCCCAGGTAGTCCTTGTGCATGCGCCGCGCCTCCATCAGCGCGATGGCAAGCAGCTCCTGGAGAAAGCGCCGGTCCAGCGGGTGCGCGGAAGGTGGCATCGAGGGCAAGATTGGATCATCGTCGAACAGCTCCAGGTAGGGATCTATGATGCGCTCCCTGTTGCCGGGAATACTGGTTGTGAGGCGCTGTGCCGGGTCACCATAGAGCAGGAAAGACATCCACGAGGCATCATCTGGTCGCCGCTGCGCCATGTTCGCCCGCGTCCGCCGCATCGCCTCTCCCAGCGCGACGCCGTCGGCCACCTCCTGGTAAAACAACACGGCAAATTCGCGCGCGCGCAACGTATTCACAGGCCAGCGCATCGCGACCACAGCCCCCGCACCCGCCTTGAGCAACTCGCCCGCCAGCCGCTCCAGCATGTCTTCGCGCTCCTGCTGGCCGGCTATGCCTCCACCGTTGCGTCCCTGCTGGCGCTCCCCTTCGTAATGGCTCAGGAAGACCAGCGGGCGGCGCGGCAATGACTGGAACAACTGCTCGGCCGCTTCGCCATCCAGGCGCGAACTGCCCGCCAGCGCTAGCACCGGCTCGCCACCGGAAGGTAAGAGTGGCAGAGGCCCGGCATAATGCACGACCTGCGGCGCTTCACCACCGATACGCACACGCATCTCCAACTGATTCGCCTGCTGGCGGTACAGAATGATGCGCGATACCGACTCAGGTAGGGTTGTGCAGAGCGCGGCCACCTCCTCCTCTGCCAGCGGGCGCTCGCCCGTAGGATTGACGAGAAACAGTACAGAAAGACCCTGGTTTTCTCGCCTCCCCAGTTTCCGCGGCGGTCGCTCCACAGGTGAGGGCCTCTGATCCCTGCTCCCTCCACTCATTAGCTTCCGGCTGATGCTCAGACGCTGGCAGAGAAAATAGCCCGGTTTCGACGCATTATCGAACAACAATTCCCAGGGGATATCGGGCGTATTCGTGTTGATAAGCAGGTCGCTATCAATGTGCCGCAGGGCTTCTTGTAGAGGAGAGGGAATCAGCATGTCAAAAAGGAAACGGCCCAATGTGTATACAGCATCATTGACCACTCCAAGCTTGACCGTCTGACGCTTCATCTCGGCGAACGCCAGGGTCTGCATATGCTGAGCGGCGGCCTGCAACATACGTCGCAGCCGCTCGCGCGTATCAGAAGCAAGCTCTGTGCTATACTCCTGGCCCGCCTGAGCACTATCAGGAAGATCAAGACGAAAGCGATAGCTGCTATCTGTACGCATAATGCTCAAAAGAGCCGGTTGTTCCATGGATCTTCTCTTCTACAATCTTCCCTAAATGGCTTGCATTCGTAAAACAAGTATGCCGTACATTGAATCGGTGGCAAGAGCAGTATACGAGGCAAAGCGGCTCGGTGTCAATAGTAGAGACAAACGGGCTTTATGTCCCTCAGGATGACACGTGAGGACAGCCACAAGGGATATCCCCCCATATTCATACCGGCAATTGCGGATAGCAAGCAGCGTTTGCTGAATGCGAGGATGGCAGGGCGGGGAGTTTGAAGAACATATCCTCGGTCATCAGATCATCGAAATGCAGGCCTGGCGTTTTGAGGGTTGCGCAGGCCTTCAGTGTCGGCAGTACGGTCAGATCCAGTTCGGGGAAGGCGCCCGCCTGCCGCTGGACGAGCAGTGCATAGGGCTGACCCTGCACGGGCGGCACGTACCACGAGAGCGTCACCGTCATCGTGCAGTTCTTGGGCACGATGACCCAGCCCCCAAACATGGCGCGCCCAGGCTCGTCACTGGTTGTGTTCGTTGGCGGTCCCACGGTATCCAGCGGGTGCCAGAGACCACCGTTCTCGTTGGTGAGCATCGGCGAGGCCGCCCCCGGCTGGAATTGACCGGGAGGGCAGAGCAGCTCATCGCGCGGGTAGACACCGGTCAGCGGGCAGGTGCCCCAGCCGGCTCCACACAGGGGAGTACCCGTATCGAAGCCATCGCCCCAGAGCAGCTTACTCGTTGTCGGCACATAGATGCGCACGTAGTCGCGGTACGTATCGTAGCCATAGGTTGGCCCGGTCTCCGTCGAGGCCAGGCGAAGCTGCATCAGGTGCGTCGCGCCGCCGGCCGGGTCCAGGGTCACCGTATCATGCATGATGGTTCGTACATACTGCGAGGCCTTGGTGGCGTTGATATTCGCCTGCACGACATACACCCCGTCATGGGTGGTCGAGCGGTCCATCACTGCCGCGTCTCCATACTGCATCAACAGCCCTTCGGCCTGGGAATTGTTGACATACACCTGCAAATCCTTCGTCTTCAGATCATGCAGCGCCTCCTGCGCGATCGCCAGCAGCTCATCGGGCGGCGCGTGACGCACGCGGTCCATCAGCGTATGGGCCAACAGGGACGTGAAGAGCTTACGTGCCTGCGCCGGCGGGTCAACATGCTGCACAATCTCCTGTTTACGAATACCGCTATTGTCCTGCTGGTAATAGTGCAGGCGATCTTCCAGGTTCTGCGAGGTGATAGTGTCATTATAGCCAGGCATCGGAATCGGCCCGATGGCGTCCAGGATATGCTCAATAAAGAACGGCGTGAAGAGGATCACACCATCGACCTGGTGGCCCACCTCGTGCTTATACTGCGCAATGGCGATCTGTGCCGAGGTGGGGAAGTCCGCCGACAGGTTCGAGTCGCGCAGACCCCAGTTGGCAAAGGGCCACCAGCTCCGGTACTGCGGAGGGGCCATTTGCCCCTGTGTGGGACTGTTGTCCACGTACTCCACAAACGAAATATCTTTCAGCGAGAACGACCCGACGCGCCCGGCATTGATCTGTAACTCGCCGTACTGCCCTGTGAAGCCCCCCGTTGGGCGCAGCTCGGCACGGTCCATGGTCTGCACAAGAAAGGTGCGCGGATCATTCACGCCAAGCAGCCAGCCAGCCGAGCCCAGGAGGGCGCGCGCCTGCGTCAGATCGCTGATGGTCTGCGGTATGAGCGGGAGGAACTGCGCAAGCTGCGCGCGATTCTGCGCGCTGACAGGCAGCGCGTTGATGGAGAGGTGCCGCGATTGGGCCTGGATATCATTCAGCAGCGGCAGAATATTATCGATGGTCTTCCCCACGAGATCAAGCATTGGCTGGGTGACCAGCGGCTTCTGCGAGTTCGTGAGCAACGGCCCGCGAAAGGATGGCGCCAGCACCAGGGCCGTTGAGATCAGCTTCTGCCCGATATCGATGGCATCAATACCCATCTGGCTGGCAACACGCGCGCTGGCTATCTGCGGACGAAACTGCGAAAAGTCATTGCTGACGGTATGAATAAGATCGGAATGCTCAAGGGTAAACTGCACCTGCTGGAAGTCCTTACGGGCGGCGCTCAACTCACCCTGAGAGCGATGCAATTTATTGATATCGAGGAAGCCTGTCGGATGCGCCTTCGCCCCGGTGAAAATCGTCTTGATGGTAAGGAGATGCTGCACGCCTTCAGAGGCCTGGGTACGCAGGGCAGTATACGTCATGTAGGCGTTCACCCCAAAGCCAATAGCGATGGCGCCCGGCACTAGAATGCCCAGCAATAGAACGCCCAGGAGCACAAGCGAGATGACGCGCTGGCGCCGTGTGCGCGGTCGCCACCGGCGCTTGCCAGTTCCGCGCACTCCAGCGTCATCCGGCCTTCCAGCCATAGAGCCAGCTTTTTCCCGCGCAGGCTCCCCGGCATCATCACTACCAGCCCTGGCAGCCACCACATCGAAGGCAAAGCTGGCATGCGTATCCACAGGACTCGTTACGTCCGTCTCTACCGGGTCCTGCGCGCTTTCACTGTCCTCGACAGCCGGCGAACTCGTCTCGGCCGTCTCTACAGAACTCGCCTCCTGGGGAGGCACCACCTTCAACCTGGGTTCTGTATCTTCATCCTCCTCAGCTTCCGCCTCAGCAAAGTTTTCCACTCCATGCTCGCTGTTGTTGGCTCCCGCTTGTAGATGCTCGTCTCCAGGAGGCGCCGCCACCAGGTCGCCATTGCTCGTGATCTGTGGGCGATACGGATCTTCAGAGCACGCCACCATGCGATCACCACCGCTGGCCGGCTGCTCCTGTTTCGGCTCCTCAGCATGGGCAGCCAGAAGGTCAGCGCTGCCGGCTGGCATCTCTGATGGGACGCCAGGCTCATCGAGTGAGCCGACAGCAACCGGACCGGGATCATCATCACAAGTCAATGTGCCGGATGGCGACCTGTCGCCTTCGGCCATAGTTTTTCTATCAGGGCCATCGCTATAGAGTGGCGTGTCAGACATAAAGCACCTCTGGATGAGCAGGAGCCGAAGGGGCAAGGAAGGTCAGATCTATACGTATGCTACCCATTTACCTCTGGCTGCGTTTTTAAAATATATGTAGAATAAAGTCACACCCGTGTTTATAACGATTCACCGGTGTGTTTTGTTTCTTTTACATGTGAGATAGGCCGCCTATTTCCATTATGAAGATAGAGTAAAAATCTCTATATTGTTCACCATCATCAGGTATAAAGAGTGCCAGTGCATAGAGAGGGGAGGGTACACTGGCGTGTGACGCTGCGCGCCCAACGACCAGTGTACCCTCCCCCTGTGCATCAAAACCGATCCACAGCGCTAGCGTGCGCCTACGGGGGGGACAAGGTGAACTTATCCTTCCCTATGTAGGTTGACCAGTCGCCCCTGGAGGTAGAGTACTGGCCGGAGAACCAGACGTCGTCATTGTAGGAGTTATCATACGAAGTGGCCTCGTAGTCGCCCCAGCGAGAGTTGAACGTCGGCGCATCGCCTGCCCGCAGGTAAATGCCACCATCATGGAAGAGGCCAGGCGTGAAAGTCACGCGGCGAGCGGTGTAGGCCACGCCGGGGTTAAACGATCCACCCATGAACTCAAAAATCATGAACAGGTTCCCGTCATCATCAGGCATCAAGGCTCCGAAAGAGGCGGCATTATCGCTCCCATAGTAGTAGTAGCCGCTCTGGTATACCGAGCCACCTGTAAGGTGTCCCGTATCGTCGAGCACAGGAGCCACCTGGCCCCAGTAGATGCCTGGCACAATCTGACTGCCGTTGTTGACAGCCGTCTCAAGCGCGAACGAGATCAAACCATCGTGATAGACCGGTGTGCCGCTGATGCGTGTATCCAGGGTCTCGATGCATCCGCCACATCCCGGCTCATCGGCATTTGGAGGCAACGCGTAGCCGTTGGTCCCGATAACCATCCCCGTGAGGAAGGTGGAGGACGTACCAGGTTTCCCCATGGCCCAGACGATGACGCCACTGCACCCGGAGGAGCATGAGCCACCCCCGAAGTTCATGTTGAACGAGTTGCTAAACAGCCCGGCCACCGGACCGCTGTAAGAGTGCGCCTCGGTCTCTATAGGCTGTACCGTATCTATCGGCACACCGCCGACGGTGAGATTGTAGAAACCATAGGCCGTGACACCCCGACCGGCCTCCATAGTAGACTTCTTGACGCCAAAGACCTCGGCATACATGTACGCGCTACCATCCTGGTTAAACATGTTAGCGGTGAAGTAGACGGCCTGCCCATCGAAACCAAACTGCGTGTAGTCGGCGGCATTTGTCCTGCCAAGCGACATGTCGAAGGCATAGATGTCCCAGGCATCGTTTGGATTGCTGGTCCGGCTGACCGCAACCCAGTAGATAGTCTTAAAGGGGCAGGAATTGAGGCCGAAGGCGCCTT
>JALYTT010000533.1 GCA_030854145.1 Chloroflexota bacterium | reverse complement strand
GTGTCAGGCATCCCTTGGGGTGCCGGTGGGGCCTCCTGCCAGGCCCAAGGGCCTACTCCACGGATGCGGCAAGCCGAATCCCTACGCGGGACGGGGCCTGCTCCACGGATGCGGCAAGCCGAATCCCTACGCGGGACGGGGCCTGCTCCACGGATGCGGCAAGCCGAATCCCTACGCGGGACGGGAAATCACCCCTCAAGTGAAGCTTGACAAAGCACTATGGGGGAGTGCCTGCTCCCCTGCCGCATAACGCTTAACGGTGTACTACGGGATCTGAAAGGGAATTGTCGCCTGGCTGGTTGTGTTAGGAGTGTGTCCTGGCAGCAGGATGAAGGTAGCCGCTGTGGTACCCTGCGGCACCAGAAAGGAAAAGATCCCCGGAACATTTGTCGTATTAGGGCCATCATCCCCAAGTACCACTTGCTCAAGTGTAATGATTGTTCCGCCGTATTGCAAGCGAATATAATCAGGAGGGTAACTGTTGCCACCTTCAGTGCTGGGGTTATCAACGGAGAATCTGAGCACCAGGAAGCGCATACCTTTAGCGGCCTGCCCACCGCTATCGCTGAGTTTCAAGGTGGCTGTTTTCAGTGTCCAAAACATGCCTCCAAACGGCACGCGCAGATTGGGAGTGCTTTGTTTGGATTGATACTGGCTCAGGTCTGCATGACCTGTTAAGGGAACCAGAATCTGCTCTTCCGTATCTTTGCCAATTTGCAGGGTCATCTGGTTGACTTTCAGACCTGTGGAGGCGGGAAAATCGATCCAGGTTGTCTGGTTCTCCTTACGGGCCGGCCCGGTTAAATCCTTATAGTTCCCCATAGCCACCTTCTTTCCCCCCGGTAAGAGCAAGGCGAAGGCTTCGGGATAGGCATACACAGGACTGTTCGTAAAGTACGTCGTACCCACATTATTCACATCCGATTGGACGGCGTGGAGATTGAGGCGCACTACCCCCTGCGGGGGCGTACTATGATCATCGGCAAAGCTCGTCGCCTGCTGCGCGTCCACAATGGTGGTATTCACGCTGGCATAGGTGAAGGTGCTGTTGATCGGCGTCGTGGTCAGGGGAGCCTGGGTCGGCGTGATCACACTATTTGCGTCTGTATTAACTGCGTTGCCGCCTCTGCTGGTAATATAGCGGAAGGCAAAGAAACCACCTGCACCAAGCAAAAGCAACAGAAGCAGGAGGATTATTCCCACTTTCATACACCCCCCGCCTTTTTTCTGAGGTTGTGTATAGGGTGGCGCAGGCTGATAGGCTGGCTGGCCTGGTGCTGCCTGGTAAGCTGGCTGTGCCTGTGGTTGCTGGGGATACGCGCCAGGGGGCGGCGTGGCCTGAGCCGGAGCATAACTCGCAGGTCCAGGATTCGCAGGCGTTCCGCAGTTGGGACAGAAACGCATGTTGGTAGGAACCGGAGTTCTGCAATTTGTGCAAACATGGGGAGTAGATTGTGACATCGCTTTCCTCTTTCGATCTGGCCTATAAGTGATTGAACTGACGTACGCAAACGAGAATGACTACCGTGCTATCAGGCTGAGCAAATCAAAGCGTCTCTCTATAGAGTGTTGTAGGTAGCGAGAGATTGCTTCTCCTTGCTCTGCAAGCATACTCGTATTGCATTCTGCTTGAACAGTCACGAAGATGTGGGTGCGTTATCTCACGCAGACCTGACCATCACCGCGCCGAAAGCTCCCCCCATTTCATGGCGATGGGGCCACGTCCTATAGTATCCCTGTTGATCGATGAGGCTGGCTGGTATGTGTGTAGAGGCTCCTAGCAGCGTATACTCTGGAGAAGCGTTGAGGAATGCCTGCACAATGCCCTCGTTCTCTTCAGCATCAATGGTGCAGGTACTGTACACGAGCCGTCCACCTGGTTTCACGAGCGTCGCAGCATGTTGCAAAAGTTCCCGTTGCAACACATGGAGGCCTGGGAGATCGCTTTCCGCTTTGTTCCAACGCGCGTCGCTGCGCCGGCCGAGGGCACCGAAGCCCGAACATGGAGCATCCACCAGCACTCTATCCGCCAGGTGATCCAGTTGGAGCGTACGCCCATCAGCACAGACCTCTTCAAGCATCGTAATGCCCAGGCGTCTGGCATTGGCGTGGATCAAGTGGAGACGATGGCGGTGCAGGTCGACTGCCAGGATGCGACCCTGGTTCTGCATAAGAGCGGCCATATGGGTGGTCTTCCCCCCTGGGGCGCTGCAGAGGTCCACGATATATTCTCCGGGCTGAGGATCGACGAGATACGCGACGAGGGCCGAACTCTCATCCTGAACCTGAAACAAGCCGTCACAGTACGAAGAAAGCTGATTCAAGCGGGTCGTGCGGGGCAGTGTGGTGACAAGCGTACAGTCTGGAGCGTAGTCAGCCGGACGGAACTCAATACCTTCTTTTTCCAGTTGCCTTCGCAGATCAGATGTACTTCCCTTCAAGATGTTCGTTCGCAAACAGAGGTGTCCAGCCCGATTATTTGCCATACATAGCTCAATCGTTTCCTCTACCCCGAACTGCTGAATCCAGCGCTGTACCATCCATTTGGGGTGACTGAAGTTTGTCGCAATATACTCTGCAGGATCTTGTTCGACGATAGCAGGGGCTATCTTCTGGTGGCGCTGGGCAACGACCTTGCGAAGAACGGCATTGACGAGCCTGACGGTTCCCTGATGGCCATATCTTTTTGCCAGTTCAACCGACTCATTGACGGCAACTTCAGGTGCAATCCTATCCAGAAACAAGATCTGATAGGTGCCAAGGCGTAGAATGTTACGAATCCAGGGGGTCAAAGACTCCAGGTCGCCTTTCACGATAGGCTTCAGGACGGAATCTATCTTTCCGCGCCATTCCAGCGTACCCTTCACTAATTGTCGCAGTAAAGCCTGATTGCCATCCCAATCTTGATCATTCGCTGCTTGATCTAGAAGTACTGTTGAATAGGCTTTCTGCGTTTCAATACGATAGAGGATCTGCAGGGCCATCTCGCGTGCTGTTTTATGAGACATAGTGACAAACTCCATCATGTGCTGCTCAGACTTTACTCCATGCCGGCGGAAATGGCAAGAGAGGCAGTTTGTCTCCTGACCTCCAAAACAGAGGGAAAATGGCGAGCTTCCATACTCACGCATTTTCCCATGTTGCTCATAAGTAGCAGCGCGTGCTTCCTTATGATCCTTAAATCCCAATACTGTCCTGTGTAACCTTGACAAACACGAGGAAAGTCAGTTATATTCGTAGTATCGAGTCCGATATTGATTTCGAAAAGTATCGGTAAATGGAGCGACGACATGCTCCCTATCCTGCTGGATACCTCGTATGGTAGGGAAGTGCCTACTGGTCGCCCCGTTCGTTGCAAGGAAACATGGGAATGCAAAGAACGCTGAGCCTTCAGAATAGCGCGCGACTGACCAGGGTTTCAAAAGACCTGGTCTTACGAACCCTGAACCACCATCTGTCAACCCAAAGCGTAGTGCCGGCTCATGTTCTCAGTTCCTCTATGCTCTCCACTTCCATCGTCCATCTTCGTATTTAGTAACCAACCCATCTTGTCGTGAGGGCAGCGAGCAGCATTGCTCGCTACTCGCGCGTTGATGCTCTTCCGTCTCAGGTGCTCAGGTCCAACAACGGGACAGGCGTCACCCTCTTGTATAACTGAATTGTCTCGTTATGTATGGACGGCAAAAGCGGAAAGGAGGTATTGAAGAGGTAATCCTCTTATAGAGCGCTTGAGCAGAGAAGTTTCCCTCGTCGTTCCCTTGTCATACCGACTCCGTGGCGGCGTAGCCAACGCCGCGATCGCGGTGCTGGGAGTCAGAGCGGTACTGCTCTCTTTGAGAGAGCGGAAAGGAAAAACGATCAATGTACCTGTTTTCCAATAGAGACAAGGACACCACTTCACGACCTCAGAACAAACGGTCATACGTTCGTCCAGCCATGCTGGCATCTATCAGCCTGCTGCTGGTCAGCTTGCTGGCAGTCATCAATTTCGTACCACAGAGCAGCACGCCGAAAGCCAGGGCTGCTACCTGGACGCAGATCTTCGGCGATGAATTCAATGGGTCAGCAGGGACCGGTGTCAACACGGCCAACTGGATATACGACACCGGCACCGGCTTTGGCACTGGCGAGATCGAGACCATGACCAACAGCACGAACAACGTCTATCAGGACGGTGCGGGCCACCTGGTCATTAAAGCGATCCGCGATTCCAGCGGGAACTGGACCTCGGGGCGCATCGAGACACAGCGCTCGGATTTCGGAGGTGCTGCTGGAGGCATCCTGGCCATGGAGGCTTCGATTCAGCAACCCAACGTGTCAGGTGCGGCGGGCGAAGGGTACTGGCCAGCCTTCTGGTCGCTCGGCGCGCCATACCGGGTAGATCACAGTTGGCCCAAAGACGGTGAGATCGACATCCTGGAGGATGTCAACGGGCTGAGTTCCGTGTACGGAACGCTGCACTGCGGTGTCGCCTCTGGCGGCCCCTGCAACGAGACCAGTGGCATCGGCAGTGGGAGGCGCGCGTGCTCGGGCTGCCAGACGAG
>JALYTT010000094.1 GCA_030854145.1 Chloroflexota bacterium | reverse complement strand
CCCACGCGCGATACATCGCGCAGCTACGAAAAGTTCTGATCCTATCTTAGAAAAGCTTGACCATCCGCGAAAGCTACGTTATAGTGTCCCTCACAATAGATAATCGTTCAACGTGCGCTTGTATAGCCAATACCAATGTGGTTGCAACTATAGCTCTGTAGCAGCGCCCACAATTATTCAGCATTCCGTGTGAGGGTTTATGACAACAACGAGTGAGACGCAGCAAACCGCTGGCGCTCCTGCGAAAGATCTCTATGACTACCTGGTCGAGCGTATCAAACAGGCGGCTACCGCCTATATAATCCAGGAACACATTGACTGTGATAGCGCGCAATTGCCTATCAATCTGGATTTCTCAGCTCAGGCCAGCTTTGGCGACTATTCGCTCCCGCTGATGGCCTGGGCCAGCAAGAAAAATCTAGGCCGTCCCCCCATGGTGATCGCCGAAGCGCTCGCAGCTACCATTCGCGCCATGCATGATGCGGGCATCCAGGAGATCACCGTCACGAAGCCGGGCTACCTCAATTTCCGCCTGAACCATTCCGTGATGGGTCGCGAAATTATCGAGCGCGTGATGGAGGCCGGACCCGATTTCGGCCAGAGCGATAGTGGTGTGGGCACAAAAGTTGTCATTGAACACACAAACATCAATAGCAACAAGGCCGCGCACGTTGGCCACCTGCGCAACTCCAGCATTGGCGATACCGTTGTACGTATGCTGCGCTCCCAGGGCTACCACGTCGAGGCCCAGAACTACATCGACGATACCGGCGTGCAGGTGGCGGATGTCGTGGTAGGCTTTACGCTCCTGAAACAGGGCCAGTTGCCCATGCCAGAGGGCAGCGAGCAGTTGCCGGATGAGCCATTCGACTACTATTGCTCGCGCATCTACGTGGCCGTGGGCAAAGCCTACGAAGAGCATCCGGAGTGGCTGGATATACGGCGCGCCGTGCTGCACGCTATCGAGCACGGTGGAGAGCCAGAGAGCGGACCCGATTATCCAGTCCTGGCCGCCGACATCTCGCAATGGATCGTGCAGGCGCACCTCAAGACGATGGCGCGCCTCAATATCTCCTATGACCTGCTGACCTGGGAGTCGGCGATCCTGCACAGCGGACTCTGGAAGCGCACCTTCGAGATGCTGCGGGACCGCGGCCTGCTGGAGAAACCGGAGACCGGTAAGCTCGCGGGATGCTGGATATTGCCCTTTGGCGAGGGCGAGACGCAGACCGACGAGGGTGATCGCACCAGCGACAAGGTGCTCGTGAAGAGCGATGGCAACGCCACCTACACCGCCAAGGACATCGCCTACCAGCTCTGGAAGTTCGGCCTCACCGATGATTCGCTGGTTGGCACACAATTCCACTTCATCCCCTGGGGTCGCCAGCACGACGGCCGCAAGCTCTGGACGATGCGCATGCCCACGGATGAGGCTGAGACCGACCAGGAAGCCGACCCCAGTCGCTTCGGTCACGCGCAGCGCGCCATCAACGTCATCGATGTGCGCCAGTCATACGCGCAGCAGATCGTCTTCGAGAGCCTGCGGCGCCTGGGCTACACAGAGCAGGCCGCTCACTCGACACACCTGGCCTATGGCGTCGTGACCCTCTCCGCCACTACTGCCGCGCGCCTGGGCATCGATACCTCCGATGGGCGCGAATTCTACGCGCTCTCTGGCCGCAAAGGCCTTGAGATTAAGGCCGATGACCTGATTAACGCGGCGGTGGAGAAAATGAAGGAGGCCAAGCCTGATCTCTCAGATGAAACTGCGGCCATCCTGGCCTCCTCGGCGATCCGCTACTTTATGATTCGCTTCGGCTTACAACAGACCATTGCGCTGGATATGGACGAGGTGTTACGCCCCAACGGCGATACCGGCGTCTACCTGCAATACGCCTATGCGCGCGCGAACAGCATTCTGCGACGCCTGGAGGAGGCAGAATACGAGGTACCCGAACGCCTGGAGGCTCTGCCCGCCGAGCTGGAGCAGAGCGAGTGGGAGCTGCTGCGCCACATTGATGCCTATCCACGCCAACTCGCTGAGGCCAGCGCGCAACTGGCACCCAACACGTTTGCCGCCTACGCCTACGACCTGGCGGCCCACTTCAGCGACTTCTACGAGCATACGCCACCCATGCTGAAGGAGACAGACACGCAGGTGAAGGCCTTCCGCGCCTGGCTGGTGCAGGCTACCATGCAGACCATGAACAATGTGCTGCGTGTGCTTGGCTTTGTCCCACTTGAACGCATATAGCATATAGAGAGGAAAACCTATGACGACGAAGAAACTACGCTTCGGCATCAAAACCGCGCAACAGCATACTACCTACGATGAGATACTCCGCGTCTGGCTGGAGGCGGATCGCGTTCCCGCCATCGAGCACGCCTGGGCCTTTGACCACTTTATCCCTCTGGGGCCCGATCCCACCGGTCCCCAGTTGGAAGGCTGGACGCTGCTCGGCGCGTTAGCAGCGCGCACAGAGCGCCTGCGCGTCGGCTTAATGGTCACTGGCAACACCTACCGGCACCCGGCCGTGCTCGCCAATATCGCGACGACAGTGGATATCATCTCGCATGGGCGGCTCGACTTCGGTATCGGTGCCGGCTGGAACGAGGTTGAGAGCAACATGTACGGCATCCCACTCTACCAGCCGGGCGAGCGCATCCGGCGCCTGGGCGAGGCCTGCGAGGTCATCAAACTCTTGTGGACGGAGACCGAGGCCAACTTCGACGGGAAATACTACCAGCTTAAAAACGCCTACTGCGAGCCAAAGCCTGTGCAGAAGCCCTATCCGCCCTTCGTCATCGGCGGCGGCGGCGAGCAATTAACGCTGCGCGTGGTCGCCCGGTACGCCGCGATCTGGAACTTCGCGGGCGGCTCCGTTGAGGACTTCCGCCATAAGAACGAGGTGCTCGATGCCCACTGCGCCGCTGTCGGACGCGACCCCGCCACCATCGAGCGCTCGATTCAGATGGCGATTAACCCCAACGACCTGAGCATCACACGCAACGCGATACGGGATTTCGTTGAGGCCGGCGCGACACACATCATCTTAAATCTGCGCCCACCCTTCCCGCAAGGCATCGTACAACGGCTGGCCGACGAAGTAGCTGAGCCACTACAGGCGGAGTACGCGGGATAGGCCACACCGGCGTGTCTGTAGGGGACGGTTTTTAAGGAGCATCATCGTGTTTCCCAACAAGATGCAGACCATTCAAGATTTCCAGGACTTTCATCGCTGGTTAGACGAGAAGAAAGGCTTCAACACCGATATCCCTTTGAACATGATGCTGTTGAGCGGGGAGGTGGGCGAGGTGGCCCAGGTGCTCAAGAAGGTGCATTTTATGTGCGAGCCGCAGCGCAATGAGCGACAGGAGGAGGTAAAGACCTGGGAGGAGGCGCTGTCCATGCACAGGGAACGCCTTGGCGATGAACTGGCGGACTGCCTGGCCTATATCTTCAAGCTAGCAAATTATACAGGAGTCGATCTACAGGAGGCGTACCTCGCGAAGATGCGCAAGAATGTAGATCGCACCTGGACGTATGAAACTGAGCACGACTAAACCGGGAGCGTTCTATCTCAACGCTCCCGCGCTCCTCGCTCTGCTTCACCCCCACGACGGGAACCACCAGCGGTTAAACACCACATTGATGATCAAGACGGTGAGCGCGACAATACCGAGAATGACATAACTACCAGCCGAGATAGTGGATGAATTCACGATATTCATAGCGAGTACGCTCAGCATCACCACCGACACAATGGCCAGCCCCAGACGCATCCCTGCCGGTACCCCACCCACTTGATCGGGTTGCAATTTCTCCTGCGATCCCCGGTAATCGCCGTACATGTCCCCCTGGGGTGAGGAGCCAGAATTAACCGAGGACGCCTGGTTGAGCGGTTGGTTCCCCTGGTATCCGTCGTATTCGAGAGCTGGTTGTTCATGCTGCATGTCTCTCGGTTCCATCTGTTGCATAAGCTTAGCCCGTTTCTTTCCCGCTATTATTCACAGCCTACTCTATTCTACAGTACGAGCGACACCGGGCAATGTTACATCTTTCTCCTCTGCTTCGCTCATATTCATAAAAGAGCGGAACACATCCACCAATTTCGCAGGCGAATTGAAGTTCACGGCATGACCGGCGCCCGGTATCACCACGAGTTGGCCCGCTGGCAGCAGGCGAGTCACCTCCTCCACCCAATCCTGCGGCGCGATAGGGTCGTGGGCGCCGCGCACAACGAGCGTGGGGATAGGGACGCGGGTCAGGTGCTTTTCCATAGGGTCGCGAAAGCCAGATCGCAGCGTGCGCACGGTCCTGCGGATACCGGCGGCCGCATATTCGCGTACCAGCACCGGCATATAGGAGAGCGGCTCGCGGGGCGCATCGCGCAGCAGCCGCAGCGTCGCCCTGGGCAGTGTACGTGCGCGTGGGTCCATCGTCGGGCCGATCAATACGGCGTGCGTGATACGCTCTGGATAGCGTAATGCGAAGTTGACGATGGTCTGACATCCCAGGGAGTTGCCAACAAGCACCGCCGACGACAAGCCTATGGCCTGCATCCAGGCCGCCAGGGCGTCGGCCAGCTCGGCAACGCTCAGAATATGCGCAGGCTTCGTGCTCTTACCAAAGCCAGGCAGATCGGGCGCATAGACCCGGTAATGAGGGGCGAGGCGCACGGCGGTCGGGACCATATACCCACTGGAAACCGATAACCCATGCACTAGCACCACTACTGGCTCATCGTCGGGTACCAGATCTACCGAAGCACGGAAATGCATGGACAGCCCGTTGACGGTTACCCATTTGCTCTCTAAGCGACCTTCTTGCTGGCTCACGTTGTTGGTTTCCTATCTATTTTCGTAGGCGACATAGCGCTGCATCAACCTGTACTAAGCACGTATCAAGCAGCTTATCAGGTTCACTATGACTCCGGGTATAGCGCAGAGCGTATGGGAGCTGGACCAGAACACTTTCTGCATTGGAAAGGTGATGAACAAGGAATAGTTTTTCAAGCTGCGATACGCTTGATGGAGCGCATCGGACACGCTAAACAGCAGGGTTGACGGCAACCCACTTGCTCTCTAAGCGATCTTTTTGCTGGCTCACGTTGTTAGCCTCCCATCTATTTTCGTAGGCAATGCAACTATGCATCAGCCTGTACTAAGCACGAGGCAAGCAGCTTATCAGGCAAAACGATACCAGTCGCAAGACATCGTGATGTCTCTGTGATGGTGACGATGGTGCTGTGACTCCGTTGTGATGTTGGGAGGCTATGCTCTTAGTGATGGAAGAGGAGATAGGCCTCGAAAGTACATAGCTTTCTAGAAACCCGAACAATCCATCAGAATGATACGTTCTCCACGACGTATTGAAGACACCCTTTTCGTAGATATTCCTGGTCCCTTCTCTCCGCGAAGAAACGGACGAACGTAAGGAGGATCCTAAATGTGCTCTGTCAGATTTCTTGTCCTCTGAACCTACGATATGGTTGAAAAGCTGGATAGACGTTTTATGGGACAAGAACGCACACCCCTGTGGTCCATTCAGATGAGAAAGGCTTTCCTCGCGGTTCGAGGTGCCTCATTTCCAAGTGAAGAAGAAAGAGTACAGGTATGATGAACGGAAATTATGGTGGAGGATGGATGGGAGGCGGATGGATGATGATCGTTGGAGTGCTTGTCTGTATTGCGATCATCGGAGCCGTTGTTTGGTTCGTGATGCGTTCACTGAAGAACAAACAAACGACACCTTTCTCATCTCTATCGCAGCAACACCATCCTTCTCAAATGAATGGGCAAGGATATCAGCTCCCACCTCAACAATCAACTGAGACGTATCAAGAAGGTGGAAAGCAGTACAATTACCCGCAGTCCTCACAACAAAAGAACGACCATTGAACTACCTTCGTAAGGTGGCAGGTCGTGCAATAATCAGAACCCCTCCTAGCTTTGGGAGGGGTTCTAACTTCCCTGTGAGAAGGCGGCTGTTCTCCTATGATGTGATTTTGACAATGACAAGCTACTCTCTGGCGCAAGCATCCCTCTTTGCGAGGAATAGAACAAATCGCTTTAGGATAGATTTTACACGTATTATGGTGAGTCTACCTCTCCAGGCGCAGCAGGCCACGCTCTAGCCCAAGGGTTACCGCGGCGGTGCGATCGGCGACGCCGAGTTTCCTGAAGACATGGATCAGATGGGTCTTGACGGTGGCCTCGCTGATGTGCAGGTTACGGGCCACTTCTTTGTTGCTCGCGCCGCGGGCCACCAGAGTGAGGACCTCAATCTCTCGGATGCTCAGTGCCTCGCCGGCTGGTGCATGGGTGTAATGGAGCAGCCGTGTGGCAACCGAAGGCGCGAGGGCTGGTTTTCCCTGTGCGACGGTGCGAATAGCTGCGAATAGTTGCTCGCGTGGACTGTCCTTCAACAGATAGCCCATTGCCCCAGCCTCAATGGCGCGTAGGATATCCACATCGCTGTCATAGGTCGTCAGCACCAGAACCGACGTTGCTGGCTGCTGTTTCCTGATAGCGGCTGTTGCCGCCACACCATCCAGTCCTGTCATACGCAGGTCCATCAACACCACGTCGGGGCGTAACGCCGCTGTCAGAGCGACCACTTCCACACCGGTGGTTGCTTCACCGACAATCTCGAAATCGGACTGACTCGCCAGCATCCCCTGTAAGCCAGCGCGCACTACCGGGTGATCATCCGCGATGACCAGGCGAATGCGTTTCACCAGCTCACCTCTTTCGCAGGTTCAGAGCAAAGGAAGGACCTACTGTTAACCGCCGGCAATGATACAGCGATCGTGGTCCCTTCACCGGGTGTACTCTCAATGGCAAGTGTGCCACCCAACTGCGCAACTCGTTCGCGTAACCCTTTCAGTCCGAAACCACTGGCGGTGTGTCCAGCCGCAGAGGCAAGCAGTTGTGCCGTGTCAAAGCCTCTGCCATCATCCTGCACATCCAACACGACCACATCCTCCATATAGGAAAGCGTCAGCATCACCTGGCGGGCCTGAGCATACTTGCCAGCATTGGCAAGCGTCTCCTGCGCTGCTCGGAAGAGGGTAACCTCGATTTCAGGACGGAGGGAACGCGACCCATCAGTAACGATTACGCTGGCACTGACGCCGTTCTCCTCTGACCAGTTCCTGGCAAGATTGGCCAGTACTTCAGGCAAGGAGGCATGGTCAAATGCTTCCGGTTGCAATGCCCACAACAGGCGACGCGCTTCCACCAGGTTCTCGCGCGCTGTGCGGCGGGCCTGGTCGAGGTGCCGCTGCAACGTCCCCACATTCGAGGGGAGCGCTCCTTCGGCCGCTTCAATATGCATGACGACGCTCGTAAAACCCTGAACGAGCGTATCATGGATTTCATGGGCGAGGCGTTGACGCTCTTCGATGACTCCAGCCTGGCGTTCGGCGACTGCCAACTCGTGGCGGGTCTGCTCAAGCTCACGAATCAGGCGCTGCCGCTCGCGACTCTGCCGGATAATGGCATTGATGAACAGCGTCAGGAGAATACCAACAGCAGTGGCAGCGAGGGTGATAAGCATGCTGCCGTTTACTGATCCCAACAAAAGCACCTGCCGCCAGAGAGACAGGACAGTCAGCACGAGCATATCAATGATCTTCCATGGCATTGGTCGGAAAAAGAAGACCTGCGGATACAGGCCAAACAGCAACAATAGGTAGGTCGGATCGAGCCACGTGAGCCCAAACCAGATCCCCCATCCTATAAGCAGGTAGCCCGTCGAGAGCAGCAGGTGACGTTGCACGCACTGGAAGAAAGGGGCCATACAGAACCCGTACCAGATAGCCAGGAGCGCTGAGAGTCCAAGTCGCACAACAAGCGGCCCTGATAGGTGGGTTTCTTCTCTCTGGGAGAGAAGCGTTGAGAAGACGAGCATCACATAGAAGATCCCATACCAGAGTGGGAGCCAGCGCTGCCAGATATCATGTGCAGCCTGAACTGCGGGGAGGCTAGATGGCTGCTGCCTATGAGAAGTTGACATGCCCAGACTCCTGCAGAGGTAGTAGAAGGCCCCGTCTGTCGCTCTGTTGCCTCATAGGACCTGCTCCGCTCTCCTGCTCGTTACCAGGAATAGTCGTTGCTTTCCCGGCATCGAGAACAATGGTTGTTCTACCAGCATCTCATAGTAACCTCCTCTGTGTCAAACTAGAGCATCCCAGAACGTCACAGAAAAGGCATCCAGCACGCAAATGAAATCACGCTCCGCCTTTTGTATATCAACAATCAACCGATCGGTTGATTACAACTCCTTCTCTGTGTGGTTTGATAGAACTATGTTGTACTACAGTTGCTATCCATCGGAATAAAGGAATGAGAATATGGAGAACAGCACCTCGACACAAGCAACCCTGGAAGCGCCGCAAAAGGCCAGCAGAAAGGCCACTATCCTGAGTCTGGCTGGCAGTATTGTGATTAACGTCGTCCTGCCTATCCTGATTTACCAGGCCTTGAAAAGCTACACCACTGCCTCAGATTTCCTCGCGCTCGTACTTTCAGGCGTGCCCTCCATGATTGATAGTGTTGTCGGCATTATCCGCAAGAAACGCGTCGATCTGCTGGCCGGTCTTACCCTGGCAAGTATTGTCATCTCGCTCATCCTCATTGCTCTGGGCAGCACCCCCAAAGTGTACCTGATACGCGAATCGTTTTTTACTGTGGCATTTGGACTGGCATGCCTGGTATCGCTCCTCTTCCCCAGGCCACTCATGTTCTACTTCGGGCGCCACTTCGCCACAGGCAATCAACCGCAGAACATTGCCTGGTTTGACTCCCTCTGGCAGTACAGCACCTTCCGTACCCTGCAGCGCACCCTGACCGTTGGCTGGGGCAGCGGATTCCTGCTTGAGGCCGCGATACGCATCTTCATGGTGCTCACCTTGAGTACGGCGCAATTCCTGCTCATCTCGCCCTTCGTCATCTACGGCATTATAGGCATACTTATAGCCTGGACGTTCCTCTACAGTCAAAGGGTGCGCAAACGCGGCGCAGAGAGGTTGCAACGCACAGCCGCAGAGCAGCCCGCTCCTGTCCCCCCAAACGCCTCATAAGTACGTAGTGCTTCAAGGCCTTCTATATGATATGGACAAAAACCTCTGCGGGAGACCTCTGGTACGAAATATACGTTATGCCTCTGGATGAGGGAGCATATGCCCATGAAGGAGGTAATGAGTGATGGCTGTTTCCCAGGACGAGATATAGGCCTGATAATATTCCTCGGTGAACCCATCGAGGTAGATGTTCCCTTGCGGAGTGAGGGCTGTCAACGTGTACGTGATACGCGCCAGGGTTGCCTGCGTTCCCTGAGCTTCACACGATACCTCGATCCTACTCACATGAGAACCTGGCAATACATTGAGATAGCTTACGTGAGCCTGCTCGCTAGCATAGGCTATGATCGTCCAGATCCGAGTTGGTTCGTTGGCATGCTGGGTCGTGAAGACGGTGCCAGACTGAGCAACTCCAGAGGAAGGATAGAGCATTTCAGGCTCCCAACCCTGTACCCAGTGCTTTTCACCAAGGGGCGAAAACAGGGGAAACACCTCCTGAGGAGCGGCGGGCAGGTGAATGGTATGAGATCGTGTGATCTGTTGGGCGATAAAAACCGGCTTCAGAAGATAGCGAGCGTCTGGCTCCCTATGCTCAAGCAATGGGGGCTTTTATGGCTCCATTTTTTGCGGAGAACAGGAGTGCTACGCCCCCCGATCCGCAGGAAGTCGCCGATGTCGTGGCGTATCTTGTGGCGCAACCGGCAGGAACGCGACCATTGCGCACAGTTGTTGCTGCTGCCAGCCAGAGTTCGTACCCACAGGAAATAAATGCAACGGCGGAGCGGGCAACGAGGGAGTATCTAGAAAGTCTCGGTGTGCTGCATTTGGTGACGCTGGCAGAAAAAGGGCAAGGGTAACTATGAGGGCTGATGCCCACAATACAAATCAGGGCTTTTCAAGTACATTCCGCGTTTCTTTCTTGAATGTACTTGAAAAGCCCTGGAACATCTAGCAGGTTCGTGCCGTTTTGGCTTATCGGCAGAGATGTTGTTGGAAAAAATGTAAACCCAACTGACCTATTGTGCTCCAGATCTCACCTTCCCAGGGAAGAGAGGGGTCTTCACGCAGATTATGATAGGCATCTGGTATAGGAACGAAAGTCGCCTTGACCCCAACAGCCTGAAGCGCCTGGTACAAACGTTGCCCTTGTTCAAAAGGAACGGTCTCATCATGTGTGCCATGAACAATGAGAAACGGGGGTGCATCAGAGGTGACATATGTTAGAGGACTTGCCAGTCGCATCAACTCTTCACGCTCTTGAACAGTCCCTCCAAACAATTGCGTGACGGGGTGAGGCAGCGGAACATCATTGAGCATCTCGCCACCAGGCAAGAGGAAGTCGCTCGGAGCACAGATGGTCATGACGGCCTGCACCTGGCTTGAGTAACCAGGAGAACCGCTGCTGCCCTCTAGTAAGGGAAGATCGGCGGTGAGACCAAGCAACGAAGCCAGGTGTCCGCTCGCCGAAGAGCCTCTCACACCAATGCGTTCAGGATCGATAGAGTAATGCTGAGCATTTGCCCTGAGCCAGCGGATAATCGCCCTGGCATCGTGAAGCTGCGCTGGAAATGGCGCTTGCTGGCTGAGGCGCACTGAAGCGCTGACGGTTGCAAAGCCATGAGCAGCGAGGAAAGGATTGCCGCTGGGACTCATGGCCCACCCGCGATGAGCTTCGTTCCAGGCACTCAAGGGAATCTCGACCACAGTTGGTAACGGTTTGTCCGGCAGGGGGTATGGGTAAAGGAGATCGAGGTATAAAGGCACACCATCAGCCTCGCCGTACTGAATACCCACCATACAGGTAAGCGGCGTTGGGGTAGGATGCGAAGAAATTCCCATAAGTCTGACCTCCTGTCTCCTTGATCATCATGGTAAAGAGTTGTAGCGAATCTGCTTGACGCTGGGTAGCTTACACCGGTGATGTAAAATACACAAGAGATGAGTTTTGCGACTATCCCTACATCTCCTCCGGCAGAGGGAGGCGTACACATTCCAGGGCGCGCTTATGGATTGCTCCATGCTTCAAATAATTTTCTCTGCCTAATTCAAGACTCATATGGTTGGGACCGATAAGGCGGTTCACGCCGGCGTCCAGATCATCCTGGCCATCGTCTTGCCAGTAGCACACGGGACAGACCTCGTATGCTCCACGCGCGCTTAGCGTTATAAAATTACAACAGGGACAGCGATATTTCCCCCCTGCTTCGGGCTGGGGCTGAGGCTGAGGCCTGCCAACGACCGGTCGGCTTTGCAGCTTCTCCCATTCCTCGTGCGCAAACTCCTCGCTATGCTCCGCGATGTGCGCAAGCAGCTCGTCGAGCTGCTGGTAGTCACTAGCGAGAGCGAGCAAGGAGAATCCCAGTCTCTTACGCTCATCTCGATAGAAGATGGAAGGTCCAGTAAGCATGAAAATATCTTTCCAGCGCACATCTTCAACACGATTGCGCCAGAGCATTTTTTTGACCTGGAGCAGGCCGTCTGTGCAAACAATCACACGCGTGCTCTGCGCCTGGCGGACCCGTAGGCCGTATATCACTCCTCCCTGGAACACAGCATAGATACTGGCGAGCCAGGCAGGCAAGAGAGCATCGGGGCGGAAATGAGGAAGCTGGCTCAGTGTGAAGATCAAGATAACAAGCCCTATGCTCAAGATGAGCAGGCCGATCAGGCGCATAAAGCGGATAGGGCCGGGCTTCAATCGATAGATAACCAGGGGCCTGCCAAGCTGCTTGGCTTCGCTCAACTGCTCGTCTTCATCAGAAAGTGTATTCGTATCCACCATTATACACGAAGAGCTCCTCTCTCACGTAATGTATCTATGAAACGCTGGCCAGGGGTCGGGGTGGAACTCGTCATAGAATAGGTCACAGCGCGATACAGCTCGCTATCTACATAGACGTGCGAGAGGTCACTCATCCAAACACTCATCTTCGCGGTCAAGTTATTATGTGATGACGGTGAAATACCCTACTGGCTGCTCTCTTCTTCCACTTTTGCTAGTATCTGAAAGAAGAATGGCATAGAATAGGGCTGAACAGCATAAAGAATAGTCCACAGCCATACAAAAAAACAGATTTGGAGGAAAAGTTCATGTCAAAACGACCCTCTATAGGTGTTGGTGTGATTATCCGAGACGGTGATCAAGTTCTTCTCATGAAGCGCCAGAACTCTCATGGAGCCGGGACATGGTCCATGCCTGGCGGTCATTTAGAGTACGGTGAAACACCCCAGGAGTGTGCCATTCGTGAAGCCGAGGAAGAGGTCGGGGTATGTATTGCTGATCCCAGCTTTTGTACTATTACCAACGATTTTTTTGAGGCGGAAGGAAAACATTATGTGACCATTTGGATGGAGAGCAAGTATGTTTCTGGAGAAGCGCGCGTGAATTCCGCCCGTGAGATGTCGGCTGTCGGATGGTTCTCCTGGGATGCCTTACCAACGCCTCGTTTTCTTCCCTTAGAAAATCTCCTCGCACAAGGATATGCATCTGAAGCAGAGAAATGATCCTCTAACAATAGCGATGCCAACTACAGCGCCGCGCCCACAATCTCCTTGATATCCTCCACGCCCTCGCGCTGCAAAAACGCTGCGATGCCCTCTACAATCTCAACTCCGGCGCGCGGGTTGACGAAATTGATGGTGCCAACCTGCACCGCCGAAGCGCCCGCCATCAGGAATTCGAGCGCGTCGTTTGTTGTGCAGATGCCACCGATGCCCACGATGGGAACCGTGGGATGGCCGGCGCGCAATTCCTGGGCCACCTCGTAGACCATACGCAGGGCGATTGGCTTCACTGCGGGACCGGATAGTCCACCGGTAATATTGGCAAGCTCCGGGCGGCGTGTGCGTGTATCTATCTTGAGGGCCGTAATGGTGTTGATGAGGGAGACGGCGTCCGCGCCAGACGAGGCCGCGGCCAGGGCGGTAGGCCGCGCGTCGCCGCTATTGGGCGAAAGCTTGACGATCAGGGGCAGCGTTGTTGCGCGTCGCACAGCGGCAGTCACAGAGGCAACTGCTTGCGGGCTGGCACCAAAGACCTCCCCACCGGCGTGCATATTGGGGCACGAGACGTTGACCTCGATGCCCGCCACCCCCGGCACTCCCTCAAGCTGTTCCGCCAGCTCGACGAATTCCTCAATCTCCTCGCCCACGATGTTGACGAGCACCGGCGTCTGCCACGTGGCCCACAACGGCGCGTATTTGTTGATGACTATACGAACACCCGGATTGTGCAGGCCAATGGCGTTCAACAGACCGGAGGCCGTCTCCAGCGTGCGCGGCTGTGCGTTACCCCGGCGCGCGTGCAGCGTCGTACCCTTGCAGATCACCGCGCCCAGGCGCTGGACCTCGGCGATCTTCGCATACTCCACACCATAGCCGAAGGTGCCAGCCGCCGTCATAACTGGATTGCGCAGGAGCAGGCCGCTTTTATGCCGTGGAGCCAGCTCTGTGGCCAGGTTCATTTATCTATCTCTTCTTGCCTCGTTCATACGGTCGCGCAGCGTGCGCGCGGCATCCCCGGCGCGCGTCGCGTAGTCGCTGCCGTCACCAGCATACAGGATGGCGCGCGAAATCGCAACCAGCGCGCGTTCCCCTTGCAGGTCCACTCCGGCAGCGACCGCCGCGTGCAGGTCACCTCCCTGCGGACCTATGCCGGGGATGAGCAGAGGCATATCCGGGCAGAGCGTGCGGATGGCCCGCAGCTCCTGTGGATAGGTGGCGCCAACTACCAGGCCGCAGTTCCCGGCCGTGTTCCAGGTGCCTACCCGGCGCGCCACTATCTCGTAGAGCGGCCGCATCTCTCCATCATCGTCGCGCGCCCGTAGATCCTGGAAGTCGCGCGCGCCGGGGTTCGAGGTGCGGCAGAGCACGAACACACCCTTCTCGCGATACGCCAGGAAGGGCGCGACGCTGTCAAAGCCCAGATACGCGTTGACCGTCGCGGCATCGAAGCCATAGGTCTCAAAGAGGGCGGCGGCATAGCTGTGAGCGGTGTGACCGATATCGCCGCGCTTGGCATCGGCGATCACCGGAATATGCGAGGGAATAGTCTGAAGCACCTCGCGCAAAACCTGCATGCCGGCGGGACCCAGCACCTCAAAAAACGCCAGGTTCGGCTTGTAGGCGCAGGCATAGGGGACCGTGGCTTCGATGATCTCCTGGCAGAAGCGCGTCACCGCGTGCATCACCGAAGACAGCGCGCGCAGATGGGCGGGGAAGCGCCCCGGCTCCGGATCTAACCCCACGCACAGCAGGCTGTCCTGCCGGCGTGAGGCGGTCAGTACCTTCTCTAAAAAACCTGTCATCTTACAGCCTTGTACCAGGTTTGACGACTGGCATCCCCTGGGCGCACAACGGACACGCTCCAGGCGCATAGGTGCGCGCGGAGACGGTGAGCACGGCATAGCCAGGAGGCGCGAACTGTGCAAACGCGCCGCCGCTGCGGTCAATGAGCACCTCGATAGCCACGACTTGCGGGCGATACAGCTCAAGCGCGGCCAGCGTCTCGCGCAGGGAGAGACCAGTCGTCAAGACATCATCTACAATAAGCACGCGCTCGTCCGGTCGCAGCGTGAAGCCGCGCCGGAGTTCGCGCCCCCCCTGCTGTGCCGGTTCCGCCAGCAGGCAGCGCGTACGCAATTGGCGCGCCACCTCCTGGGCCAGCAGGGCGCCGCCGGTTGTTGGGCCAACAACCGCCTCGATGGCGGCCTCCCGGTAGCGCGCGGCGATCTGCTGGCAGAGTTCCTCCGTGACCTGGGGCCACTCCAGCAGGCGGAACTTCTCCCAGTACTCGTCGCTGTGCCGCCCCGAACTCAGCACGAAGTGGCCGTTCGAGACGACACCCAACCGTTGAAAGAGTGCGAGTAACATCGCGTCTTGCATGCCGGCTTATGGCATATAGTGGACGCTGTTGCGCGGGTACTCGACACAGTTCAGACAGCTCTCGCTCCCCGTGATGAACTGCACCAGGCGCTCAAAGCCCATCCCGAAGCCCGCATAAGGGATCGAGTTCTGCTCGCGCAGTTGCAGGTACCACTCGTAGTCTTCCGCGCTACCGCCAGCGGCCAGCAGGTGCTTCATAGCCTGCGAGGTCATCAGGCGCTGGCGCAGGCGTGTCGCATCTTCCTCGCGCTCGGCGCCGCCGCAGACCTCACCGACGCCAGGCAGCAGGAGGTCGGCGGCATTCACGATGCGCTCATCCTCGCGGTTCTGCCGCATATTGAAGAACTTGAGTTCCAGCGGATAGTGCGTGATGAAGGTCGGAAACTGCGTCCATTCCAGGATGGCGATCTCACGCTGGCGGTCCAGGTCATCGCCCCACTCGGTGGCAATGCCCAGCGCATTCAGTTGCGCCACCGCCTCAGTATAGGTCATGCGACGGAACGCAGGCTTGATGGTCTCCAGCATGGCGATATCCGCACCCAGCAGCGTCAACTCCTCGCGGCGCGTCTCCAGAACGCTCGCGACCAGGTGACTCACCAGGCGCTCCTCGGTGTCCAGCAAGATCTCCAGGTTGCCAAAGCCGATCTCAGGCTCAACAAGCACAAATTCCGTCAGATGGCGATGATCGGCGCGCGGCTCGGCGCGATAGCTGTGGTTGATCGAATAGACGCGCCGCAGCGTCTGGCTATGGATCAGAGGCTCCAGATGCAACTGCGCAGTCTGCGTCAAGAAGGCCTTATTGCCAAAATACTCAAGCGGGAAGAGCGTGGAGAAATCCTCGCAGGCCCCCGTCAGGCTGGTAATTGTTGGCGTCGTTACCTCCACAAAGTCCTCGGACTCCATAAAGCCGCGAATAGCCTTCAAAAGTGTCCCACGCAGGCGGATGAGAGCGGCCATACGCGGCGAACGCACAAGCATATGCCGATTTTTAAGCTGGCTCATATCTTGCAGATCATGGACTGTCTCTACCGCCGGATTGGTTCTGGTCGTCATAGCTAGATCTCCTTGTGTCTAAACGCTTACTTTTACAGAGGGTACAACAGGTTGATAGGTCATCCTTCTAACACCACCTATGACTAATAGATGGTGTATAGAGTGGGGCTGACGCGTGGTCAACGGCTGGCATTGATGCCAGGTCGCGAACCACAGGACTACAGAGGGCAAAAAAAAATCCTCGTTCCCAAATCAATGGGAAGAGGAAGAAATGCTCTCCGGTAATGCTACACCGGGACCAACAATGAGACGAAACAGGGGATGGTACCACTGCAACAGCCATCTTGTTATACGTATCCGGTGCATAATCATACCCTATCTTTTCCACACAGTGGAACAACTGAACACTGGTTTCAAATTGCTCAAAGTATACACGGCTATTTCGGAAAAGTCAAGGGAATTTGGGATGAATTTTTTGGGTCAGCAAGATTGCCTGGTTGTGTCGTAGGCGTGACTTGCCTTCGCCGTCC
>JALYTT010000532.1 GCA_030854145.1 Chloroflexota bacterium | reverse complement strand
TTATCGCCAGCATCCTACTGATTGTCCTGGGTGCTCGGCTGCCGGCTCTCAGCGCGTTCGGCCTGGCGCCTGAGCCAGGCTAGAGCGTCGGTTAAGTAATCACGGTCGCGACAGCAGTTGTTCCTTTCACTCTCTTGCAACACAAGCTACGATGTGATATACTCCTCTTCAGTATATTGTACTGCAAGAGAGTGGAAGGAAGATCTTCGTGGAGGCACGCTTGACCCAATTGCTCAAGGGCACATTGGATATATGTCTGCTGGCCACCATTGCGCAGCGGCCCTGTTATGGCTACGAGATGGTCCAACGCCTGGCCCAGCAAGGACTCGCGCTGGTGAGCGAAGGCAGTATCTATCCTCTTCTCAGCCGTCTGCAACAGCGCGGCTACCTGGAAGGATATCTTGTCTCCTCAACGGATGGCCCTCCGCGCAAGTACTATCGTCTTCTCCCCAAAGGAGCCGAACAATTGGCCGAGGGGCAGGCTGAGTGGGACAGCTTTGCCCAGGCCGTTTCACAGATTTTGAAAGGAGCACATGCTGATGTTGATCCTCGATCAGCCCACCCGCAGCCAGATCTCCGACCTCAGTGAGGCATGTGGGAGGTACTGGGAACTGCGGGGGATTGCGAAGGCGCCCAGGAACGAGATGCAACTGGAATTAGAGCACCACCTTCTCCAGGCAGCGATGGATGAAAAATCTACGGAAACAGTTGTGGGTCCCAATCCTGCCGCCTTTGCCGAAGCCTGGGCCAGAGAAATGCACCCCCATGCCTTGCGGGGAGGGGTTCTGCTCCTGCCTGGACTGGTCTACGCCTTGAGTGTCATCAGTACCACAGCCCTCGTGGAACCCCTGTTTGCCCACACATCTTCCTTCACCTTGACCCTCTTCAGCGCCTTTGTGCTTGGAGGCTGTGGGGTGGCGGCACTCTTGCTTCCGCTGGCAGGATTCCTCGCGGTGCGCATGAGAACCCGGGCGGAGCGGCGCATGCTGTTGGCTGCCGTTTTCGTCCTGGGTGCGCTGGTCGCCCGTTTGGTGGGGGTACGGGTGAACTGGAGCACGACACTGCTTTCCTGGAACTGGCCGCTGATGTTCTTGTTAGTCACCCTGGCAGTGGGACTGGCTTCCCTGGAGTGTTGGCGGCGAGCCTCGCACGAACGCACGTCTTCTGACCGTTGGGGGAAGCTGTGGCGCTCTGTGCTGACCTTAACCGGCGACGTCGTCCTGTTCGACCTGCTTCTGGGTGTGAGTAGTGTGGTCATCTTCAACGTCTGCGCGCTTGTATGCAGGGTGCTTTGATTGAAAGAGAGGGGAAAGCTGAAGAGCGGATTTTCCCCTGACGAAAAGAGTGTGACCTATGCAACAGATCTCAATTCCTCTGGCTTTTCTCCTCGATTGGGGATGGCTTCAAATTGGCCCGTATATTCATCTGAATATCAACCCGGTCCTGTTCTCCCTGGGTCCGCTGGCCCTGCATTGGTACGGCCTCATGTATGTTGTCGCCATTGTGATGGGCCTCTGGCTGACCCACAGGTATATCGCACGCCAGGGGATCTTGCGGGAACAGGTGTATCGGATGCTCTGGTGGTGTGTGGTGGCCGGTTTGGTTGGCGGGCGTCTCTATTTCGTGATCCAGCAGCCCGATCTGGTGCCGGATTACCTCTTGAAGCCCCAACATATCTTGGCCACCTGGGAAGGCGGCATGGCGTTTTACGGGGCGGTCTTTTTGATTGTGCCGGTGCTGTTCTGGCGGGCCATCAAAGAGCGGTTGAACCCCTTAGTCGTCCTTGATGCTGGCGCGCTCTTCGCCGCCGTTGCGCACCCCTTTGCTCGCCTGGGCAACCTCATTAACGGCGATATCATCGGCTACCCCAGCACGCTGCCCTGGTCCACGGTGTATGACCACCCAGCCAGTTGGGCCTGCCGGAATCTGGAGGCAGGCACCTGCCATGTGCCTGTCCAGCCTGCTGCTGGCTATGAACTGCTTCTCAATCTCCTACTGATCGGGATACTCCTGCCGCTGGTCTGGCGCTATCGCCGCCCTGGTATGCTCTTGCTCACCTATCTGGGTGGCTATGCCCTCACCCAGTTTTTCGTCTTCTTTGCCCGCGCGAATACCGTCGTGCCGCTCTTCGCGCTGGATTGGGGACTCAAGCAAGCCCAATGGACCTCGCTGGTTGTCTTGCTGCTCTTGGTTCCGCTTGTGCTGTGGGTGAGGCACTGGCGTTTTGCTCTGCCCATTCCGGCAGGCGAGATTCCCGCCACCTACGGGATGCCCCCATCAAAGCTCACCAAAGCTCCAGAAAAGATCGAGGAGGTCAATGACTATATCTCTCACTCCTGATCTTCGTGGGGATTTCTCTCCTCTTCAGTCTGTTTAGCACGGCTGGGTAACCATACGCGGAGACCGACGCGCGCGTGCGCCCAGCCCACGCCTGGAGGACACCCATGCAGCCACCGTTTTGGCAACCGTCAGCGAACCTTTCCGCACAAGAAGAACAGATTGTGACAGGCATACGACATGCGAAACTCTTTGTGTTCCTGCGCCATCATCGGCACGAATTGTTCGATGAAGCGTTCCAACAGGAACTGGCGAACCTCTACCAGCCAAGCAAGCGAGGCCACCCACCCATCGCTCCTGCGAAGCTTGCTCTGGCAGTCATTCTGCAAGCCTACACGGGCGTATCCGATGATGAGGTGATCGAAGCAACACTCATGGATCGGCGCTGGCAGTTGGTGTTGGATTGTCTGGATACCGATCAGCCACCGTTCAGTAAAGGCACGTTCGTCGCTTTTCGCAAGCGGATTATCGACGCGCAGATGGATCGACGGCTCATCGAACGAACCATCGAACTTGCCAGCCAAAGCCGAACGTTTGGCCCACGAGCATTACGTGCTGCTTTAGATAGTAGTCCGTTGTGGGGAGCGGGGCGCGTGGAAGACACCTGTAATCTCATAGGGCACGCACTCAAAAAAGTCATGCGCGTCGTTGCCGATCAACAGGGGCGAGATCTCTCCGAAGTGGCGAAGGAAGCCGGAGCAGAACTCGTCTGGGGTACCAGCTTAAAGGCGGCGCTTGATCGCGACTGGGATCAACAACGACAGAAAGATGAGGCATTGGAACTGGTTTTGCAGGTGTTGTCTACGGTGCAAACCTGGGTGGAAACTCTGGTGGATCAAGAAGAAAAAATAGCAGCGCAGCAGGGCGTGAAGATTGCGGAGCAAGTCCAGGAACAAGGCGACCATCCGCGCGCACCGTGGCTAGCTTGCCCGTACGAGGACGCGCGACCAGAAAAGCCCGGCATTCAGGGGTGAGTACTTGCATCTACGTTTCCTTTTATCGGATGTCTCTACTTACTTGACCATATAATAGCCCACACCCGGCTCGGTCACCAGGTGCGCAGGTTTCGCTGGATCGGCCTCCAGCTTGCGCCGCAGGCGCCCGATATAGACTCGCAGGTACTCTGTCTCGCTATGATATTCTGTGCCCCATACGCGTCTCAGCAGCGTCTCGTGGGTCAGCACCTTGCCGGGATGCAGCGCCAGTTCTTGCAGCAAGCTAAACTCCGTGGGCGACAATTTGACCAGTTCACTCTCGCGCCAGACGCGACGCTGCTCAAAGTCAATCTCCAGCGTGCCAAAGCGCTGCGTACCGGCCGACGTAGGTGTATCGGCCCAGTGGTTGCGACGCAGCACCGCCCGTACCCGCGCCAGCAGTTCGCCCACACCGAAGGGCTTGGTCAGGTAGTCGTCGGCGCCTTGATCCAGAGCAGTGATTTTATCGGCCTCCTCTCCCAGAGCAGTTAGAATAATAATGGGGACAGTACTACGCTGTCTGATGCGGCGACACACCTCCAGACCATCCATTTTAGGCAACATGATATCCAGGATCACCAGGGCGAAGTGTACCTGCTCGAACAGGGCCAGCGCCTCCAGGCCAGTGCTGGCGAGCGAGACTTTAAACGCGCGCAGTTCCAGGTTATGGCGGATAAAGTCCTGAATGCTGGGTTCGTCGTCCACCACTAAAATATGCTTTTCCTGTGCCATATGCTCACGCCCTTTCCATGCATTTACGGGGCCAGATCAAGGTGAGATAGATCCTGATCCTGTTGAGGTCCCTGTGTATGCAACACCTTTGATGGTAGCCAGATATGAAAAACCGCGCCCGTCACTCCATCCGTGCGGTTCTCCGCCCACACGCGTCCGCCATGTGCCTCAATAAAGCCACGACAGATCGCCAGGCCCAGGCCAACGCCGCCACTGCTACGCTTGCGCCCGCCATCGATTTGATAGAAGCGCTCAAAGATGCGTTCGGTGAGATCAACGGGGATGCCGGGGCCGGTATCGGTAACGCGTAGAAAGAGGCCGCCATCGTCAGGGCTCGGCTCGAAGCTCGCGGAAATCTCGATGGAGGCATCGTCCCCGGCGTAGCGGCGCGCGTTTTCCAGCAAATTGCGGAACACCACCTCCATACGCCGCCTGTCAACATACAAAAGCGGCAGATCAGTGGGCAGGGTGATACGAACCCGTTGCTGTTCGTGCGCCGGCACTGC
>JALYTT010000531.1 GCA_030854145.1 Chloroflexota bacterium | reverse complement strand
GGAGGGAGGCCTCCCAGGCCCAATGGCCAGCCACCCGGATGCGGCAAGCCGAATCCCTACGCGGGAGGAGCGACCATCCGGGAGGAGTGTCCGTCCGGGGGGAACGACCATCAGAGAGGAGCGCCTTACACATGCAGCGCGTCCACCAGCCACAGTGCCAGCAGCAAGAAGACGCCCACGCTGATCACGGCGATGATGGGGTCCAGGAGCGGCGCGCTGAGCAGGCGCCCACGCATGTGCAGGCGCTGGAAAAGGGTGGGCAGGACAAGCCCACAGATGGCGGTGATCAGCAGGGTGATGCCGAGGGCCAGACCAAGGGCAATGCCGAGCGGCAGCGAACGAAAAATCGCCCACGTGAGCAGGGCAACGGCGATGCTTGCCAGCACGCCGCCGGCGGTACCTAGCCGCAGTTCATGGAAGATGCCCCGCCAGAAGTCTCGCCCGTGTGTAGAGCGCAGTTGCCAGCCGGTCACGCCCAGCACCTGCGAGCCAACGCTACCCGTGGTGAGCAACAGCATGGGCAGCAAGCAGATCATGCCACCCAGGGCCACCGGCGAGCGCGGAGTCGTTATGATGCCCACGAACTGAATATGTACTATGTTCGTAGTGAGCGCAGGACCAAAGATGCGATACAGGAGCAGGGCCAGGAGGCAGCCCGCCACGACGTTGACCGCCAGCCAGGTAACGCGATTGAGAACGGCGCGCCACAAAGCCGGTTCCTCTTCCTCGAACTCCTCGGCGCCGGCTCCGGCGATTTCCGAGAAATCTTCCGCCTGCTCCTCGTGGATCACGTCGATGATATCGTCAACGGTAATCAGGCCCACCAGGCGATTTTCGCCGTCCACGACCGGTACGCCGAGCAGATCGTACTTGGAGATGATATGCGTGACCTCTTCCTGGTCGGTGTCGCTGTAGACATGGATCACATCATGGTCCATCAGGTCCTTCAGCAGTGCCACTGGCTCAGCGGTGACAAGCTGGCGCAAGGAGACTACGCCAACCAGCCGGTGGGTCTCGTCGACGATGTAGAGGTAGTAGATCATCTCCAGGTGCGCGGAATGCTGGCGCAGGTAGGACAGCGCCTCCTGGGCACTCAGGTCCTGCGAGAGCGCCAGCACCTCGGAGGTCATGATGCCGCCAGCGGTCTTCTCGCCATAGCGCAGCAGATCACGTATGGGCTGCGCCTCGTCGGCAGGCATCAGGTTCAGCAGGCGCTCGGCCTCAGCCTGCGGCATATCGGAGAGGATATCGGCGGCGTCATCGGGCGCGAGCACTTCGAGCAGGTCGGAGGCGCGTTCGGGGTCCAGTTCGCTCAGGATCTCGGATTGCATGCGGGCCTCGACCTCGTTGAGGGTGTCGGCCGCCGTCTCGGTATCCAGGCGGTCGAGCACGGCGCCAGCCTCCTCGGCATCCAGTTGCTCCAGAATGTCGGCGATATCGGCGGGATGCAGGTCAGCCAGCTTGCTATGGCTGACGTTGAGCTGCACCTGGGGCACGATGCCGCTGGTGCCAATGCCGGCGCCCACGCCGGCGAGCGCAGGAGTGAGCTGGCCGGTCACCCCGGCCCTGACAACTTCAATTGGCTCGACATAGTTCCAGGTAATTGTGCGCTCCGCCAGGCGCATAGGCATGATCCGACCCAGGGACGCAATAGGGGCTAGGATGCCCATACGGCGTAGCAGGCCACTCAGGCTGATGTCGACGCCGATCAGCCGCGCGGTCCCCTTGATCTGGGCCAGCTTGAGGTCGTTGACCTTGACGACGCGGAAACCCTGCGTATCCACAATCTGCTTGTCCAGGATATCGCGCTTCAACAACAGCTCGTCGGGTCGTGTGGCGTATGGCTGAATGTGCGCCTGTTTCACTGCCAGGTGGATGGGCGCCTCTTCGATACTGTGGATCTGGGACCAGGGGATAATCATGGCGCCATTGCCGTTCGTCATGGAGGCCGGATGGACCACCAGCGCGGTCACTACGGGAAATGTCTCGTTCAAGGAGACGCATATATCGCGCACATTGCCCAGGCGCCGTCCTTCGCTATCGGCAATGCTCTGGCGCAGAAGTTCACTGAGAAAAATCAACGATATCACCACCCTTTCTTGCGCAGTTGTACAGAAGTCACAAAACCCTTGACTTATCCACATGCATGTGGATAAGTGGAAAACTCCTCTGCCCTTGTAACTATGGTTACAAGGCATAAACGCGACATGTAGGACCACACGGCACGCGGCAAGAAGGCAACGTGCAACGCAGGAACAAAGCGTTTTTAGTGCAGAAGACTGCTATTCAGGGAGTACCCAGAGCAGGTACTACAGGACTCACTGGCAGGCGAGGATGTGCTTACTCGACATCGAGACCATCGTAGGCCGCTTGATGTATGCTCTCAGCGAGTAAAGTGGTGGTGGCTGGTAGGTATGCCAACTGGAGAGGCTATAACCGGGGGAACATTAATGCTGCATATGCCCCACACTCACACTCGATGAGGAGAAGAACAAACTCGCGAGCAGGTACGTGTAACACTCATACCTACTATCACTGGGGCCAGCGTCCATGTCCCTCACCTCCTTTGCCCAACAAGCTGCCGTTCCCGTCCAGGGGCGACGTTTCAGACGCGTCTACAACCTTACCTGAGGGGGCCATCACAACTGTGGGTACACGAAAAAATGTTTCTTATGCAAGTATAGCACGCCCTATCAGGATTCAGCAAGGGAGTTAGTGTATTTGGTACAATTGCCTTAATTATAGGGGCCTGAAGTCCTCTATTGAGCATACGGGACGGAGAAATGAAACGTTGATCCCTGCCCTTCGACGCTCTCGACCCATAGCTTGCCACCGTGCAGCTTGACGATCTCTGAGGAGATGTAGAGGCCGAGGCCGAGGCCGGGATAGGTTTTGCTTTCATCGTCGTAGACGCGATAGAAACGCTCGAAGATCTTCTCCTGGTGCTTGCTGGAGATACCGATCCCATAGTCCCGCACGCTGATAACAGCCTGCTCCTGACCCTGGGCGGCTAGCTGCACGTCGACCCTGTTCTCGCCTGGAGAATATTTAATGGCGTTCGTGAGCAGGTTGATCAATACCTGGCCCAGGCGGTCGCGATCCCCCACAAGCTCTTGTGGTAGGCTGCCCTGGATGTTGATGGTATAGTCGGGGCTGCCCTGCTGCACCTCCGCCACCGCGTCGCTGACGAACTGGTTGGCGTCGAAAGACGCCCTGGTCAGCGCCAGCTTCCCGGCCTGGATCTTAGAGATGTCCAGTAGGTCGGCGATCAGGCGGGTCAATTTATTAATCTGGGCATCCATCTTCGCGAGGTACTCGGCAGGCTCTTTCAGGCCCTGCTTCTCAAACGTTCTTTGCAGGTACTGCGCGAAGGCCTTGATGGTAGTTATGGGCGCCTTCATCTCGTGGCTCGCTATACTGATGAACTCGTCTTTGCGCCTCTCAAGCTCCTTGTACTCCGAGATGTCGTAGAAGGTTGCCACTCCCGCGATAATAGCGTCGTTCCGATCTTTTAGGGGAGCCGCCCCCACGCTGATGATCCCGACTGTGCCATCGCCGCGCAAGAACCCGATCTCTTCACCCTCGACCGTTTCACCTTTCCGGATGGCGCGGGCCATGGGCCATTCTTCGCCCCTGTACACGCTGCCATCGGCATGGTAACCGACCCATTCCTCGGGCGTGGTCTTAGTGCCGTTGGAGAGGGGTGGCCGGCGCAGGATCTTGCGGATGACTTTATTGCCCCTGGTGATACGCCCTGTAGGTTCGGTGACCACCACGCCGCCCGGCATTTGCCGCAGGATCTCCTCCAGTTCCGCGCGCTCGAATTCTTGCCGCGCCTGAAGCTGCTCTTTTTCGGCGGCCAGGTGTTTGTAGGCATTGATGTCTTCAACTACCATGCTGAAGTACTTGGTTGCCCCCTCCCCATCTGTGGCGAGCGAGGTGGTCTGTCTCACCCAGGTCAGCGAGCCGTTCTTGTGAACCAGGCACTTCTCGATTGCGTAGGAGTTGATCTGGCCCGCGAGCAACTGACTGGCGCATTGCTGCTCGTGAGGGGCATCGGCGACGAAGGTGATATCCGGCAGAGTTTTTTCGCTCAACTCGCTTTTTGTGTATCCGGTGATGTGGCAGAGCTTTTGATTGATGCGCAGCCATTTCCCTTCCAGGCCGATATGTGCCAGTCCTACGGCTGTCTGCTCAAAGGTGGCCAGGAAACGCTCCTCGCTTTCCTGGAGCGCCTGCCAGAGAGGTTCCTGCACCTCCATAGCGCCGGGGCTGAGGACATGCGCCGTCTCTGCCACAGGCTGTGGCTCCTGAGAAGAGATGGCGATAGCTGCCTCCCCGCTGCTATCCCCCGGAAAGGAGGGCGCCGGGTTCTGAGAATTGGTCATGCTGGCCTCTCTATTTCTTGGACCATAGGTCCTGGTCCTTAAATACAATGAGTCGCTTTTCTTTATTCTGTAACCAGTATAAGCAGGCAGGCAAATAGCGTGGCAGGCGTGGGAGCGAAAGGGGACCCGTAGCGCGTGGCTTGCCTCGCCGTCCCGGTAGTGACA
>JALYTT010000530.1 GCA_030854145.1 Chloroflexota bacterium | reverse complement strand
GACTTTGCTTGCGCCGACCTCTCCGTTTTTCAGCAGAAGAGGCAGGAGGGGGAGCGTGAGCGGCATATCCAGCGGCCAGGATTTCAAAATACCGGGCAACCCATTCATCTCGCTCGATGGAGGGAACCGAGGGGCGTTGGAGCCCCCGCCACTGGTGGCAGGCATCATGCAGATCGAGCAAGAACTCGTGCATCTGCACGGCCCACGGCTGCTGTTCCTGCTGGGCCACCGCCTCACAGTCGCGGATCAAATGGGCTCCGCAGATACTGTGAGCACACGCATATCCATCGTAGCTCGCCAGTCGGTCGTGCATGCCTCGCCCTGCAAAGCGTGGCCAGATGCCAATCTCGTTCATGGCCTCCCGACCTCGCGCGGCATGCCAGGCCAGATGGGTCAGAAACGGGGTGCAATTCACATGCAGCCAGTGGAGCATTCCGTAGATGCGAATGCCTGTCTCATCCCCGTGCTGCAGAGAACTGGCCGCGATCAGCTCTGCAATGCGCTCCACCGTCGGAGCCAGTCGCTCTGCCGCCAGTTCACTCCACGAAAGCACGGTGGCCTCCGAGAGCTGGCAGCCACAGATGGCCGCAAGGGCCTCGCAGGTGCGAGCCGTTGGCAGCAATTGCCCCTGGTGCAAATACACAGCCAGCGCTTGCAGGTGCGGACCATATTGCACTGGTGCGCTGACCGTCGTGGGAAAGCTTCCCAGGCTGGTGCGCTGACAGGTGGGGCACCCAATGGCTTCGAGGTGATGCTCTTGAGCCCGCAGGCGCATTTCTGGTACATCGAGGACGTGACGCCGTTCGACGACGATGCCTGGGACCCCGCTGAGATCCTCACCGCAATGGCTGCACCCTGCGGGGCGGTGATGCACCACTTCCTCTGGGGGCTCCACCATCGAAAGCGTGTGCCCAGCATGTCCCGGCTGCCCGCCTGGATGCTTTCCGCTTGGGTGATGCGAACGGCGTGGCGGACGCGCCAGCCCATCGGAAGACGGTGGCTTGCTGCTGGTTCGACTGTCTTTGTTCAATCGATCTTCCAGATCTTTGATCCGGGCTTGCGCCCGCTCCAATTGCTCTTTCAATGGAAGCAGTTCGGCTACCAGCGCTTTGAGCAGTCGGTTTTCTTCCCGAAGGACGTGCAGGTCTTCTTCTTTCGTCATGGGTGTACTTTACCTGGTTTCCTCTCCTGGCGCAAGTCCATCGCAGGAGACCTGAGTAGTTACAACTGAAGGGATAAGGATTCAATTCAGGGATTTCTGGAATATTCTACATTATATCGAAAATAATCCTCGAACAGATATTATCCTGGTTGAGGAACGCCTTGCATTTGGTATTTGTGTTGAATTGGAAGAATATAATCACTTGCTTATGTCTTGGGGGTTTACGGATTCTCCTGGCTAATCCATCTTTGTTGAAGGATACATGTATTTTTGCGTTACAGTGAGGTATACTCTGGGAAGAAGGAGACCTACGTATGGAGAGAATTATCATAAAGATGCCTGAATATTGGCACCATATCGAGGCATTCAGTCAAAGACCCCTTAAAGAAATTGAAATGGAGATACCGAATTATGCTCCATCCTATGGCGTCGTTCCTGTTGGGTCCGATAGAGACTATATTCTCGCTGTACAGATTGCAGGTAGTCCTCAGGAAGTGACGATTACCGCCGATAAAGAAGGCCTGATTGTCCTGGCTCGACATTTATTAACCCTTGCTCAAGACGATGTTCCATCGGGATGTCATATTCACTACGATGATTATTCCTCGTCTGGCTTATTAGAAAAGGGATCGCGCTCAATGGTGGTGAGCAAAATGTAGGTTCTCCCGCGCCTCCTGTGCTCATCCATTCAGAGAGGAGAAGCATCCATGAGTAGTCGCTTTGAGCAAAGCGTCGCTCTCTCTCGCAAGAAAGTGTTGCAGGGGGCAGCGCTTGCTGATGTGATCAGTGATCTTCATGGGGAAGGTCTCTCAATTCTTGAGGCGGTCAGAGTAATACAATCTGTTTATGACATTTCAAGAAATGAGGCTGAAGATAGTGTATTAAGGCATACAGCCTGGGCAAAGGAGGCAAAAAGCGTCTGGAGAGCGAGTGATTTTTTAGGATGGCTTGGAACAAGTTCTGCGTCTCTTCCCTGGCTTGAGTGGTATCACTTTGGTATTCATGGGTTGCCGATGCCACGTGCAGCGACAGATGATCTCTTGCAACTGGAGATAGAGGCCCGTTTACGTCATGCGATCAATGCCGATGAGGAAACGAAAGATCATCTTATAGGCGAACTGGCACGTCATGCAAAAGAAACACTCGATCACCTTATTGCTATCCTGAGTAAATATGATCGACCCTTGCTTCTTCTTGCCATGCAGGTCATTGGCGCGATAGGGTTTCCAGACAATACAGCCGCTCTTCCCTGGTTAATGAGGATAGCTGCTGGTGGCGATACTGATCTACGTCAGGCGGCTATTGACGTATTACAGGGCATGGCGGTGGATGCTGTTACGCCTTTCTTCTTAGCCTGTTTTTTGAATATGGAAGAGCAAGACAAGGGCTGGTCCGTTATGGTAGGGAATATATGCCAGGTCGTCGTAACAAAGAAGGAGTGGGCGCTTGCCTGTGGTCCGGCGGTTGCCGTGTTGCTTGCCCAAAATAGCTCTCAGCGAGAGCGTCCATTTGACTCTCATGCTCTTCTCTCTGTGTTAGAGGTGCTTGCTCCAAACTGCCTCTATGCTCTTCCCGCTCTGTATATCACTGCTCTGCAAGAGCAGCAGACAGATGTAGGCAGGCGAGCTAAAAATATGATCTATTTATGGGATGAAAGGCTTTTGCGGCCGTATCGTTATCATTTGGAGGGGTTATGAACGGAGATAGCTCCTCTTCAGGAGTCCTATAGATGAAGGGAAATACCATGAAAAATGATGCTGAACTTTTCACTTTGGAAAGCGCTTTAGCCTTTGTTACCTATCATTTTATGGAAGGAGGCCTTATCAAGACGGTTGAAGCTGGAGAGATCATAGCTGAGTCCGAATTTCAAAAGCTAGAAGCGGCATTACGAACAATCCATCAAGGGTGGCTAGAGAAAGATCTTCTTCCGAAACGGGATGTGCGTATTTTATGGAATGTGCTCCCGCGTTTAGAAACATGCCTTTCCCTTTATCCAGAAAAAGAAGCTGAAATCAGTCATTTCATCATGAAATTAAGTAACTTACTTGCTGGACTCTTTTCGACAGAGACGATGTCTGAAGAAAATGCCATTGCAGTGGTGAGTCAACATGTGATAGGTCCTTCTTTTGTTCTAGAGCTGCGTTTCGGTGGTATAGATGACGAAGCTTTTAAAGAATTACGTACGGCTTTGGAGACACTGGCGCACAAGTGGGAAAAGAGAGAGTATGTCTCAAAGATTGCAGCGGGTGCCATGATAAGTATTCAGGATCTGTTTGTACTCCTTTCAGGCATATATTCTGAAGAGGAGAAGAGACGTTTACAGCCGATGCTGCAAGAATTGAATGAATGCATTACACGATGTTTGAGTTAGTTCCTTCAAAAAAGATCGGTTCGCTTACCAGGAGGAATATCCATGAGTTCTGGATTAGTGCTTTATAGCAGTCATGATCTCACCAAAGAAGAGTTAATAGAAGTCATTCTTCAAGCCGGTGGTATGCTGAAGTCGAAAGTAGATGAGAAGGAACCTGGAGGTCTCGTTGATGGCGAAGCCTACATGTGGGTAAGTCGTGTCCCCTGCTACGATGGCGTAGCTTCTGACAATGAGGAAGAACTCGCGCGCCTTGAGCAAGCCAAAGCTTTAATCGGAGGAGAGTTTCAAACGTGGCTGTATATTCGCCTTGGCAGAGAACCAGGCACTCAACGGCTGGCTGTTCGCTTTGCTTATACCTGTTGTCAACGGTGGCCGTGTGTTGTAGAAAGCGAGGAGCCAGAGCTATTTTCGTGCCAGGATATCGAGCGACTGTTCCAGGAAGATGGAGCCTTTACTGGGTACGGATTATAAGGGGTGCATATCTCCAACCTTCTTTGTATGGTTATTTTTATGCTTCTATCTACACATTCATAAAGTTATTTTCATAGTCTTGGAGGAAAGAGACGATGATAGCTGTGCTCCAGAAGCATATCTGTGAGCAATCTGAGGGGGATCAAGGATCTCAAGAAACAGCTTGGGGTAGCTACGGAGGATAGTACCAACGGGAAGAAACCATGCGCGGGGTCTGTGAGGGCATATTCAGGTCGCCGGTCGTACGACACGCGTGCAGCTTCCGGCGCGCTGCCTCTTCCTCCTCACAGGTGTTTAGCCCGCCTCCCCGCAGACGATGGAGCCGGAGGTCTTCTCATTATAAGTGACCAGGTCTGGAGGGTCAACTAGATACCAAGTCACAGTCACGAACTGTCTCGTAGCTGATACATAGGCAGTGGAAAAAGAGAAAGGTCCATCTAACAGAAGGAGCACCTTGGATAGCAACACTTTCTGGCACCAAACGCTGCAATCACACCGTGCAGAAGGTGTGCAGCTCGTTTCTCTTGGAGAAGCCAACGCTGAAACGGCACTGCAT
>JALYTT010000529.1 GCA_030854145.1 Chloroflexota bacterium | reverse complement strand
ACAGAGTCTCGCCTTCGCTGACAACATCGTATAGGCCAACGATATTCGGATGAGAAAATTGCGCTGTCAAACGGATCGCTGACCTGTAAGCAGAGGAATGGGAAGGTGATACGGATTTTACCGCGACAGAGCGCTGCAAGACCTGGTCCACACCCTGGTAGACAGCGCAATTCTGTCCCTGCTGTATCAGGCGTCTCAGCAGGTAGCGCCTGTAAATGACCCTGCCTGTTTCCACAATGTATGCCTCTTTGATTTGATCTAAATATCTTGTAGAGCCAGTGTGACCGCGCCCACAATGTTTGCCTCTGTGCCAAGCTGCCCCTGCACGACGCGTAAATCCTGGCTAGCAGCGGGCAAGCACTGATCTTGAATGCATGCCTGCAAGGGAGCGATCAGCAGATCTCCTGCCTGTGCCACCGGGCCCCCCAGGATAATCATACCGGGGTTGACCAAATGGACGATATTTACCAGGGCTATTCCCAGGTAGGTATGGACATCATCTACGACGTGCCGCGCTACACTGTCGCCCGCCGCCGCCAGGCGAAATACCTGCTCGGCCGTGATGCGCTCGGCCCGGCCATCCGTGACCCGGCGAATAGCTGACTCTGTCTCAGGGTGCTCCACCGAAAGACCAATCATGGTGCGCACAATGGCCTGTGCCGAAGCAATGGCTTCCAGGTGCCCATAGCTACCACACGAACACTTCGGTCCCTGCTCCTTGACCAGGAGGTGGCCAATCTCGCCCGCCGCGTATGTCACACCGTGGTAGATCCTATCATTCACCACCAGCGCGCCACCAATACCGCGTCCCAGGCCCACATAGAACACTGAGCGCTCGCCCACGCCCGCGCCATAGTGCGTCTCGGCCAGCGCCGCCGCGTTCGCGTTGTTATCAATTATACAAGGTATATCAAGATGTTCCGTCAGGTGCTCCTGCAAGGGGAAGTTTTCCCATCCGTGGGCATGATGGAGCGTGCGCACGATGCCCCGCGACGCATCTACCCGCCCTCCGACCGCCACACCAACACGCAGGACGCGTCCATCCTGGAGATGTTCGGGAGCCATCACATCGGCAAGCATACTATCCAATAATTGCAGAAGTGTCTGGGTATCAGGAACATACTCCAGCGGGCGACGTACCCGGCGCAGTATCTTTCCATCCAGGTCTGCCAGTGCCACCGATTGACGGCTGCCGCTGCCACTGATCTCAATTCCCACCACGTATCCCTGTGTTGCCAGCAGCTTCCCTGAGATACGCTGAGGTTGAGTGTCGAATTGCGCGGATGTTCCAAAAGTCCCTGAGGTGTGCTGTGTAGACACGATGAGCCTCCCTCTTGCGTAATGACAACGGGTATTACCAGATGCGCTCTACTGTGCGAACAGCCCACAAAGCAATGCGAGAAGACTATTCTGCGAGATTGTCTGAATAGGTCAGCGGCATCAGTATATCATATTGGAGTAGATACGCAAAGTGGAAGCGCCTTGATCTCAATCCGCGTAGGGGTGATGGCTTGCCTCGCCCGCGTCGGCCGACGCGGATTGAGAGTTGCATTGCGCGCGCGCTATCGCTACAATGAGGGTGGCACAAAAACGCATACACTCATACAGTATATACATACAGATGGAGACATACGATGGCAGCATCATCAAAAACAGAGGAACGTGTCTTTATCGGGCCGGGTCTCACTCCCTTGAAGCGTGTCGGCACCGTTCTGGGGCTGCTGGTCCTCATTGGCCTGGTGATCTGGATTGGCGTATACCAGCACGCGGCGGCGGGCGCGACTGTCGTGGGCAGCACCATCGTGGCGCTGGTCTTTATCTTCGGCTTTATTGTCTACCTGCGCATTGTGGCTCCTGTCCCCTTTACTATCACGCTGGGGCCGGAGTCCATCGTCAAACGCAGTCGTAAGGACGAGGTGATCGAGGTGCGCTGGGAGGACCTGACACGTGTCAAAGAGGAGTTTTTCCCTAACGGCAAGCGTATTGGCGTCGGCATCTATCGCACGCCGGCCTCGCCGCAACAAAAGGCGCGCGCGTGGGTCGTCTACCGCGACGATGTGACCGATATCGATGCACTGGCGGAGGCCTTGAAGCAGGCGATACCGGAGAAGTGCCAGTGGCAGAGCGAAGTTGTTCACGAATAGACGCCGGAGCCAGATGGTAGATTGACAAACAGGCTCGTTTTCTCGTACACTTTGTCTAGCAAAATGCGAATAAGCCTCCCTATTTCTGAGAAGGAGGGGCATGAGAGACGCGACCTGCCCAAACTGCAACGAGCCTCTTCCTGAATCCGCACGGCAATGTGCCGCCTGCGGCGAAACTCTGTCTCTTTCTGACAACCCGGCTACAGCCCCCGCTTCCATAGAAGAGGGTATAGAGGCAGGTGAGGACGAGGCAAATATCTCCACGGTCAAGTTGCCCCCACGCTTACGAGATCAGGCAAGGAAGCTCCAGCAGTCGCTGGTACGTGAGACCCCGCTCTTGATCGAGGATGCAGCCTCCCCTGATGGCCTGGCGAACGCCATCACTCAGAACCGGCTTCCCGTTGCTGATGTGCCACGCCAACAATTACGCACAACACCTGGCAGCGGCCCTTCCATGTCCCGGTACATCCAGGCGCGCACCACCGCCGCGCATTCCCTGCCGGCTCGCACCCGTAGTCCATACCATCTGGGGCCTGCCATGTTTTTCTGGCTGAGCGTTTTGCTGGTAGCTGCCCTGGTAGTGGGTGGACTCTTCGGGGTGGTCACAGCTCTGGGACGCGGCAACTCTGTACAATCGCCGCCTGACCACAGTCAGCCAACGCTGCAAATCACGCCCGCCGCCGTCGCGTTGGGCGCAACCATCACCTTGCGCGGCTCCAACTTTAGCCCGCGCAGCACTGTAGGCCTGTCACGCGATACAAACATCCCCGTCTTTGATACCGATATCAAGCATATCATCCAGGCCGATAGTACAGGTAGCTTTACCGATACCGTCACCGTGGCACCGGAATGGCAGCCAGGCACCCATGTGATCCATGTGGAGGATGCCACACTGCACAAAACTGCTGGCTTCACGCTCCTGGTGACCGGTCATGGTTCCTCGCTGCGCCCGCCGCACCTGGAGCTCTCAACACCTATGCTTGACCTGGGTTCGGGCGACCAGGCGACGAACAGTAGCCAGATTATTGTCATGAGTAACGCGGGCGGTGGGCAGATCACCTGGCAAACGAGCGCAACGCAGTCCTGGCTGATGGTCAGCCCCACCAGTGGTACCTTCTCAAACGGGCAGACTGTGCAGGTGACGGTGGCGGCGGATCGTTCAAATCTCAAACCGGGCGCCTATAGCGCCGCGGTGCTCTTCATAACAAGCGCGGGCCAGAGTAGCCTGTCTGCCAGGATGAAGGTTACCCCACTTGATCCGGGGCACGAGGCCGTCTTGCAACTGACCCCCGCTGTGTTCTCATTCACGGGCAGCGACGGCGGCGCGAATCCTCCTGCACAGGTGGTGACCGTCAGCAATCCAGGCGTGCGGCCGTTATCATGGCAGGCCTCTATCGCCTATCAGGCGGGCACTCCCGGCTGGCTTTCAGCCTACCCTCTCTCTGACACGCTGGCGAAAAATAGTAGCGAGCCTGTCACCATCAATGCGAATACGACCTCTCTGCTGCCGGGAACATATAGCGCGTATATCATCTTTAGCGCTACTGGCCCGCTGCCGGTCAAAGATAGCCCACAGAGCATCTTTATCAGTCTCACGGTCAATCCACAATGCATGTTGCAGGTTTCGCCTGGGAATCTGGCATTTACCGCCGTTTACTTGCAAGGTGGGCCACCATCAAAGGTGATCAACCTGGGTCTCTCGCAAGGCTGCACCACGCCTCTACGCTGGAGCGCCAGCAGCACGGTAAGATGGTTGAGTATCAGTCCCGCGAAAGCGGTCACGCCCACAGCGCCCTCTGTCAGCGTCAACATCGCCGGGCTGGCGCCTGGCTCGTACAGTGGCTCAATCGTCTTTAGCGCACTTAGCGGAACCCAGACCTTACCTGTGAGCCTGGCCATAGCCCGGCCAACGACGCCCATCATGGCGACGACACCCGCGACCTTAGGATTCCAGGGCGTGATCGGTCAGCCCGCACCCGCGCAGCAGCGCATCACTGTGACAAACAACGGTGGGGGCAACCTGGTATGGAGCGCCACCACGGCCACTACTATGGGTACCGGTTGGCTGGCCATTACCCCTGCCAGTGGCAGTCTGACCGCGCGTGCCTCCGCCACGTTGACGGTGACGGTGAGCATCCCACCCGGCCTACCAGCCAACACGTATACTGCCATGATAACTATCAGCGGGACAGATGGCTCCGGGCATAACGCGGTAGGCAGCCCGCAGTCCATCCCGGTGAACTTCCTGCTCCAGGCTCCGTGTACTATCACTACCGCGAATCTCGCGCTCTCCTTCGCGGGGGTCAGCAGCCAGCCCAATCCCCCGGCACAGGCTGTGACTATCACGACCAGCGGCGCCTGTGCCCATACGCTCGATTGGACCACCAGCGCCACGACCAGCAGTGGAGGTTCGTGGCTG
>JALYTT010000528.1 GCA_030854145.1 Chloroflexota bacterium | reverse complement strand
CACCTGGAAGCGCCCTGCGGGCGGACTGGCGAGGCAAGCCACGCCCTACGGATTCGCGGCTCGCTTTCTGCAAGCGATGCCTTACCTTGACGCTTATTGGGCGCAGGCCAGCGGCGCCCCTACACGAAAAAGGGATGCCGCTAGTTGCCAGATGTCGGTCCAGGACCGGAACGCCCGGATGCGAGCGTGTGACTCTTTTCGTGTAGGGGCACCGCTGGCCTGCGCCCCGTCCCTACGCAAGGCATCAGAAGTGCTCGCACAACTCAGCAAACGTATCCAGCACCAGCAAGCGCCCGCTACCCTCGTGACGAATGTCTTGCTTTTCCAGGCCCCAGGTATGCATATGCGGGATAAAGACGGCGTTCAGTCCCACTGCCAACGCCGGATTGATATCGGACTTGGGAGAATTGCCCACCATCCACGTATGGCCATGATCCAGGAGCAACTCCTCTACAAGCCCGATATAGGTAGCCACATCCTTTTCCGCAACCACGATGATGTCTCTAAAGTAGAGCTTCAGCCCTGAATTCTCAACTTTGAGCTTCTGCTCCTCTTCATTGCCCTTGGTCAACATGATAAGCGCGTGGCGGGGCGCCAGGTATTCAAGTGTCTCCTGCACGCCCTCCATGAGTTGCATCGGGTGCTCGGTGATCTGCACGCCGAAGCGCCTGACCTGTTCCAGGTCCTCGTCGCGGATATCGCGCTCCACCAGGCGCCTATAGGTTGCCTCCAGGCTCCTGGTAAAGCTCGCACTCCCATAGCCCTGGGTCATCTCCACCTCATCAAGCACCGCGCAAACCTCATACGGCGCGAGCGCGGAGTGGTTGAGGAAATCAATAAACTCTTCAGTGGCGCGCTCAAAATAGATATTGTTCTCCCAGAGCGTATCATCAGCATCGATCAGCAAGTGTTGTGGCATGATACTATTCCTATACAATCTATAGATGTGGTCTGTGTTTCAAAAAATGCCCTACATTCATACTACGCGATGGCCTGGCATTTGGCAAGCTGGTGGCGGGTTTCATTACTCAAGAACCTCTCCCTCCTCATCTTCTGGCGCACCAAAATCGCCCCGCCACAGCCGCTGCATCTCCTCGGATGTTTCCAGGAGCACCTCTAACATCCCGCAGGCCTCCACGCGCCCATCTTTGAGCACGATAATGTGATCGGCGCGCTGCAACACGGCCCGGCGATGCGAGACGACAAGGCAGGTAGCCATGTCGCCGGAGAAGATGCGCTCCCAGAGTATACGCTCCGTCTCCACGTCGAGCGCGCTGGAGAGATCATCGAAGACCAGCAGTTCGGGGGTGCGCACCAGCATGCGCGCCGCCGCTGTGCGTTGCGCCTGGCCGCCGGAGAGTTTCAGGCCGCGCGTCCCGATCACGGTTTGCAGGCCATCCTCCAGACTCGCCACGTCGCGCTCCATGACCGCCGCGTGGATAGCTCCTGGCAGATCAACGCTCTCCTCCGACAGGCCGAGCAGGATGTTGGCTTTGAGCGTCTCGCTGAAGAGGCGCGGCACCTGTGGGGTGTAGGCGCAGCGCGGCGGCACGCAAAAGGTCGCCGGGTCCGCCACCAGCGCGCCGTTCCAGTGTATCTCGCCGCTATCTCTGGGAAGCAGGCCCAGCAACACGCGCACAAGCGTGGTCTTGCCCGCCGCGACACGCCCCGTGATGACCGTCAGCGAGCCACGCTTCAGACAGAGGCTGACCCCTGTGATACCGCGCGTGGTATCGGGATAGCGATACGTGAGGTCCACCGCCTCCAGCATCTCCAGGCGGTCCTGCTCCGTCTTCGCGATAGATGGTGTCTCCGGCAGAGGACCTTTCAAATGCAGCGTATGTGGAGCCACCAGCATCTCAGGCGGCACCCCTTGCAGCAACCTCTCCATGCGTTCGACCGACACCTTCGTCTGCGTATATTGCGCCAGCAGCATACCGGCCATGCCGGTAAAATCTGTCACGAAGTTGAGGTAGTAGATAAACAGCGCCAGGTCGCCCACGCCAAGGTGCCTGGTATGCAGGGAGAGCGCCACCAGGATCAGGATAAAGCCGGTGCCTATGCCCGCCGTATTCTCGAAGACCGAGTTCAAGGCCTCGCTCTGCACGCGATCACGGATGACCTGCGTACGCCGCTGCTTGCTCAGACTCTCAAAATGCTCTACCACGTATGGTTCCGCGCCGGCGACCTGGATAGCCTGCACTGCTCCGAAGATCTCGCCGATAGCGCCAGTCACGCGCGCCGTGGCCTCGCGACTGGCCCGGCGATACTTCTCCAGGCGCTTCGTCATGGCCTGGACCAGAGCTACAATGCAGATCAGCGGGACAAAGACCAGCAGCGTGATCTGCGCATCCACACGCACCAGGATTACCATGGAGACGACGGCGAAGATCGCCAGGCCCACGATATCGGCCAGCCGGTCGATCATGGCGTCGACAGCGGTCACATCATCGCGGAAGCGGCTGATGGCCTCGCCCGGCGAATCCGGCAACGCGCGCCCCCCCGGCTGTTCCAGAATATGCTTGAGCATGTTGCGACGCAGCAGCGCGCTGATGCTAAAGCGATTGAGCACATAGGCGAACTCCGCGCCCAGGTAGCCGAGAAAGCGCACCAGCGCGGCCACCATCAGCAGCGCGAGGAGCAGCCAGAGCGTGAGGCTCAGGCGCGTATCCCTGGCCAGGATGTTAAAGGACGCCTGAAGGATCAACCCAAAGACTATACGAAATTGCTGGAACACGATTACTCCCAGAGCATCGATGCCATACAGCCACGGCTGGTAGCGGATCACCCGCCAGAGGAAGCGCCAGGTCTTCATATGCGCACCTCCTCTAAGCCCGTCTGGAGCAAGCGGGCAAAACGCGAGCCTTGCGCGTTCGCCAGGGTCTCCCGGCTGTCATGTTCGAGCAGGCGGCCATCTTCCAGCAGCAGGATATCATCGGCGCGCTGCACCGTTGCCAGGCGATGCGCGATCACAATGGCGGTCCGGCCCGCGAAGAGCTTGCTCACCGCGCGCTCGATGAGTTGCTCCGTGGCGGGATCAAGGCGCGACGAGGCTTCGTCGAGGATCACCAGACCCGGATCGCTGAGGAAGACGCGCGCGAAGGCCAGCAACTGCGCCTCGCCGGCGGATATGCCCTGACCCTCGGAACCCAGCTCGGTATCCAGACCCCCAGGCAGCGCGCGGTACCAGGCAGAGAGGCCTACATCGTCAAGCACCTCGATAAGGCGCGCATCGGAGAGCGTGCGATTGAAGAAGGCCAGATTATCGCGCAGCGAGGCCCGGAAAATCTGCACGTCCTGTGTGACCATCGCGATACGTCCACGCAGGTCGCGCAGGCGGGCCATGCATACCGGAACATCACCCACACGGACCTCGCCGGCCTGGGGATCATACAGCCGGAACAACAGGCGCGCCAGGGTAGTCTTGCCACTACCAGTGCGTCCCAACACGCCCAGTACCTTGCCAGGCTGTAGTGTGAACGCCAGGTCATGGATCACCGGCTCACCCGCCACGTAGCCGAACGACACATTGCGGAACTCCACGGAGAGCGCACCAGGCGGCAGCGGAGTCCCGACGCCATCGACAATGGCAGGTGCGGTATGCAGCAAGCTGTCGATCCGTTGAATACAGGCCTCAGCCTGCTGTAGATCCTGCAACTGCACCATGATCTGTCGGAGCGGCTGAGAAAGCATATCCGTGTAGGCAAACAGCAGGTAGACGGTACCGATAGTGATAGCCCGCATCCCTAACAGGTACGCGCCCAGCCCGACCGCCAGCGCCCCCGCGATGTTAAACATAGTTATCGCGGTAAGACCGAGCAGGGTCCCTAAGATGAGATATTTCCGATAGATAGGTAGCCAGGAGCGCAGCAACGCATAGAAGCGGCGCATGACCCAGGATGTGGCGCCGTTCGCGCGCACGTCCTCGGTTCCCACGAGCTGCTCGCCCAGGAAACCGAAAAAGTCTGCGCTGCACTGGCGATTGGCAAGCGTGAAAGGCAGGGCGCGACGACGAATGAGCATCAACAAGCTCAGGGTCAGCAGGCAGAAGCCGGTGAATACCAGGCCCAGGTGCCAGTCAATGCGGAAGAAGAGCAGCAGCACGCCCACCACCATCAAGGCGCTGCTGAGCAGGTTAATCACGAACTCCGAGAAAAAGTTGGAGAGCAGATCGACATCCCCATCGATGCGCTCGATAAGTTCGCCGGCCGTGTGCGCCTTGTGAAACCCCATGTCCAGCGAGAGACAATGCGCCACCAGGTCGGTACGCAACTGGTTGGTCGCAGTCCAGGCTACATACTCGCTGAAATAGGTATTGGCCACGCTAATCCCCTGGTTCAGCAGCGCAATCCCGATGAAGGCTATGCCCGCCAGCACCAGAGGCAATGTGGCCCCACCACCAAGGGCCGTATCAATGAAATACGCAAGGATCTGCGGGTTGAGCAACTGCAAACCAATGCTGCCACACAGCAACACCGCCAGCAGCAGCGCTCTGGCCCACTGCGGCCTGAGGTACGCGGCAAGTAATGTTATGTAACGCTTGAGCGGCAGACGCATGGTATGGTC
>JALYTT010000527.1 GCA_030854145.1 Chloroflexota bacterium | reverse complement strand
TCCTGGTGGTGACAGGGACGGCGAGGCAAGCCACGCCCTACGGAGACGCGAGGCGGCTCTCCTTTTCGGCTTCCGTTCACGCCTATGGGGCTTGCCACGCCCTACGGAGACGCCCGATGTCCGCTCGTTCATGGCATATGTTAACGTGTATGGGGTGGCATTCTGCATAGAGGGAGCCCGTAGCGGGTTGAATATCAGATTATATCAGGCAAGCGACCACAACGAAGTACCGCTATCTTTTTTGAGAAAAGACCTCCAAGATAGTCTTGAAAAAATTAACCTCTTTTTGTGATTTGCTGCATTTTCTTAACTCAGACGCAACCAAATCGTCACCCATGTATGTTAATATTATCGATGGATTTACATGAAATGTATTTATATATGAGCTTTCGGAGAGATGATGAAACGGAAGATACTTATTTTATATACGCTCCTCGCCTTGCTTGCCGGCATACTCGGAGCTTTTCTCCTCTGGCCGCGCATACCGACTCAAGCACATGCGACGGGAACAGGCACCGACTGGACGATGTTCCAGGGGGGCCTTGGGCATAGCGGTTTCAACGGAGCGGAGACGGTTCTGAATGCATCCACTGCCCGCCTGATGAAGGTGGAGTGGACGCGCCATGAGGGCAGTGGCATCAGTTCCCAGGTGACGGCAGCGAACGGGCTGATCTATTGGGGATCATGGGATGGCTTAGAGCATGCAAGCAATCCGGCCGATGGAACCGATGTGTGGGCAACTAACCTGGGCACCACGACGCCTCCTCCAACTCAGCGCTGCTATCCGCCAAGCGCTGGTCCATCCGGGGCAGCAGCCATAGAGACAATATCCATCGATGGGACGATGACTTCCGTGGCCTTTGTGAGTGGGGGAGATGCGACGCTTTATGCGCTTAACGCTACCACAGGCGCGATCCTCTGGAATACGCGGCTGGGCACCTCCCCCAGCCATATGTTATGGGCGGGGCCCGTCTTCTATAAAGGGGACCTCTATGTGGGCGTGTCGTCATATGGGGATTGCCCGTTGATACAGGGACAAGTTGTCCAGTTAGCTGCCTCAACTGGCACGGTCCTTCACACCTTCAAGACGGTTCCCGACGGCTGTATTTCAGGCGGTGTCTGGGATACACCTACCATCGACCAGCAGACCGGCATGCTCTATGCGAGCACAGGCACACAGTCGTCTTGCAAAAAGCCTGGGAATTTGTCGGTAGGGTTGATCGAACTAAATACGACTGATCTGTCGCTAGTCAGTTCCTGGGTAGTGCCGCCGTCCCAATTGATAACGGATAGTGACTTTGGCAGCACTCCTACGCTCTTCCAGGCTACGATTGGGGGAGTTCTGCATCAGATGGTCGGGCTGGTAAATAAGAACGGCATCTATTATGCCTTCGACCGGAGCAATATTGCCGCGGGTCCGCTCTGGCAAGTTCGACTGTCGGATGTAGGAGGCGGGAACAGCTTCGCCTCCAGCGGCTGGGACGGCAGCACACTCTATGAGGCAGATTCGAGCACAACGATCAATGGGAAGAGTTGTGTTGGCAGCCTGAGGGCCCTGAATCCGGCCACGGGAGCATTCCTCTGGCAAACCTGCCTGGCTAGTCGCGTGTTTAGTTCGGTCATGATTGTACCAGGATTAGTGGTGGTAGGAGCAGGTAACTCTATCATTGTGGCGAAGTCAGCCTCAGGAAAGCAGACCTACAAATTCCAGGACCCCACGAAGAACAGCGCCCGCTTCGTAAGCTCAGCCACCATCGTCAATGGCAGACTGTACATGGGAAGCCTGGACGGAAATTTGTTTGCCCTGGGGCTATGATGCCTTCTACCCAATCGTGGTAAAACGTAATCCATAGTTAGGAGTGCGATCCCTCGCACTCCTAACTATATCAGAGCCAGCGCGCATGACACATCATATACAGGCGGGACGAGCAACAGGGTGTCATGGACGAGGTTGCGGCAGAGCAGCAAGCTCTGTTCGGGCTGTGACGAGGAGAATATCGCGTTGATGCGCTCAACCAGGTCAGCAGGCTTGAGCGCGAGGTTGGCGGTTGTGTAGGCGAGCCACTTCCAGACAGGCTCCCACTGCTGGTTCAGAGCGAAGAGAATGCGCAGCACATTATGTACCTCACGCAGCAGACGCTCGGTAAGAGTAAAACGCTCTCCGCGCTGGATCAGAGCCCGGCTGGCGGCAACCAGGTGGGGGAAATTCCACAATTCGGTTGCGTTGGCTAGCAAACGCGGAGTGAGAGCTTCAGGATAGGTGGCTAGAGATTGCTGCCAGCCGGCCAGGTAGCCCTCGCTGCATACGGGAAGGGCCTGTTGCATGATCCAGCCCAACGTCAGCGCATGGTGGTCAAGTACTTCGCCGCTAAGAATAGCTGCGAGGTTCTTTTCATGGTCCGCCAGCGACTGCCAACCGGCCTCTACCCATACATCGTGGAAGCGGAACGTCGCCCAGAGCGAGCCATCTGCAATCGGGTCAGTATCCAGAACCAGGTCCTCAACGCCAATTTCGTACAGCCAGTCCGCGCGTTGCTCAGCAAGCGGCGGCATATCGACATAGAAGACCAGCTCGATATCTGAATACTCGTCGGCTATGCCCATAGAGGTCGAGCCGGTAAGCACAATTTCGCGTCCGAGATCCGGCGGACAGAGCTGCGCCAGTTCGCAGGCAAGTTGCCAGCGGAGATCACTGGCCTGGGTAGCTGTAGAGGGTAATCCGCTCATGGTACCTGCTCTTCCACGATCCGCGTCGCGTTTGCCTGTATACGTTTCAAGAAGGTATCCAGTTGAGTCTTCTCATCGGCGGTAAAGTCGGAGAGGATGTCGTTCTCTGCGCGCTCAACGACGCTCCAGAGCTGGGCAATCGCTTGCTCGCCTGCGCCGGTCAGGAGAATGCTGTCGCCGGGAGTGGCATGCTGAATATAGCCGTGCTCAAAGAGGGGGGCCAGTAACGCGTCCAGTTCAGGCCCGAAGGTCGTCATATCCTTGCTGACCTGATCCATCGTCATTACTTCATCGCATTTGAGCACCATCAGCAGCACAACCTGCGTGCCGTTCAACGCGGATACCTGCTTGAGGCGAGCATCGAAGGCCTGGCGAATCAACTTGGAGGCCACGTTCACCTCGCGGCCCAACCTGCTACGGATATAATTCGTCAACATAGTCAACACCATCCTGAACTTCAATTCATACAGGCTGATCCCCGTCGCCACGCCGACGTTGAGAGATTCCACCATGCCGCTCATGGGGATCTGCACAACGACATCGGCAAGGTCGACGATCTCCTGCGAGACACCCTCGGTCTCATTGCCCACCACCAGAGCTATCGGCTTCACCTGCAAGGTGGCCATCGATTGAATGGTGCGCGCGTGGGAACTGGTGGCGACGACCTGGTAGCCCTTCTGCTGGAGCGCCTTCACAGCGGCGGTGGCAGCATTGAAACGCCACAGGCGTGTATCAAACACCGTGCCACGCGAGGCGGAGACGATTTTCTTGTAATAGATATCCAGATCGGCGCTGGTGGAGACAATATCGCGAATGCCAAAGGCGCTGGCGGTACGAATGATGGTACCGATATTGCCATGATCCTGCACGCGGTCCAGGACCAGCACCAGGTCTCCCAGGCGATCATCCCAGGCATCCTCGCGCGGGAGACGCGCGACCCCCAGACAGGGTACAAGGTATGAGGTGTCGCTGATCTTTTTCAGAATGCCATCTGATACCACATAGCAGGGAATATGCAACGCTGAGAGCCGACCGATGAGGGAGGTATCCAGCACGGTCGTGTGAGCGAAGACATACTCCACAGCCATGCCTGCCTCCAGCGCCCAGCGGATGCTGTCAATGCCCTCCAACAAACATTTGCGTTGTCGCGTGCGCCCGGAGGATGAAGAAAGCTCTCTTGCCTCCATCACACAAGGATCTTTGATTGATGTAATCTGAGCAAACGTCGTCACAACTGCACCCTTACCTCTACGCTTCAACTATGGAATATCGATCCAGTAGCGCAGCTTCTTTACGGGACTGCCTTCAACATCGACTGCGTCCTCAAACTGCCCACCGTTATGCTCGATGATCTTCTTTGAGCCGGTGTTATCCTCGTCACAGGTGACCAGCACGCGGCGCAGCCCTCGAATACGCGCCTCGGCCAGGCCCAGCCGCAGGATCTCCTTGCCATAGCCGCGCCTGCGCTGCGACGGCCTGATCTCATAGCCAATGTGGCCGCCCCAGTGAAGCAGAGTTGCATTCAGTTCGTGACGCAAGGAGAGCCGTCCAATGAACTCGTTGCCAGCGACCAGCCAGAGATCTGTGGCGGGAACTCTGCCGGGCCGGACCCTCCTGCGGTCTTCCAGAGCCCATAAATAGCGCAGAAAATGGCCAAAATTCCTGGAGACTCTTTTCACGTTGACATCCATATGCCTCCCCTCCACCTGAAATTCCTGGATGGCTTGAAGATAGCTCTCCTTATAATGCTCTGCTGGTGCTACAAGAAAGGCCATGCCCTCATTTCCTCTCTATACGCGAGCGTTGCGTAGTGCGTGGCTTGCCTCGCCATCCTGTCACCACC
>JALYTT010000093.1 GCA_030854145.1 Chloroflexota bacterium | reverse complement strand
CGGTTACAGGACGGCGAGGCAAGCCACGCGCTACGAGATGCGCCCTACGGGGTGGTTTTGCCCGCTAACATCTCTACGTATAACTTGTACGTTTGTTTAGCGATGGCTTCCTGGGTGAAATTTTCTAACACGCGTAGTCTGCCCTGGATTGCCAGGCGGGCATAGAGGGCCGGGTCGTCTAACAACTGGCGCACGCGGGCCGCCAATTCCTGCGCGTTGCCTTCGGGGAAGATCAAGCCTGCGTCACCGATGACAAAGGGGATCTCGCCGGAATCGGAGCCGATCACCGGGACCCCGCAGCACATGGCTTCGACGAGCACGCGACCGAACTGCTCCGCCCAGTTAGGACGCGTCAGCGAAGGCAGCAGAAGCACATCCATCTGGCGCATCTCATCGGGAACTTTATAGCTTGGGACGACGGCTTTGAAGGTGACACGGTCGGCCACGCCCAGGTCCGCGGCCTGCCGCTCCAGGTCTTCGCGCAGGGGACCATGACCCACAAAGACGGCGCGGCAGCAGTTCGGTAGGCTTGCCAGTGCTTCGATGATCAGGGGGAGACCCTTCTCAGGTTTCAGGCGTCCGACATAGCCAAGAATGAAGGGATCATTGGGGCCGCGTGCAGCTCGCCCACTATCTGGGAAATGGATAGCGGGGTCGGCTCCGAACTGGGCAATCACGCGGATCTGACCCTTGTAACCCTTGCGTCTCAGAACCTCGGCCGCCGAGTTGTTGCCTGCCTGCGCGTACTGGGTATGGCTATAATTGTACTGCTCTAGCTGGCGGAAGGGCGGCGGATACTCCCGGTAGAGGTTCTGGAAGGCGAAGAAGAGTGCCGGTATCTTCCGCTTGTGCGCCCGGCGGATGGCCTGGAAGGTCGCAAAATTGTACGGCTCCTCGTCCATATGCACAAGGTCAGGCTGCACCTCGCCGATGATCCGGCCCAGTTGCGGGTAATAATGGGTATGGAAGTGACCGTTAAAGACCATAGGCGTCACGATCAATTTGTAGCCTTCCAGGTAGGTACGTTCAAGCACCTGCTTGTTACCATCATCACTGAGCCAGTGTGGCGGGGTCACCGCCACCAGTTCTATATCCGGGTATTTTGCCAGTTCTTCGAGTTTCCGTTGCGCGGTCCCCAGAACGAACGCCTTTGAGATCATAAGCACACGCATGTTACGTTCTACTCCAATGGTAGGCCGCCTCGTAGGCGGCGAGAGTCTCGCTGGCAGTCTGACGCCAGCTAAATTGGGCGGCACGTGCCACTGAACGTGTGCGCAAGTCCGCCTGAAGGTCGCTGTCACTGAGTACACGGCTGATCGCCGAGGATAATTCCTGAAGATCCGTTGGGTCGACGCTGATGGCCGCGTCGCCGACCACTTCCGGCAGCGAGGTGCGGTTCGAGCAGACGACCGGCGCGCCGCAGGCCATCGCCTCAAGTGGGTCCAGGCCGAAGCCTTCGTAGAGCGATGGGAAGACGAAGGCGGCCGCCCCGCTGTAGATAGCCGGCTTGTCCTCGTCCTCCACGAAGCGGCAAATTACCTTGTCTTCTATGCCCAGTTCGGCGGCGACGGGACGCGGATCGGGAAAGAGTGGTCCCTGTCGCTTAGCGGGATTGCCGGAGATCAGCAGTTGCAGGTCGGGGTCACCAATCTCGCGATAGACCTGGGCGAAGGCACGCACCAACTGGGGGACATTCTTGCGCACATCGAGACCGCCCAGGTAGAAGATATAGCGCGCGCCCACGCAGTAGCGCGCGCGCGCCGCCGCCAGCAGCGCCGCATCAGTGATGGGCCGGTACTGCTCGCCGGCCGCTTCATAGATAACGCGAATGCGCTCCTCTGGCAGCTTCAGGGTGTCGATGATATCCTGGCGGGCGTGCTGCGAGACTGTGATCACCAGGCTGGCTCTGTGCGCGGCGTGGGCCACCAGGTGCGAGTAGGCCTCGACCTTCGCCCCGGCGCGGTAGAGCGGCATGTGCCAGGGGATCACGTCATGGATGGTCACCACCACAGGCACGCGCGACCTGATCGGTGGCGCGAAGTGAGGCACATGGAAGAGATCGACCCCGGCCTTGTATGCCGCTCGCGGACCGGTCGTTTGCTCCCATATAAGCTTCTCGATGTTCTCGCTGCGCGCCGCCGGGGCCGGCACAGGCGTTACCTGGTAGGAGAAGCGGGGGGGGAGCGTCGTATCTGGCGGCAATGGTTGCGGTCCCAGCAGCACGTAGGTGTTCTGCTGGTCGACCTCGGCCAGGGCATTGAGCAGGTGAAGCAGATACTGGCCACTCCCGCTGGCGGGCGACTTAAAGAACAGGGCGTTGATGCCAATTCTCATCGGGGCACTTCCTTATTGGTAGAGAAGTCTGAGAAGTCTGTGCCACCTGCGTGGAGCCGCTGGTAGACGACGAGCATCTTACGCGCGGACTCCGCCCAGGTATAGCGCTGTGCCTGCTGGTAGCCTTTCTGGCGCAGCTCCTCGCGTAGTTGCTCGTCGTCCAGCAGGCGGGTGATAGCCTGCGCCATGGCCTTGGTATCGTGCGGGTCGACCAGCAGCGCCGCATCGCCAACCACTTCTGGTAGGGAGGAGATGTTCGAGGTAATCACAGGAGCGCCGCAGGCCATGGCCTCGATTGGTGGGACGCCGAAGCCCTCGTTGAACGATGGGAAGGCGAACACATCGGCCATACTATAGAGCGTGATCAATTCGAGATCGCTGACCCGGCCCAGGAAGCGCACCCTGTTCTCAAGCTTGAGTTCCGCGACTGCGCGCTCCGTCTCTTCATAGAGCCAGCCCGGTCCGCCGGCGATGGCCAGCATGGCGGGCCGCGGCTTCCTGGACTGCGCGCGGTGGAAGGCCTTGATGAGGCCCAGGTGATTTTTGCGCGGCTCCCTTGTGCCGACCCCCAGCACAAGGGGGTGCTTCAGACCGAACTTGTGGCGTGTCGCACCCAGGAGCACGGGATCGGTGATGCGACGAAAGTGCGGCGAGATGCCGTTGGGGATCACTGCGATCTTCTCCGGCGGCGTCTTGAAGTGCCTGGTCAGCGTACGCGCGGTCTCGTGTGAGACGGCGACAATGACATCGGCGGCGGCCACTGCTTCGGGCACGACCTTGTTGAGATAGGCCGCCAGCGCGGGAACCGCGTATTCTGGATGCTCCAGGAAGGCCAGGTCGTGAACGGTGACAGCTTTGTGTAGCTTGCCGTTGAGCGGTGGCAACACAAAGTCGGGGCCGTGGTAAATATCGACATTCCCTAAGAAGATGTTTGCATACAGGGGGAAGCGCCAGCGATACCAGAGGTTATTCAGGTAACGATCTGGAATAAAGATACTACGACCGCGTACATTGGGCGCGTCAGGAAGCGGGCACGCCCGCGTGGGCCGCCCGCTAGTAAGCAAGATATACTGGTTGTCATGGTCCTGGGCAAGGAGAGCCTCTACCAGGTTGCGCACATAATTCCCAACCCCTGCTCCTTGTCTGATGGCTGCTGTATAGTCAATGGCAACGCGCATCCAGGCACCATCCTAACCAGGAGGCCAGCCGAACTTACGGCCGCCCAGCAGGTGGAAGTGCAGGTGGAAGACCGATTGGCCGGAATCGGGACCGACATTGGTCACCAGCCGATAGCCGCGCTCGCCCAGATCCAGTTCGTGGGCCAGTTTGGTGGCAATGACGAACATGTGGGCCAGCAGAGGGCCATCCTCTTCGGACATCTCAGATATAGAAGAAATATGCCGTCGAGGGATAATTAGCACGTGCTGGGGCGCCTGCGGATTAACGTCCGCGAACGCAGTCACCTCGTCATCCTGGTATAAGATTTTGCTGGGGATATCGCCGTTTGCAATTCCGCAGAACAGACAACTATCCATATGGCTGCCTTCCTAAATTAAAATGTACGGGCCATCGCTTGCGGTGGCCCTACTGGTCTGACACAGTTCATCTGACAAGTGGAGTTATCTCCCCTTTCGTAGCTGCGCGATTTAGCGCGCGTGTCAAGCCAACCATGCGTCAAACCAGCGCCCGCGCGAGTTTATCGCGCAGCTACGAAAGGGGAGCGCCCTCATTTCCAATTTGTCAAATGAACTGTGCCAGAGCACTGCTTTTGATCCGGGGTCCATCAACCGGTGTACCCCGGAGATGTATTTATTGTTCGGACGGGCCGCCACTGTTGCCAGCAGCCGTCGCCCCGGTGATCTCGGGTGTTTCAGCGTTTTCAGCGGGCGCGCCTATATTCACCGGCGCCGTGTGAGCTTCGACATTCACTTCGGCAGGAACAGAGGCCGCTTGCTCGGCTTCGACATTCACTTCGGCAGGACCAGGGACTGCTTGCTCGGCTTCGGCGTTTGCCTCGGCAGGGGCTGCTCCGCTCTCAGTGTTTTCCACGGGCTGCTCTGTCTGTGTATTCTCCTCTGCTTTGGGCTTTGAAGTCAACTCCCCTGGGTGTAGACTAGGATCATTGTACTGTGGCAGGTTCATCTCCAGGCGAATGGTTTTGATAGCCTGGTAGATCTCCCCGGGTTTCATGGAAAGCGCCTCGGCGATCTGTTTATGCACGCCGACGGGCGGCACAGGCAGGTGGGGCAGGTAGGCGACCTTGATCTTTTCCAGGTCTTCGCCGGACCCCTTGTAGGTCTGAGTCTCCCACCAGCTTGGTATCCCCTCACGATCACGCAGGGTCTTCACGATCCTCTTCACGGCCGACTTGGGGATGCTCAACTCCTGGGCGATCTGCGTGCGAATCCCGTCAAACTCGATAGGTGTTGCCAGCTCTTTGTAGCGTGTCTCCACCTGTTCAACCTGCTCGGGTGTTGGCACAAAGGGCGCTGGCGGTGGAATCTTCTCCCGTTTGGGCTTTGGCGGAGCCGGCGGCCTTTGACCGGCCGGCTTACCCTTGCGGTCGCCAGGTTTGCGCGGGCCGCCGCGTTCTGGTCCGCGACCGGGACCGCCCTCCATTGGCTGGCGAGGACGTTGTCCGATGGTGCCGCCGATGGTGCCACCTGTCTTGTATGAAGCGGGGCTATGATAGTCGGTCTCCCGGTAGCTGCCGGGGCCGCGATACCCGCCTTCGCGATAGTTTCCGGGACCACGGGGAGCGTCACGGTCGCGGTAGCCGCCCGGCCCTGGACCCTGCTGGCCGCCTCGCTCCGGTCCGCCTCGATTGTCGTGTTCCCGTGGATCGGGGGCAGGAGTGAAAGGCAATTTCGGGCGTGCTACCGGCGGCTCCGGCTCGCTGACTTTTACATCGTTCACGGTGTCGAGCCAGTGACTCGTTCCACCGGCTGCTGATTTGGCTTTAGGCGGTGGAGGTACCGCCGGGCGTGGCGGCTGTATACCTGGTGCCGTTGTGTTTTGCGGCGTGCCGGGTGCTGCCTTGGCCGCCAGCTTTTCTTTTCTCAATTTTTGCGTACAATCGGGGCAAGTTACTTCTTTAGCATTTGCCGACTGAAACCACTTGCCACAATTGATGCAACGCATTTTAACTTTGCTCATTGCGTGTCTCCCCGTACCATTAAGATCTGCACTTCTCGTATTGCGTCGGAATGCACCTCACATTTTAGTGCTTCCAGGGAGACTTGTCTACCCCCAGGGTTTTGGGCGTATTGGGCGTGCAGGCGCGCATTTTTGCTGTTTTGTGGCTATTGCTGAGTAGCCGAATGGATGGTGGCGACTACCAGGCTTTTTATTCGTCTGCGAACGAGCCGTCAAACGTGGTTTTTTCGTAGACCTCTGTCACAGAGAATTGAATGCCCAGGCTCGTCAACGCTATAGTATCGTCGTGCGCGAAGCTGCGCATGGTCCAGTGGTCTGCTTCACGGCGGTACAGTTGAATCCTCATCACCTGTGTATCAATGAATAGAATCTCCTGGACCGTAGACATATTCTGATAGAGATCAGCTTTAATACCTCGGTCGCGGGCTTTTGTGCCGGGTGAGAGGACCTCAGCAATCAGGCAAGGATAACGGATAGCTTTCGTGGCCCGGCGATCTCTGGGGTCACAACTGACGGACGCATCAGGACAAAGACAGTTTGTTTCATCTGCCAGTTCAATATACACATCTGAATTATAGACAACGCAGGGACGGTGCCGGAGTTGCTCACCGAGGATTCTAGTCAGGTTCGCGCCGATGATAGCGTGATCGGGCGATCCCCCGGTCATCATGGAGGGATAGCCATCAATTAATTCATAACGATGGTCAGGATCGCTTTCCAGGAGGGCAAAGAACTCCTCAAGGGTGATTTTTTTTGTGCTCATCGTGTTTATTACTCATCTGCCGAGTCTAATTCATCATTTTCAGCTTCTCCATAATCAGTTTGCGGCTTATTACGAGATATTGAAAAGCTCTGTTCTCCAACCTGGATGATGATTGCATTTTTTGCTTTTAGTAGCTGTATCGGAGCTAAATCCCTGTAGCTAACGTCTACTTCCTTTAATGGAATTCTTACATATTTTTCAACGAATTTCCCCATTGTAACACCTGCCTTGTTTTCAATATGCTTCCAAGCTTCATTTCCAACATATGCGCTGCCTCCATATTTAGCATATTCTGCCATTAATTCTTCTAGTCTGGTAGATAAAGTAGGATCAAGAACAAGTAGGTTAGGGATATATTTAGAAGAATAGCAATCCCTAGCAAAGTCAAGCTCTTCTCTAAATCTGCCTTGACCACTAGCCGCGATGGTTACACGCATTTTAAATTCATAGGCATTTTTCCCCTCAAGACAGTCTACCTGCCTACCAAGCGAGGGTTTATCTGTTCGCCTTATGGGAGATTTTTTAGCAGAATAAGGTATGCCTCCAATAGATGCAGCTAGAATGGGTTCAAAGAGGTACCCTGTTTCTTGCGCGGCTCTGTTGTCTATATCGTAAAGCCATTTTCTCCAGACAAGCCATGAAGCTAGTGTTTCTGATGGTATTAATTTGTATTCTAATAAGCAACGAGGCACTATTGGCTCTACTTGAGGGAGTCGTTGGGTTTCAAGAATGCGTTTAAATTTGATGCGATGCTTATGGATCTCACAAAGATTTGCAAAATATGTCTCAAAATCTTGTATTGTCTCTTTTAGCTCGATATAAGTTTCGATAAAATCAATGTTTTTAGCAATTGGTTGGTTGAACCATTCTAGAGGCACTCCATAATAACCGTTTGAAACATCAGTACCCTCTGCAAGTTTTTTGATTAACACTGTTTGTTCTAAATCGTAAGCGACAATAGAACATAATCGAAGGAGTTCGTTATCTTCGAGACTAACTGTTGGACCCTTGCCCCCAAGGTTTCTCGCTTTATTTATTAGCATTTTGCTTCGTTGATCAAGCGTAGGAAAAAGCATTCGTTCTCTCCTTAAGTTCAGTAAGCATAGTAATGAGTATTGGACTCTTTCCATTAGACTTTGTTGCGTCAATACCAAGCCAACATCCTCTGGAATTTTCCTGCCGGTGCCAGGTGGCAGATTTTAGAATATGGCTTGTCAGAATCTCCATAAACATAGGTGGTATTGCATTGCCTATCTGGGTTGCTACAGAAGACCATGATCCCTGGAAATCGAACCAATCTGGAAATGTTTGTATCCGGGCACATTCTCTAAGGGTTAAGGGACGATTCAGGATCGGATGAATAAATTCAGCAGAAGATCCTGATGTTATCGTTAATGATGGATCGTTAGCTATTAAGCGTTTCAGTCCGGAAGGAGCACCTCCCCTCTTTTCAGTTGGAGTGCCATCCATTACGCGCCGGTATGACCGCCGTGTATAGCTCGGATGTTGAAGCTCTTCTGGTAGATGCTTCATGGTTTCTCCCTGCTTGAGATGCGCGATTCTTTGTAACATAGTTGCATTTAATGTTTTTATTTGGTTATGCCGAACTGGATGGTCATCCAATCGACGCAACCGCTGTTGATAGTCATTTTGTGGTTGAGTACTATAGCACACTTCATCTACGTTTGGCATTGCAGGCAAGTCGCTAATGGCGTCCATGATATTTATTTGAAGTTGTCGCCCTGGATTAAATAGTGCGGGTTGTACGAAATGGGTCTGTTCTGGAAAATCGAAATTGCAGCGCTCCAGGTTTCCAACAATGAGGACTCTTTTTCTGCGTTGAGGCAGACCATAGTTTTCCATGTATACTTTCTTGGCTCGAACCCAGTATCCCGCTTCAAGAAAGCGTGTTGTGGCTTCAATGAAAAATAGGCCGTTATTAGCTGTAAGCAGCCCTTCAACGTTCTCCATTATGAACCAGATGGGTTTTAACTCAATAACAGTATCTACAAACTTCCTGATAAGTGCGTTTCTTGGGTCTGTCCAGTCTTTAGCACCTGCGGAGCTAAATCCCTGGCAAGGAGGACCTCCTACTATCAAATTTACCTCTTCTTGCCTGAGACGAGATCTTTCCAAAAGTTCTTTAGCTGTGACTTTTGAGAGATCAGTACACCAGGTAGTGCCTTTTCCTAAGTTAGCTGAGTAGGTATCACAGGCATCTTTGTCAATATCCACAGCTAAGTTAACCGAGAGGCCGGCTTTTTTTAAGCCTAGACTGCATCCGCCACAACCAGAAAACAAACTAAGATTGCCCATGATACGTTACCTCTCATCTCCGTTGCTTACTAAAACGGATCTTCGTCTTCCTCTTCAGCGAAGAAGCGTTCAACGTCCTTGATGCTAGAGGTTCTGCGGGCCGGGGGCAGGGCGTTGAGGATCTGTTTGCCGTAGCCCTTGGTGTGCAGGCGCGCATCCAGGAGCGCCATCACGCCGCGATCATCGCGTGTGCGCAGCAGGCGGCCCAGGCCCTGTTTGAGGCGCAGCACGGCCTGGGGCAAGACGTAGGTGCCGAACCAGTTTTCGCCGGCGGCCTTCATCTGGGCCACACGTGCCTCGTGAACGGGGTCGTCTGGCGGATCGAAGGGCAGCTTATCGATGACGACAAGCGACAGGGCCTCGCCGGGGATGTCCACCCCCTCCCAGAAGCTCTTCAGGCCGAAGAGGACCGCGCTCTCCTCCTTGAACTTGCGCGTGATCTCGATGCGCGGCAGATCGCCCTGGCGCAGCAGCAGGAAGTCCAGGTGCGGCGCCATCAGTTCGTAGGCGCTGTCGAGCATACGTTTGCTGGAGAAGAGCAGGAAGGCCCGCCCGCGCGAGGCCCTGACCAGGTGATACATCTCGCGCGCCAGGGCTTTGGTGTAGGCCTCTACTTGCTCGCCTTTGCCGTATGCCGGCTCCGGCAGGTTGCGCGGCAGGTAGAGCAGGGCGTTGCTCTCGTAGTCGAAGGTCAGCGGTAGGATGCGCTCCAGCACATCGGGGCGCGTCAGCGGGTCCAGGCCCACGCGGCGCCGGAAGTAGGCGAAGTTGGGGCCTTTCTCTTCGGGTCTGGCTGGATTGGGGCCGGTGGTCGCCAGCGTGGCCGAAGTGCAGATGACGTTGTATTTGTCGAACAGGCGCTCCTGTAGCCACGTCGTGATATCCAGGGGCGCGGCCGATACCTGCGAATGCACCTGGCCGCCGCGCTGGCCGGGAGTGAAGACGCGCTCGACATAATACACGAACTTCTCTGGCTGGCTTACGGAGAAGATCGTGCGGATATCCTCCGCCAGGTTCTGCGTGCGCTTGAGCAGCTTATCGTAGAGCGAGGTCTCTTTCTCAGGCATATCCTTGGGGCGCTGCTTGCGTAGTGAGTCCGCCAGGTCGGAGACGATGGTGGCCAGGCGCAGACCCTCCTCTACCGGCTCGCGCAGGTTGACGCGACCGGAGGCGCCGGGGTTGGCGACCTCTTCCAGGCGCTGCCACAGGTTCGTCGCAGCGCGCACTGCATCATCCTGCAAGGCGATCAGGCTGTGATCCTTGAGCATGCGCTGGGCCAGTAGTGTCGAGATGCGTCCCGGACTGAAGGTGACGGTGAAGGCGCGCGTGGCCTCCTCTTCCAGGTGGTGGGCCTCGTCAAGCACGATCATGTCGCGTTCCGGCAGCAGGTGGCCCTCCATGGCGGCATCGAGCAGCAGCAGCGTGTGGTTAACGACGATGATCTGCGCCTGCTCTGCCTGGAGCCGCATCTTGCGGACGTAGCAATCAAGGAAATAGCCGCACTTGCCCCACGCGCACTGGTCGCCATCTGCGAAGATGCGGCTCTTGATGTCGAGCGGCAGCGGGAATGGCAGCGCCTCAAAGTCGCCTGTGAAGTCTGAGTTCGTGTCCTGCGTCAGCTCCAACAGGCGCTGAAATTCGCGGTTCTTGGCGTAGAACTGCAAGCCCACGCGCTCGCCTTCCATGCGGTCGAGGCAGATGTAGTTCGCCATGCCCTTGACGAGGGCAGCCTCGAACGGTTTGATATGTTGCTGCACAAAGGGAATGTCTTTGTAAAAAAGCTGCTCTTGCAGCGCCTTGTTGGCCGTGCTGACAATCGCGACCTTGCCGGAGCGCACGATGGGAACGAGGTAAGCCAGGCTGTTGTGGGTTGGAATCATAGACCGGCCGGCGAGATACAGATGCTCTGGCGAATCCACCTGAATGCAGCGTACCGGGCGTGAAGGCACCTCGCGCACCGCGACAACATAGCGGAAGCGATTGCGCTCAGGGCTGTAGTTGCGCAACCTCTCCCTCTGTGCCTGAGTCTTACGGGGTAGGCGGAAGACGGGGTCTGCTGTGGTGAACGAGAGCGTCCATTTAGGGCCACAGTCTTTCTCTTTGAACCGGGCGCGTCCACAACGAAGGGTAGACCGGAAGCCAAGTGAGCACGCAAGTTCATAGACATCCTGCGCGAGCCGTGAGCTTGTCGTTGTAAACTCAACAGCGCCGGTGTGGCTGACAGTGCCATCTGTGTCGAGGAGTCCCGCGAGAAGAGCGCGCCGTTGCTGTATGGATGCGCGCAGGTACGGCGCGGGGATATGCTTGTTAAGCTGGAGTCCAAGCGCACGCAAACGGCCAGTCATGCCCGGTTGCCAGCGACTTATAGCCTTCCCGTTCTCATCATCAACCGCGTATAAGTATGGATGGCTCTTCAAGGAGCGGACTGTATAACCATCCTTTTCGATCTCAGTGATGAGATCGACATCGACAGTCGTAATCTGGTTGTTGCGGCAACTACCATCTCCAAGCCAGACACCGAGAAAATATGGCGCAATAGGGAGTTCTACCTCTGGGAGCACAAGAGGGCTAGCAACTGCAATAGCATGATTCGCACGTGGAGATGAGCCAACCGAGAGAGTGGCGGCCATCTTTTCAGTAGTGACAAGCGTATATGCTCGGAAATCCCGGTGCTGTCCGTTCAGGTCTTTGGCCAGACGAGTGCGAACAGCGGTAAGGAGTGCCTGGCGCGGATAGCGTGCGGGCCGTTTATTCACATTGGTCGACGTTATCTTGCGCGCGGCTTGATATACGCTCCAACGATGACCCTCGATGAGGCCTACTGCCTCTGCTACCGAGAGGACCTCATCATTTTGGGATAGAGCGATGAGCCCGTCAAGCGTAGTAAGCTGATCTGAAGTCACAAAATGTTTGTTTGTGTAGGTAGTGGTCTTCGGCTGTTTGGCCCATGCCCGGTCAACACTCGTATACGATGCCCACTCATGTTCGGCATCTGCGATGAGAGTTGAGCCGTCGGAGAACTCTACCTCATAGCATGGACGGTTGTGCATGATAGCGAACGCGGCTGTGACATGGGTTGGGTGGCCCTGATCGTCAAATACAACGTCGCCTACGACGAGATCGCCCATGCACTTCCACCCGCCTGGCGTGGGAATCGGGGTGTCTACATCAAGCGCTTTTCCGGTGCCTGTGGCAGCTTCGATGATCGCCGGCGTGTCCTCCGTCAGTGCGCGAGCAACGAGTTTGGCCATCTCGATCTGCGCGGGCCGCTCCTCGTAGCCGGGGAGGGTCTCCGAGAGGATGCCACCCTGGCCGAGGTCGTTGGTCATGGTCTCGCGCAGCCATGACTCTCCGCTCGCCAGTGGGAGCGCGGGCGTGCTGGGAATGGGCGGCTTCCTGATAGGGGTGATCGTGATCGGCCTCTTCTCGACGGCGGGCGTGGGCGTCGTGGGAGGTGGTACTGTCAGGGCGATGGGCTGAGGCGTGGCGGGAACAGGCATGCTCTTCGTCTCGATGGGTGGTACAACTAGCAGGCGGCGTGACTCTTGCTGCGGTAGGCTCTGTGCGGGCAGGGGGGTGGCAGCACGCACAGGTGCGGCTATCTCGCGTGCCTCTACCAGGGGTTGCGCTGCTGGGAAGGCCGTAAGCGTGGCTGGCGTGGGCATGACACTGGGGACTGTGCGCGGGGTGATCTCCGGGACTGGCAGACCCATCAGGGCGCGCAGGTAGGCGTAGGAGAAGGCCTGGGTATGTGGAAAGCGCTCCTCCGGGACACGGGCCAGCGCCTGGAGCAGCACCTGCTCCACGGCTGGCGAGATGGCATCGTTGAAGCTGCTGGGAGGTGGGAGCGGCACCTGCTCCTGCTGGCGCAGCAGTTCCGCCGTCTCGCTGGCCTCATATGGACGGCGGCCGCAGAGCCACTCGTAGACCATCGCCGCCAGCGCGTACTGGTCGCTGGCCGGAACGGGCGCGCCTCGCAGGTATTCGGGCGCGCCATACAGGAGCGCCTCCGCGTCGTTGTCGGGCGGTAGGGGAGAGCCAGGCACTGAGAGCGCGAAGTTCGCCAGCAGCGGGTTGGCCGGCGTGCCAAACAGGTTAGCGGGATGCAGATTGGCATGCACGATAGTATTGACGTGCGCGTAATTCAGGGCATCGCCAATTGCCGAAAGCACGGTCTTGACCCCAACCGGCTCAACGCGCTGTCCTGGTGTAAAGTGCTCGCGCATCGTCCCGCCCTGGACATGGGCCATCACCAGGTAGCCGCAGTCGTGGTGCGCGCCGCCATCCTGGATCAGGCCGAAGTCCTGGATGCCGATGATATGGCGATGCGTGAGCTTCTTAAGCTGTTTCGCGCGCGCCACAAAGGCCTCCCTGGCCTCGGTCGTAACCAGTGGTGCGCGGGTGACTTTGATAACGACATCTTTCTTACGCTGCTGTTGCTTGCCCTGGTAGAGACTGCCGGTAGAACCTTCTTTGAGCAGCCCGGTGATCGTGTATAGACCGACCTGCCGCAGTTCTACATCTGCCATAAAAATATTGCTCTCTTCCCCACTATGCGAACGAATGTTTGTGTGCATGAGCAGTATATCACAGAGATGGGGCAGGAACAATCTGGGCCGTTGGCGCCCCCACGCGGCTAGCGGTTGTCTTTCTCAGGAGCATATCCCTGGGCGAGAAGATGGTCCAGGGGAAGAAAACGCGGGGTACTATCTCAGACGAGTACACTTCTTGTGTTGGAGACATGAAGCATACGAAGGAGAGCAAAGCATGTGAAAACTGATCACTTCTATCTAGAACGAGCGTTGTGAGCCTCTACTCACGTAAGACCTCTTTGGCCGTGTGTTGTGTATAATAAACGTTCATTGAAAATATAGCGAATTCTTGACAATCCTTGACTATGCTATTATGATGACGCCATGAAATTGAGCGATTATGCCAAACAACAAGGGGTCCGTTACGAGACAGTGTGGCACTGGTTACGTGACGGAAAAATTAAAGGCCGTCGAGTTGGTACCCACACCATTCTCATTGACGAAGAATGCCCAACGCAGGAACTTATTGGTGGATTGGTTGCCGTCTATACGCGGGTATCCTCAGTAACTTACTGGCCGACCTGATGAGCATTGTGTACAGCTTTTGCACCAGACTGTACGGGCAACGCAGGGCCAAACGTCAAACCGAGAAAATTGTTCAGGAATTGGAGGCAAGGGATGCAACTCGTTGAGAAACACATCATCGGGCGTCATGATCCACGATATGCAGTCATTGATGCTGCCTGCTTTGCTTCCAAGAACCTGTATAACGCTTCGCTTTATGAAATACGTCAAGCGTTTATCCAGCAGAAAATCTACCTGAATTACTTGGCGATGGATAAGCTTATGCAGAACCACGAAGCGTACAAAGCCCTGCCAGCCAAAGTAGCTCAACAAGTACTCAGGTTATTGGAAAAGAACTGGATAGCGTTCTTTGCTGTATAGTTAACGTGTGGCGCGTATACCACCGTCGCGTATACCATCGTTTTGAAAGAGACGTGCGGCAACATATGGAACAATCGGAAGAGCAGAGCAGGGCAACGGGGGGCGAGCAGGCCAGCGAGCAGACCACCGAGGCGCAGGCGCATCATTATGATGCGAGCAAGTATGAGCGGCCATCGGTCACCGTTGATGTGGTGATGATGAGCTTGCGCGAATATGACCTCCAGGTGCTGCTGATCAAGCGGCGTTCGTGGCCCTGCGAGGGCATGTGGGCCATTCCGGGCGGCTTTGTCAACATCGACGAATCCCTGGAGTCCGCCGCCAAGCGCGAGTTGCAGGAAGAGACGGGCGTCGAAGATGTCTACCTGGAGCAACTCTACACCTTTGGGGACCCCGGTCGCGACCCACGGACGCGCGTGATTACCGTGGTCTATTTCGCGCTGCTGGACTCTGAGCGCTTGCAGGTCAGGGCGGCGGACGACGCGGCGGATGTCGGCTGGTTCTCCGTCTATCACCTGCCCGAACTGGCGTTTGACCACGCGAAGATTCTCCAGTACGCCCTGCAGCGGCTGCGCGGCAAGCTTGACTATACCACCATTGCCTTCAACCTGCTGCCGGAGGAGTTCACGCTGCACGAATTGCAGCGCGTCTATGAGATCATCCTGCACCGCAAGCTTGACAAGCGCAACTTCCGGAAAAAGATCCTCGCGACCGGCATCCTGGCGGACACGGGTGCCAAGAAGATGGAAGGCACGCACCGGCCGGCGCGCCTGTATCGCTTCAATTCGGAGGCGCAGTCCGGCTCCGACTCCTGAGCGCTCCCCATCTGGGGTATCAACATGAAATGTTGTAAATACATTGCTCGCGATCTGGTTGGCCCCACGACTTCGCGCAACGAGCTATACGCAAGGAAAGATGTGAGAAAAGCCCGTCATGCTGACAAAGCACGATGGGCTTTCTTTTTCACATCCCCGCCCTCACTTGACCCCAATGCGGACTCGGTAGCTCACATACCAGGGGATGGGTTCGGACCCAAGAGATTGGAACGCAGCGCTGCTGAGGCGATCAAAACCGGTCTCTTGTTCGGTGAACTGGAACTGCTCGCTGAACGCACTGCTGCGCATCATCTCAAGAAACCGCGCCGCATCTCCTTGCTCGATATGATGAAGCAACACTTCACGGGTGAAGCGAAAGTGAGCACTCTCGCGCATGCGTTCGAGATGCCTGTCCTTCGGCCAGAGCTTGAGGGTGTGAGGCAGTCCGCGCTCCCGGACAAGCTCCACTAAGCGGGAAGCTACCTCCTGGGCGAGCCGGTCAAGTTCCCAATGGAGTGTTGGTGGCCAATCATAGTCATATGCAGCAAAGATCCCTCCGGGTCGGAGAATGCGAGCGATCTCGGCCAGGGTCGCCGTTGGTTCCATCCAGTGAAACGATTGGGCGGCAGTGACGATATCTGCGCACTCATCAGGCAGGCCCGTCTGATGAGCAACTCCCTCGCGATACTCGATATGTGCCGCGTAGGGATCGTGCTCGATCTTGTGGATGGCCTCTTTCCGCATGTCGGCATTGGGTTCGATGCCAATCACCCGCTCAGCTCGCTCACCCCAGATCGCGGTTGAGAGACCGGTCCCGCTGCCCACATCCACCACCAGGGTGGGATGCGGTAGGTGGATCACCTGCGTCAGCAGATCGAGCAAAGCTAGTGGCGGCGTCGGACGTACCCGATCGTAGCTGCTGGCTTTGCCAGTCCAAACATCACTGGTTTCTGTCATGCTGTTTTCTCCTTCCTTTTTTAAGCAGGTGAAGAGCTAGCCGAGAAGCTCGAAAATCTGGGCGCGCACCTTTCCCAAAACCCCAAGAGTATCGAGAATATCCGCGCCGACACCGCCACCATCGCGCACAATCCCCAGGAGGATATGTTCGGTGCGAACGTAGGCACTTCCCTGCCGCTCTGCTTCGTCCAGTGCAAGTGAGAGCACCTTGCGAGATCGGGGCACGTAGTCAATTTCCTCCTGGACAGGTTGGTCTCCACGCCCAATTTCCTTTTCAACAGCAGCACGGACGGGAGCAAGCGCGACACCCAATTTTTCCAGCGCCAGGGCCGCGAGACCCTCTTGTTCGCGTAACACACCTATTAACAGGTGTTCGGTCCCGATATACTGGTGCTTGAAGGAGAGTGCCTCCTCTCGGGCGAGGACAAGCACCTGCTGAGCGTGTTCATTGAGGCGGTTGAGGTGTTTGCTGGGAATCCAGGTGGGTTGATAGGTGCTCAGGGCCGTGAAGAGTAGTTGGTGCAGGACACTGGTGATGGTGCGATCCTCGGTCTGAGCAATCTGCGCCAATTGTTCGTACACATGAAGGGGGACTTCGACCGCGCGGCGGTCTTTGCTGGATGGCATCGCGTATTCCTCTGCTGGCTAATACTTCGGTAATTACCCTGGTATGTCCAGAAGCAGCATACCATAGTATTTACCAGGGTATCAAGAACAGCCCGCCATTATTTCATCTCAAATTCGTGCAGGTGTGACCCAATGTACCACTGTGCAAGCGAGGCCTCATACGGATGCGGCATGAGGTGTAGGGCGCCGCTGACCTGCGCCCTATAGACATGAAGTTAAGGGTGAAGGAGAGGCCGGTCGTCGTTCCGTAGGGCGTGGCTTGCCTCGCCAGTCGGCCCGCAGGGCGTGTGCGCTGACTGGCGA
>JALYTT010000092.1 GCA_030854145.1 Chloroflexota bacterium | reverse complement strand
GCCACGCCCTACGGATTCGCCCTGCAAGCGCTTTTTTTGTCTTACGTTCACGCCTATGAGGCAAGCCACGCCCTACGGAGACGCCCGATGTTCGCTCGTTTCTGTCTTACATTCACGCCTATGGGGCATGCTCCTCGCGCTCCTTGACGTTCAACGCCCTTGCGGCCTATACTAAACAGACCTTAGGGCATAGTAGAATCAACATAGAGGATAAGATATGGCAGATAGAAAAGCACCGGGCGCAGTACAGGTAGTCAAGACGCCCGATTACGAGGCAATGGTCATCGGCGCGCACCCCGACGATGCCGATTTTGGAGCCGCCGGAACGAGCGCGCTGTGGGCGAAGCAGGGCAAGAAGGTGGTGTGGGTCGTCATGACGGATGGCACCGAGGGCACCGAGGTGCCCAGCATGATCGATACCGAATTGATGCTCACGCGCGAGCAGGAACAGCGCCTGGCCTGCGAGACGCTGGGGGTGCAGGCTGTCGAGTTCTTGCGCTTCCCCGATGGCCACCTGACCAACAGCGAGGAGGCGCGCAAGGCCGTTGTACGCCTGATCCGCAAGTATCGCCCGCGCGTCGTCTTTACCCATGACCCCAGCCAGCACATCTTCGCGCCCGATCCCGATAACAAGCCTGATGAGACGGCGTACCTGAACCATCCAGACCACCGGGCAACGGGAAATATTGTGCTGGATGCCATCTTTCCGGCGGTGGGCAACCCCCACTCGTACCGCGAACTGCTGATGGAAGGCTTCCAGCCGTACCAGGTTCACGAGTTGTACCTGTTCTTCACCGAACATGACAATACCTACGTCGATATCAGCGAGACGGTCGAACTCAAGGCCAGGGGATTGCAATGCCACGCCACGCAGTTCGGCCCGGAGACGAATATGCTTGAAATGGTACAGAAGTGGACCGCGGAGACGGCAAAAGAGGCCAAGGAGAAGAAGGACCTCGATATACAGCATGCCGAGGCGTTCCGCCGTATCAAGCTACACATTCCCAAGCAGGATCAAGTTACGCCAGAGACGGAAGCAGGGGCCGAAGCCGAGGCCTGATGGATCATACGCCACGATCTGCGTATCAAGGAATGTGGCTTGCCTCGCCCGTGTAGGCCTACATGGGCGAGGCAAGCCACATTCCTTGATACGCGAAATTGCTCTGATTGATACCTGGCTAGCGCGGCGTAGCCACAGCGGAGAAGCCGCCCCATAGTTGGAGGAAGCGCGCGCGGGCCATCGTGCGCATATTCAAGCCTGAGGAATCGGCGAGGAATACAGAATCGGCAGTACCACCCGTGACCACCAGCAGATGCCCACCGGCAAACCTGTCAGGTGGGAAGTCGACGATAACCGGCTGGCCCTTGTTGCCGGTAGCGATAACCTGGTCGAGGTTCAGTTGATAGCCCCAGCTTGCCTTAAAACCAAACTGGGCCAGGGTGCGCGCAAGGCCGACATCTTCCAGCAACCCCATCTGCGGTGTAATCTCTCCCAGTCGTGATTCAACGGAGATAATATCGATCACACGATAATGATGGCCGTATGCATCAATGACCACGGTCATAGCCGCCGCTGAACAGGCCGCGTAGGCCCAGGTGTGATACTCTTGAGGCGAATTATATTGCGCGGGGTCAAGCTGCGAGATACGCGTTATCTGGAATGCATGATAGACCGGAGACGAGTTCTGAGTGGCAGGGGTCGCGGCAGGCGCTGTATCAAACAGATAATAGCCGAGGAACCCCTGGTGAGGCAGCAGCAGATTGAGAAGGTAGAGACCCAGAATGATCGACGAAACGAGGCCGATGGTCATGATCTTCCACGACGGCTGCCGGGACGACCGCCGAACTCCAGGAGCCTGCGCGGCCATCGACATAGCCGTCGCGGAGAGCGCTATGCTGGCGCGCCTCGACGCGATTGGCTGCTCCATAGAGCGATGGGCGCTCGCGCCCGGCCTGCTAGAACGGCGCACTCCACGTTCATCATAAGACGCTGCTCGCTGATTGTACGTCGCTGGTCTGCTGGACAGCAGATAACCGGCCACAATAAATGTCAGTGACACGGCGAGAAGAATGATGAGGAGAGGTATCAACACAGGCAAAACTCCTGGCTTGTGGGCAACATACTATAATCCATCTCTGCCAACAGTATACTCTCTCATAGAGTATACTGAAGTAAAATACTTCCAAAGAAGTATATCACACCGTCCCAATTTTCAGCAATGTATCTACCAGGACCCACATCGCCACCAAACACTCTACTCACATACGCGGCAGAATGCAGGTTTCTAGCCAGAAGTACTGTCTATCCCACCAAACAGCCAGAGATCTGCAAAAGATGCGGCTATTATAGATCACAGGAGGACGATGAAAATAATTTGGTATAATAAAAATCTGCACAAATGTCACCGTTATGTAAAGCTACATGAAGTAAAAAGATAGGACGGGGCATGGGAACTACAAATAAGGTAAAACCTAATGCGCTTTTGAGGCGCGAGCGCCTCTTGCGTGGCTGGACACAGGCAGACGTTGCCGGGCAGATTGGCACTGATGGGTACACAGTGAACCGCTGGGAATGTGGCAGAGCAAAACCTGGCCCTTACTTTCGGCAGAAGCTGTGCATCCTCTTTGCCAAAAATGCCGAGGAATTGGGATTTCTGGACACGTCCGATCAGGAACAGCTTCCCCCGGCAACGCTATCCCCCGCGAGCTGGATGATCCCTTACCGGCGCAATGCCTATTTTACCGCGCGCGATGAGGTGATCACCTCCCTCTTCCAGGCCTTTCATAAGGAGCATAGCATCATTCAGGTACAGGCGATCTGCGGCCTGGGTGGGCTTGGCAAGACACATACGGCCATTGAATACGCCTATCGTTATCGTACCCATTATCAAGCTATTTACTGGCTCCAGGCCGACTCGCCCACTACACTACTCTCACAGATCGTCAAGCTCGCCGAGGATCTGGGCCTCGGCGAGAAGTATGAGCAGGACTTCCATAGCGCGGTAGCTGCTGTCAGACGCTGGTTCGAGGCACATGACAACTGGCTTCTCATCCTGGATAACCTTGAAGACCTGCATCTGCTGCACAGCTACGTTCCGCTAATGCATCAAGGGTATGTCCTGTATACTACCCGTCTGCAGGCCACCGGCACGCTTGCGAACTGCGTGGAGATCGAGAAGATGCATCCCGATGAGGGAGCACTCTGCCTGCTCCGTAGAGCAAAAATCCTGGCTCCCGATGCATCACTGGAGCAGGCATCCGAGGCCGATCGTCTCCACGCCAGAGAACTCTCGCTTCTGATGGATGGTCTCCCCCTGGGACTGGACCAGGCTGGGGCCTATATTGAAGAGGTCGGCTGTGGCGTCCAGGGCTATCTCCAGCGTTATCAGAGGCACCGCGCCACTTTACTTGGCAGACGCGGCAGCGCCACTGATCACCTCGATCCGGTCGCCACTACCTGGTCCCTCTCATTCACACAGACCCAGCAGGCCAGTCAGACAGCCGCTGACATCCTGCACCTGTGTGCGTTCCTGGAGCCAGAAACGATCGCCGAAGAGATCCTGAGTGCTGTCGCTTCTGAGGATGGAGCATGTTCGAGGCTAGAGGAGAGCGGAGCGGATTTGCTGTGGTTAGACGACTCCATTGGGGTCTTACGAAATTTTTCCCTGGTACAACGGTCTCCAGAGAACAGGACGCTGAACATCCATCGCCTGATTCAGGCGGTCCTGCGCGATGGCATGGACGACCAGACCCGGCGTCAATGGGCTACAAAAGCCGTATGCGCTGTACAGCGCGTCTTCCCAATTGTGTCTTTCTCTAACTGGCAACAGTGTCAGAGGTATCTTCCACAGGCGCTGGCCTGCGCCGACCTGATTGCGCAGTGGCATATTGTCACCCTGGAGGCCGCTGGCTTGCTACACCAGACTGGGCACTATCTCCATGAGCGCGCGCATTACACCGAGGCCGAGCCATTGTATGAGCAGGCGCGTGCAATTTACGAGCAGCTACTCGGCACAGAGCATCCTGGTATAGCGCCGATTCTTGAAAGCCAGGCCAGCCTCTATGAAGCGCTCTGGAAAGATGAGCAAGCCGAACCTCTGTATCAACAGGCGCTGGCTATACACACACATGCACCTGGCCCAGAAAGCGTTGACCTCGCGGAGAGCATTACAAAGGTCGCATTCTTCTATTATAAGAAAGGTCAGTATGAGCAGGCCGAGCCGCTCTGCCAGCAAGCGGTCGCGATCTTCGAGCGGCTATTAGGACCTGAACACATCAAGGTTGCTGAGAGTCTGAGCAACCTGGCTGTGCTCTATCAAGAACGGGGATTTTTAGCCAGGGCCGAGCCGCTCCATCAGCGCGCTCTAGCGATCCGCGAGCAGGCATTTGGGGCCGCACACCCCGATGTCGCCACCATCCTGAAGAGGCTGGGAGGACTCTATCATGAACAGGGACACTATATCAAAGCCGCGTCCTTTTACACACGCGCATTGAGAATCCGCGAGCAGGTGCTGGGGCCGGACCATCCCCAGGTTGCCGCCAGCCTGCGTAATCTGGCAATGCTCTATCAGAACCAGGGGAAATATGATAGGGTGAGGCCGCTCTATCAACGCGCCCTGGCGATACGAAAACAAGCATTTGGAACTCAACACCCGCTGGTCGCCGATATTTTGAACGCACTGGCAGAATTCTACCTGGCTCAAGGGCAAGATGATCGCGCCAGGCACTATTTCATGCAGGCGCGGGCTATGTGGGAACAGACGGTTGGACCCGAGCACCCGGATCTGGCCCATAGCCTGCATGGACTCGCGGAACTGGCTTGTAAACAGGGCCAGTATGAACAAGCAGGTGGACTGTGTGAGCGCATCCTGACCATCCGAACGCAGACATTTGGCGAAGAGCACCATGAGATCGCGCGCAGCTTCACCCTGATGGCTCTGCTTGCCCAGGCTCAGGAACGGTATGAACAAGCTGAGACGCTCTACACACGGGCGCTCGTGATCCTGGAGAAATCCGGCCTGTCGCAGCACCCGCGCATGGCTACGACGCTGTATGGCCTGGCTCGTCTCCACCAGGCCACGGGCAACGATGAACAGGGGCTGGCCCCGGCTCGCCACGCGCTGGCAATTCAGGAGCAGGTATTGGGGAGACGGCATCCCGAGACTGTCGAGACACTGGCCCTCCTGGCAGAACTAACGCACATGCAGGAGGACCAATGTCTCTAAGCTAGCTCCCCAGCAACGAGTGAATGCCAGATGGAGCAGATAACGTTTTTATAGCCCGTGTTGTCGCTGTACTAACGCTTCTTCATCTTAGGATTGTTTCTCCGCCTTCTCTGAAGGGCAGAGTCGACGGCGCTACGAGCCGCAGCAGCTCCCTGGACGATCACTGGAGTGAAGGCATCGGTATCCTGGCGTGTGACATCGAAGTCACCGCAGCTACCACAAGGATAACCGCCGCTGATCCAGTATTGCCAGACGACGGGGACCATACTGCCGAGATTGACGCCGTTGTTAAGGAAGTTCTGGAACCTGTTGTGAACGGTGGGCTGCGTGGCGCAGGCGGCACATGGCGCGCAGATATCGGAGCCACAGGTATCCAGGCCGGACATCCACAGCACAAAATTGGTGTTGGTTCTGAAAGAGTGGAAATCCGGTTCCAGAATATTCTGCCAGTTGTTGGGAGTGATATAGAGGCCGGGCCAGGTATTCTCCGGGACAATCGTAAACAGCTCATCCATAAAACCATTTATAACGTCGCGATTATTGTTAATGACCCCTGAGATCCAACCAGCCGTCTCCGGCTCAACCTGGCCAAAGATCGTGGCACCCCCAATGAGATCCTGGTTTGGACAATGCCACCAGGCGTCATAGGCTTTGTCGGCCTGGGCCGCGCCCCATTGGTAATTGGTGAGGTTAGAGGGCTTATTCCCGCTCTGCGGTCCATGGACGGCCCAGTAGCCAAAACTATGGGTATTGGCCCCACCCTGCCTGGGCTTCGTATCCGCCGCCGCCGCCCGGTTGAACGCGTAAGAATTGGTATCGAAATCTAACGCCTGGCCCATGCGGCCGATATAGAAATCCTGTTGAAGCCCCCCGCTCGTCAGGCTGCGTGTGTTGCTGTCAGTGCCATACCAGTCGCCGAACTGATCGGCGTGGGCCGTGCCTGTGAGGAGTCCGGCGGTCGCAAGTGTGATGCCACTCGCGGCCAATACTTTGATGAGGTCTCTCCGGCTCAAGTTCTGGCCGCGCCGCTGCGCCGCCTCTTCCAGGGCTAGCTTGATCTCTTCTTCGGTCGCCCCATGCTCGCGTGCCAGCTCAAAATAGCCGTCCGCGCACGAGAGGCACTGGTTCTTCGCCTTCTTTATACCGGTAGCAATAGCATCCCGCCGAATCTTTTCAGAATCACGTTGGAGCAACATGGACGATCTCCTCTTTTTTGGAGCGACACGGTGTGCCGTGTCGCTCGCGATTGACCTTGATGAAACAACCTATACAGGGAAACGAGTTGGCCAGGCGCACTCAACCGAAATAGTGCAGCCAGCCATAGACTGGCCCTGGCGAGCTAGCTTGCAAGTAGTAGTTCGAGACCCCCAGCGTCTCCAGTCCGCTGTGAGTACCGTTCTCCTCCATGACCGTCACCGAGCCATTGCCGTTGCCATCTACGTTTGACGACAAGACAACGGAGGTGTGACCAGCGGAACAGGCCGAGCAATAGCTGACGACATCGCCAGGTTCAGGGAACAGGCAGCAGCCAGGAGAGTTGTAGACCTCTTTGATCGCCGAGGTGTTGTTGTACACGGCAAAGTTGCGCACCATATCATTGCCATTACCGGGATAGGGACTGACACCCCAGGCCAGGTACATCCAGCGCAAGGAAAGTTCAACGCACTGGAACTCTAAGGCGCCCCAGGAACCAGAATAGAACTGAACCCCGTGATTGGGGCCTCCAGCCGCAGGGCGTGGACCACAGGGGTAGACGCCATCAAGGCCGCCATTCATCTGCCAGCTCTCCCAACCGGTGTCACGCAAGAAATTGTTGTAATTGCAGACGCCGTTCCACCAACCGGGGAAGGGTACACTGGGAGCCAGCCGGGGATTGGGGCCACGGGCCGCGATCTCGGGATGGGTTTGGGGCTGAGAGAGGGAGGCAATCAGCGTTGAAGGCTTATTGAGCGTCGTGCTGCTGACACTGACGGTAGTGAGGGAGCTCAGGAAGCCCATAGAGGCGCTGGAGGCGGTTTCATGTCCCAGGTCCTGTGAAGCCAGCCCTCTAACCATGCGCATGAGCCAGAGACGGCCGCCCGCCTCGGTCACATACTCGCTGACGACGGCGTCCTGCGGCTGGCGACCGTCCAGTTGCAAGTTCAGCAGGTTCGCTTCGCCCCGTACCTGTGTGCCGAAGAGCGCGATCGCCGGCGCATTGGCGATCAGGTGGCCGCCATGGCTAGCACGATACTGATGCAGCAGGGAGCGGTAGAGTCCCGCTTCGCCGCTGTGTGCAATCGGTAGGGCCTCCAGCGGAGGGGCCACATTGAACGGAATCGCCTCGATATCCATCTCCCGGTAGGGATGCGATGCCACAGATGAGGCCATCTGGATCATGTCATCGCCGGGTGAGACGACAAACTTTCCGGGAATAGAGGTGCTGCTCAGAGAGAGCGTAACCCCATCCAGCGTAAAGGAGGTCTGGAACAATGCTACACGGGAGCTCCTGGCGGCTGCGCGGGCTACCCCGGAGGCGGGTATGATGCTGAGCATCGTTGCACACACCAGCAAGAGGGTCATTGCCAGAACGATAGCTTTCCGCCTATCCATACGGGCCCTGTTACAGAGAGCCAGGACGGCGGATCGAACGTTTGACATGCAGTTTTCCTTTCTCATCTTCCCTTTTCTGCAATTGCTGCCAGCATCCCGCTCACGCGCACACAAAGTAGAGCGTTGAGTAGAAAGCACATAAGCGGTCAGGCATCCCTTTTAGCATATATGTAAATGAGTCGATTATATAAGGCGGAGATAAGGCAGCGATAAGCCTTGTATGAGGCTTTTTATATAGCAGAGTATAAACAAAAATCTCTGGTAATACGCCAGCTAACATGGTAGCATGGTATCTACAATGGCAATTCACCTTGCCTGCTAACAATTTTACGGCTATAGGAATAACACATGCCGACACTTGCAGGATGGCTGACGGGAGAGCAGGTTCCACGCGAAACAATCGAGCAGACGCTGACAACGATGGGCACGGTCCTGGGTCAGCGTGGGGGTCGCCAGGCGCTGGCGATACAGCCGGGCGCGGGGCTGATTGCCTTCGCGGACCAGGCCTATGCTATGCGCGAAAATAGCGAGCCACCAGTGCTCGATTGGGTGCCTGACCGCCGTACGATGGTCTACCGCCGCCCGCTTTCTGGCGCTCACATCCTGTACTATGTTGAAGATTGGCCCGCTAAGGGCAACCTGCTCTTCGCCAGCGAGATCAAGGCCCTTTTCGCGGTCGGCGTGCCACGACGCCTGCGCCTGCCCGCGCTCGATGCCTTGCTGCGCTACGGCTTCATTCCCGCGCCGTGGACAGCATTCCAGGATGTTTCCGTCGTACCGGCCGGCTCCCTTCTACGCTGGCAGCGTGCGAAAACTGTCTTGAACCATGCAACCGATTATCACCTTGAAGAACCACTCGCCCCCTCCAACACCCTGGAACAGCTCGATGCGCGTCTCACCGAGACAAGCAAGCGGCTGCTACCCCCGCACGACCAGCTTATGGCCCTCGCAAGTGGTGACCCGGCCTCCACGCTTACCATCGCGCTGGCGGCTGAGCAAACCGAGGCCCACTTCACAGTGGCAACTTTAGGCTATAAGAAAGATGAGCAGGAATGGCAGGCGGCAGAGCGCGTTGCCTCGGCTCACGACTTACCTTTTCTGGCAATCACCGGCGTTGACCAACCGGAGTTCTGGGCTGCGGTAATCACTGCTCTGGAGGCACCCTGCACCCATAGCTTCCCTCTTGGCTGGCACCAACTGCTACATACAGCCTCGGCGCAGACAGGGGCGCGCGTAGCGCTTAGTGGGCTGGGGGCGCATACTCTGCTCTCCACTACGCCGGCGCAGTCGCCCTCCACGACGAGGATGGAGGCACAGGATGTTTTACGCTGGTACAGCCAGTCTATAGCGCCGGAAGTTGACAACACAACCACGCGGCTCTGGTCGCCTGCTGCCGCGCGGGCGATACAGCAGGGTACACGCTGGGAAGAGTCATTGCACGCGCGTAAGCTGGCTCGCCGGGCGGCGCAATTCAGCGATCAGCGTCTGCGCTGGCGCTATCTCGATCTACACCTGCGCCTCCCCGACCTCGTGGTAAGTACCGCTCAGCAGCTTGCTACAGTGGAGCAGGTGGCCCTGCGCTCTCCATATCTGACCCCTGAGGTTATGGATATCCTGACGCGCCTGCCTGCCATCTTACAAGATGGCACGCCGCGTGCGACCATCCTCTCTCAACTGGCCCGGCTGCACACCTCTGGGATGGAAGAGGAACACTCCCTACTATCGCTTGAGGCCCCCACGGCGTCTCTCTGCCAGGTCGAGGGGTCCGAGATCTTGCAACAAGCGCTCTCACCGGAGGCGCTCCGCGCAACCGGCATCTTCGATCCCCAGGCAGCGCAGGCGCTGGTGACAGCAGGTACGCCTCACGCGGCCTCGCACGAGCAACTGCTTGTATTCACGACGCAGTTGCTCTGCCTGCTCTTCGGAGCAAGCCTCTAGCGCTCTGCAATATTCATTCGTAGGATGAAGGGCGATCCCTCATAGGCGTACATGCCGAGCGTACGTCTACGCCTATGAGGAACCGCCCTTCTCGCGTAGGGACCCGGCTTGCCGTGTCCGTGTGCCGGCCTCGCTTGCGCGGTCAGGCAGGAGGCCCCACAGGCACCCCAAGGGATGCCTGACACGGACGCGGCAAGCCGGGTCCCTACGCGAGAAGGGGAATCATCAGAGAGCATTCTTTGTTAGTTTTTCGCCGCCATAGGTTCAAAGACGGCTATGGCCTGTGCCGCTGTCGGCACTGTGAGTACATTCTCCTCGGCGAAGTCCTGAGCCTGCGGGTAGCCGCTTTCCCGCACCTGCTGCGCGGCTCTCTCCACGTCGTATGCTGTCCGGCGGAACTCACGCCCCGACCCCAGCAGCAGCCAGTACGCGCCCGTGTGCTCAGCGTAAGGCATCCCCACACTGCCCGCGTTGATAATGCGCATGCTTCCTACTTGCCGCTCAAACTGCATATGTGTATGGCCGCAGACAACGATCAGCTGCTCAACACCCGCGAAGATCGTGTCAAGCTGCTGCTGCGGGGTGATCGGCGTAAAGATCTCCTCGTCGTTGCGCGGTGTGGCATGACAGAACAGGACATCTCCCAGACCCTCAACATGGAGCGTGATGTGCTCTGGCAACTGCGCCAGGAAATCGCGTTGCGACCGCTCTAACTGCCTGGCGGTCCAGCGCTGCACCTCGCGTACCTCCTCTGGCATTCCGGAAGCCGATGGCAGGCCATCGAATGCTGCAACCACCTCACGATCGCCATTGCCTCGAATGTAGTACACGCGATCATCAAGCTGACGCAGGCGATCCAGCGTCTGCCTGGGCATGGGACCAGAAATAATATCTCCGCCGACCACAATTACGTCCGGTCGCACACTCTCAAGCTCCTCCAGCACCGCATTCAGCGCCGGCAGATTGCCATGAATATCATAGAGTGCCGCTATTTTCATTTTCAAACCGCCTTTCTTGCTCACAATTCCTGACCTGTCGTCTGATTACAGCATAGCAAACTCAGGCTGCTGAGTGAAGGAGTTTTGTATGCTCCTGGCATATGTGACGGCTAGAACTGTTGAAGAAAGCGCGTGGCATGTCTCATATTTCGGCCGAAGAACGACATAGAGACTGAGATCTCATTATCTAGCCGATCGGCACATGGCAACTGGGGCAACAAGTATCTCCTACGGCCACTCTCCAGCTTGATGTCCTGATAAAAGTGTTACCTATCTCAAGAGCCGTTCACACACGTACCCAATTCGGCGATGAGGCGGCGATAGCGCTCAAAGGCAGGCTTGGGAATGTAGTCATCGCGCAAGATTCCAAACTGGAAAAAGGGGGCAGGATTGCTACTTTCTACGTCGCGCAGCATGAACAGCTCATAGTGCGTGACGTGAAAGGCATCTTGCTGCGCGTAGATTGTACGAATGATCGTTTCGAGCACCTCGGCCTGACGCTCATAGGACCGTTCAGGACCGGTAGCCCATCCGTTCTCAGCAATATGCAAGGGAACAGAGGGCGCAATGCCGGCCGCTGCCAGATGGATAGTGCGGGTAATATTGAGCATTTTGACCAACATAGCAGGCAAATCAGTCAGCTCGACCGGGAAAAAGACATCGGGGTAGCTATCCAGGCCAATATAATCTAGCGCATCCAGAAATATCTGTTGACCGATTTCTCGAAGGCTCATCCAGAACTCCTCTTGCGTTTTTAGACCAGCGACGACGTTAAAGCCGATCTGGACATCGTATCCCAAATGAGATGCCTCGTCTTTGGCAGCGATGACGCCTTGCACAAGCGCCTGGCGTACATTGGAGAAACCGCCATCTGCTGCTGCGGGCGCAGCAGCAAAATTTGGCTCTTCGGTAATTTGGAGTTTGGCGAGCAATGCTCCGTAGCATCTGACGGCTCCACGCACAAAATGCAGCCAACCACGCAAGTCCGGGTCATCATGGCGAAAAGGCAGCACCAGATCAAGCTTACGTCCATTGCGGGCATATTGCTCGAAGGACACTGGGCTGCCACTATAGAGAGCCATCGCCTCGGAAATCGGCCCAGTGTAGGGCGCGTAACAGCGGACAAGCAATTGCTTATTGCCAGACTGGAGGGCATCCAACGCCTCCTGGATGCGTCGCGCATTGTCACCCGCTCCCGCTGCCAGACCATTTTCGGTTCCCGATACGCTCCCAGGAAAGATGCCAAATGTAAGCTGCGACTGCATGGCAACACTCTTTTCAGGCTATACCCGACTTGTTGTAGGCTGAAATGTAGGATCAAGCCAGGCCAGTACCGCTCCTACCCCCATACCAGCAAGCAAGGCCGCACCGTGAATATCATGCAGAAGCAGCAAGATTCCTGCCACGAGCAGGCAGGTGCCATTCACTAACCAGACCAGTACACGCAGGCCGCCCTCTTTTGTGAGACAGACCCGAATCAGTACAGCATATACCACGCACAAGCCAACTGAAAGCCATATACTCCCCATGTCTGAGCCCACTATTGCCACGACCTCATAGAGAGCAAAGATACTGGTGAGGAAAAGTATAGGTTGCTTGCGCCGCAACATAAAGATCACCATGCCACCGATCAGGCCAAACAGAGCAACCGAAGTACCCCCGCCATAGGGTTGCCAGAGATAGCCCATAATCTCACCAGCAGTTGCGCCCGCGAAAAACAACAGCAGCCAGCGCCCCCACCCGAGCCAGTGTTGAGCAGGAATGCCAATACAGAGAAAGCCAATTGAAACCGTGACGAACTGCAACCACCCATCTGAGTCCACCAGCAAAGGCGAAAAGATCCGCCACCACTGACCCTGGGCCAGCGCTTTAGGATCGCGCTGCAATACATTCAAGACCGCAGGTGTAAAATGCATCCAGATCAGAAAAAAAGCTGGGACAACTATTGCCAGCAGGGCCAAAAACGGCAGAGGTCGCAGCGAAATCTCCGCCAACGGATCTATTTTCCGCTTTGTGTCCTTTTGCATCCTTGTCTCTTGATTTTGCAAGAGTTCGTGTCTTTCGGCGTCATTAAATGTATTCATCAAGAAAGTCCTTATTACCTTTATTCTATCCCTTCCTGAGATTGCAACTGGCTCGATTACCTGGGGAATTCATTTGTCGTCGTGATCCCAATAAAGAAGCGTCCATCGAAACGAGGGTCTCGCCTACAGAGCGCACGATAACACAGATCAAATTTGGCAGAGATATGTGGTGTTTCCATGAAGCTTATCATACGACAACACTTCCCAAGGATGCTAGCGGTTTTCGGCCATGACCATATGGGAAGATGCCATCGGTTGCAAGAGCGCGCGGAGGATGAGGCGTGAATGAGAACAAATGGTCATGGCCGAAAGATGCCAGACATTGCTCACTGCAAGAGGTAGGATAGTGACCTATGGTTCTCTAAAGACATCGAGGATAACACGGGCGATCCAACAAGCCCGCTCTATCCTGTCGAGGTACAGATAGAGCGGATTGCAGCCGCGCGTGAGGCCGCTCAACGGATGAACTTTTCCCTGGTTATCAACGCTCGAACGGACACTTACCTGGCACAGGTTGGCGAGGGGCAAGCTCGTCTGGAAGAAACGATCCATCGTGGCAGAGCCTATTTTCAGGCAGGAGCAGATAGCATTTTTGTACCGCTGGTCCTCGATCCGGCAAGCATCCAGACCCTGGTGCGAGAGATCCCTGCTCCCCTCAATCTCCTTGCCCTCCCTGATGGGCCGTCCGCGCGTTCGCTGTTCCAACTAGGCGTCGCGCGTGTCAGCATTGGACACAATGCGATGCTTGCAACGATGGGCTTGGTGAGCCACATGGCCTCTGAATTGCACGAACACGGCACCTCTGAACCCATGAAAAGGTATTTTTATGGGTTCGCTGAGGGAGCTGCATTGTTTGCCCCTCCCCATCGATAAAGAAGGTCTCAATGGAAAAGGAGCATTCATCTTTTGGTGAGCGATTGTCGTTTCTTGCCCAGGAGACAACAATCGCCCCTCTCCGGGAAACCGTACTGTTCTTACGCAAGAAAAGATGAACAAAGGAGTGTTCCATGCGCCCCTCGTTCTGGCATCCTCCGGTTGAACCATCGCCCACTGAGCAAACAATCATCCTACGCATCAAACGGGCGGAGTTGTTTGTTTTTCTCCGATATCACCGCCATGAACTCTTTGATGATGCTTTTCAAGAAGAACTGGCAGCGCTCTATGCAGTGTACGTGTAGATGGATACAAACGCCATTGCTTCATGATCTGGACACTGGCCTCATTCGAGCAGAAGGAGACCTGCGCGCAGTGTCCCTTGAAAACGCAATGTACGACGAGTGTCAAAGGACGCGGTGTGAGTATTCATCCCGATGAAGCCTTGCTTATCGAGTTACGCCAACGCCAGCAGACATCACAAGGACGGGCCAAACTGCGCGAACGGGTGGTCGTCGAGCATACCCTTGCTCATGTGGGTCAGTGGCAAGGCCGCCGCACTCGTTATCGGGGAGTGCGCAAAAATCTCTTCGATCTGCGTCGGTGCGCCGTCGTCCACAATCTGCATGTTCTTGCCCCTTCTCAAGTGTTTTCGACAGAGTTTCAGGTCGCTGCCTGATTTCTTGACCGGCGCCCTAGCTTTTGTGGCTCTCGTGCGCGAGCGTATACTCGGCGGGGGCAAAGAAGACGAGTACGGTCAGATCCTGGGTAATCGTATGGAAACGATGCTCAACGTTTGCGCTCACGAACACCACCGACCCTGTCTCAACCGGGCGCTGCTCCGTGCCAACCTGGATGGATGCGCGGCCACTGACGATGTAGTAGACCTCATCTTCGGTATGCGGCTCCTGTGGATCGGTCCCACCTGCCGGAAGTTGATACAGGCCAACACTGAGCGAAGGGACGCTGAGGAATTCGAGATACAGGTTCCCTGATTCGCTGCGCTCAGCTATAAGCTGGGCAAGGTCAAAGGCTTTCATGGGAGAAGAGGCTCCTTCTATTATATTGATGCATACAGCGGCAGAGATCCGTCGTCCCGTAGGGCGTGGCTTGCCTCGCCAGTCATCTGGAACCACCCTGTCTCCGGCATGACTGGCGAGGCAAGCCACGCCCTACGGGATAATCGCACAACACATGCCTATGGAATACCCCTGCCGCCCTTATATGCTTTCCGACGGCATCTGCATCTCGTAGCGACTACGCAGGACCTTCTTATCGAACTTACCCACGCTGGTCTTGGGAATGGCATCCACGATGGCGACCCTATCGGGCAGCCACCACTTGGCAACGTGGGGGCGCAGGTATTCAATAATCTCTTCCTGGCTGATCGCCCCAGCATACTCGGGCTTGGGTACGACACAGGCCAGGGGACGCTCCGACCACTTGGGATCTGGAATGCCGATCACGCAGGCCTCCAGGACCTTGGGATGGCCCATAATCAGGTTCTCCAGCTCGACCGAGGAGATCCATTCGCCGCCGGACTTCACCAGGTCTTTGGTGCGGTCAACCAGTTGGAGGATGCCGTCGCTATCGACCACCGCCACGTCGCCGGTGCGCAGCCAGCCGTCGGCGAACTTGGCGGCGGACTCGCTGTCGTTGTAGTATGCGCGCGCGACCCACGGCCCGCGCACCTGGAGCTCGCCAAAGCTCTCATTATCCCAGGGGACCTCCTGGCCCGTCTCCATGTTCACCACGCGGAAATCGACGCCGGGCAGCACGGTACCCTGCCTGGCTTTAATGCGGAACTGCTCCTCAAGCGGGAGATCTTCCTGGTAGCTGCGCAGTCTGGAGAGCGAGGCCAGCGGCGAGGTCTCGGTCATACCCCAGGCATGGACAATGTTGATATGCTTGCGATAGAGGCCCTCGATAAGCGCCTTCGGCACCGCCGAGCCGCCGCAATAGATGGCACGGAGGCTGGAGAAATCAAACTGCTCCTTATCCAGCAGATTCAGCAGGCCAATCCAGATCGTCGGCACGCCACTGGCAATGGTGACGTGCTCGCGCTCAATCAGCCTGGCGACTCTCAGCGGGTCCATGAAGCGTCCGGGCAGCACGATATTCGCACCCATCATCATGCCGGCGTGCGGCAAGCCCCAGGCATTTGCGTGGAACATGGGTACCACCGGCAACACAGTATCACGCTCAGATAGGCCCATGCCATCGGCCAGACCGGCACCCATCGAGTGCAAATATATCGAGCGATGGCTGTAGACGACGCCTTTGGGATTGCCAGTGGTGCCGGAGGTATAGCACATAGCCGCGGCACTATCCTCTGCAATCCGGGGCCACTCGAAGCTCTCAGGCTGGCCGGCGATGAAGGTCTCATAGTCCACCGCCGGCTGGAGCTTCTGCGATGGAGTAGGGGTCTCGCCCATAATCACATACAATTGCACCGAGGGCAACTGGTCCGCCAGGGGTTCCAGGACGGGCACCAGGTCGCCATCAATAAAAATGATCTTGTCCTGGGCGTCGTTAATGATGTAGACGATCTGCTCGGCGAACAGGCGGATATTGAGCGTGTGTAAAACCGCGCCGGAGCAGGGGATGGCGAAATACAGTTCAAGATGGCGATACGTATTCCAGCCAAAAGTGGCAATGCGCTCGCCCGGCGCGACACCAGCTTGCTTGAGAGCATGCGCAAGCTGCATGCTGCGTCTCCCCCACTCGCCATATGTGTAGCGATGCGGCTCCCCCTCGGTCTGCGTCACGATCTCTTTACGCGGAAAAATACGAACCGCCCGGTTGAATGCATGCTGCAACGTCAACGGGTAATCCATCATCAAGCCTTGCATTTGCCCTGACCTCCTGACTGCGTGAAACGACACTATCGAACACTGAAACATAGAGGTTGTTCTTTTGACAAGCTTCTTCATCCTATTCTACAACGCCAGGTCGTATTACCTCAAGAACCAGCACTCGTACGTCGGACTTTTCGAAAGTCGCTCTTCGTAGCTGCGCGATTTATCGCGCGTGGGCTAGCTGGTCTACATGGC
>JALYTT010000091.1 GCA_030854145.1 Chloroflexota bacterium | reverse complement strand
CCTGAACATGCTGGTCGCCGGAAGTGCGAGCATCGTCCAGCAACTGACCAATTTTGGCCTGGTTGATGAATACCACCTGCTCGTTCACCCTGTCATACTCGGGAACGGAAAGCCACTGTTGCAGGACATTCACGAAAGGCATCATCTCACGCTCATAAGCACAGAGGTATTCACGAACGGTGTTGTTTTGCTGCGGTACGAGCCGCTGAGATCATGAAAAGGCCCATCCCCACATTGATGGTGGTGGCGAATTGTAAAACCGAGCGCACTACCGAACGTTTCGTTGTATGATTCCAGCACGATTTTTGAATTCGCCACCACCATCAAGCGAGAGAGCCGAAGGCCGTTCCTGTTGAACGTGATCTCTTCGCAACACAACAGCGAAGATCAGAGGGTGTGGAGCAGGCGTTGCTTGAGTAAGGGAAGCTTGGCGCGGCCAAACATGGAGCGCTTGACCAATGTGAGCTTGTTCACCTGCCCTTCTGTTTGTCCGTTGCTGTAGACCTCGGTGAGTCCTGCCACCACAGCATCTTTATCTTGAAGAATACCATTGACAAACCGGCCTCATTCGGGGATCTGGCTTGCTCGAACTGCTTCGATCCAGGTATTCAATCGCTCTCCTTGACGCTTGCGTACCATCGTGAGAAACTCCTGAACCAACCCATAGACTGTTTCAATGGTCACGCTTGCGGAGCGAATGGAGAGAAGCTCTTCTTGTTCTTCAGCGGTGAGCTTGCTTTTTTCACGAATGAACAGCCAGACGGCATCACGAGCGCTGAACTGCTCAACTGGTGAGGGCGCAACGATATCCTCTGGTTTCTGACGGTGCTCTCGCACAGGCTGCAAGAAGAGCCGGACCAGGCGAAGGCTCCCTGAATAGCCCTGCTGCCGAATCTCCTCATACAGTTGTTTCCCGTCTTGGACACCTGCTTGCCAACGATCCAAGACATAGACCGCATAGGGATCGAAGAGACTGTCGTGCCCTTGTGGGCGTCGATGAACAGGTGCTCCCTCTTGTTTGAGCCAGGATCGAACTTTGTAGGTGGACACCCCAACGCGTTGGGCAATCGCCGTGTGAGTCATTCCCTGTCCACGCAACGCAGCAATCTGTCTATAGCGATCCTCTCGCTCTGCTCGATGGGCTTCATAGATACGTTCAGCTCTGCTCGATGGCTGCTGTCGCCACGTCTGGGAAGATGGCAGAGAGGCAGCGCATTTCTCAGGCAAAGGCAGATCCTCTGGCAAGATCTCCTGGTTTGCTCGACGAATGTCCGTTCGGCAACGAGCCAGCAGCGATTCTAAGGCTTCTGCCAGATTATGCACAATGTGAAAACGGTCTGCGATTTGCCTGGCCTGGGGAGCAGCGGTGCGCGCTGCTGCGGCAAACTCGGTTCCTCGATCTCGACTAATGATCTCCACCTCGAGATGCTTGCATAACCACTTCGCAAAGGTTTCACTGGAACGGTCTGGGAGCAAATCGATGATCGTATGCCGCTCAAGATCCACGAGAATGGCCCCGTACCGCCGCCCTTTCTTCCAGCTCCAATCATCGACCCCTAAGACCCGAACTGGTTGTGTGCTTGGTGGAGAAAGCTTCATCACATGAAGCAGGAGCGTAGAGGCAGGCATCGTTATTCCAAGTCGCTCGGCTAGGCGCGTTCCACATTGTCCTCCTGCCACCAATCCAATGGTTTGCACGAGCGCCAGGAGCCGGGTTGTCATGCGTGCGTAGGATTCCACGAGTTCAGGAAGCCGCTCCGTAAAAATCCGCTGAGGACACGTTGAGGTGCCACACACGAATTTTCTCACGGTGAATAGAAGCATAACATCGCGACCGGCGCAAGGCAGGTCGGCTACTGTTCTTTGATAGGCTCCATGAATACGGGTAGAAAGTTGGTGACATTCGGGACAAGCCATGCTAGAGGAGGTACATGCTATCCGAATAATCAGCTCTGAAGCGCTTGGATGAATGGAAATGACGGCTATTCTGGCGGGAAGATGTAACAGGCAGGACAGGGTGTTCATTTCGTTTTGCGTCATCGGTACAGTGCTCCTGGTAAGACCACACTCCATCGATGACATTGTATCAGAGAGATGTGCTTCTTTACAGCAAGCAGGCTCACTTATTTCTGGGATGACCCGGAAACCCACACCTGGTGCATTGGAAAGTTGACGGTTACAGTTGACGGTTACAGTAAATTTCGTCGGCGGCGGGCCGAATGGGCCATTTGGTGGGGCTCTGTATAGTGGTAGTGGATGGTGACACCATTCCAACGCGCGATACGGCTATCTGGTGGAGCGATACAGGTAAAGCGATCTCCACCACAGGCACAAGGGCGCGTTGCACCACTACGCAAGGGTTTCGTCATCCCTTGCACGATGTGAAGGAGTGGATACGTACAATGACAACAGTTTCACCTGAAAAGGGCCAGACCCATACGGTGATTGGCAAGGATGAACTCATTCATCAGATTGCCTCCAGGGCTGGCCTCAGTCTGAAAGAGACCACAAAGGTCATCGATGCTTTTACCGAGGTCGTGCGCGACGATATTATCGAGGGCCACGAGGTCCGCTTGATGGGCTTCGGCACCTGGAGCCTGCGCGAGGTGGCTTCTCGCCAGGTGAAGTCGATTCGCGGCGGGCAGCAGATCACCATTCCTGCTCGCAAACGTGTTGGCTTCTCGGTCGGCGCGGTCCTCTCCCAGGCTGCGAAAGACGAGTCCCGCACTGCCCATCGGCATATGGAAACGCTGCACCGGTCCTCGCGAACTGAGAAAAAGTAGCTCCCATTGTGCCAGGCACATACGCCCCGCTCGCACGTAGAAACAGCCTGTTTCAGGGTGACGAGCGGAGCGCACGGTGCTCACGGTTGATAGCGCTGCAAGTAGCGCTCAACCTGCGGCCGTTCATCTGGACGCAGGGGACGGAAGCTGCCCTGGTCGTTGAGAAAGACGATCTCGGAGTCCTGGAAGCGGATAATCATGTCCGGCTTCCGGTCGCCATTGACATCCGCGAAACTGAGCGTGACCGGGGCCAACTCATCTCCGGGACCAAACAATTGTGGTCCCAGGTATACACGGGCTTTGGTGGCATCTCCCCCTGGAAATTCGATGATTTCGATGCGCCGATTAAGATTGATCGCCATAAAGTGACTGGGGATCCCTGCCGCTTCGTTGTGTCCCACAAACCGATCGACCTGGTAGGTGCGCGGACGACCATAGCGCAGATCGTTCAGGGTAGTCTGCCCCCATGAGACGGCCACGCTGAGCATGGTCCACAGTGCCAGCATTGCCAGCATGCCAACGCCAAGATAGAGCAGCGGATGTGCTCGCAGGACGGATAGGCTGTGAGTCTGGGTTGTCTTCGTCGTTGATCGGGATGCCTTTGGCAAAGGTTTGGGCCCGGTAGTCGCCTTACGAGATGCGGCCGCGCCAGTTACACGCTGAGCTGTAGGAGGAGTGTCTCCATCTATACGCTGCCACTCCGTCACCTCCGCGCTCGCGTCTGCTGGCTGGGGCTGCCCACGAGACGCTCGCTGCACAAGCGGCGTCATTGTGGTAGCTCCTGTCGGCTGGCTGGCATTGGGTGTAATCGGTCGATGGCGTAACACGCTGCGTGGGACTATTTTATCCGTTGTCTCCAGTACTGGCATGGTGTGGTTCTCCTTTTCGCTCTCACTGATGATGTCACTTCTCCATTTGGAAGAAATACCGACAGGCGTCGGAGGAACCAGGGCTGCATCATCCACATGAATTAGAATATATGTTCTAGTCTCTATTGTAACACATAGAACGTAATAGACAATACCTTACGGAAAACAGGGTCCTGTTCAGAAGAGAAATAGCACAAATGGGTGGTGTACCCACGGACATAGACGAATGAGAACGGACGAATGTAAGCAACTAGGAGGCGTGCCTACGGATAGCGGCGCTTGTATACAATTGTGTAAGCAGATTTTCTCGCTGAACATAGTGTAGCATACCGGGGTCAGTTTTTCCAAGGGGCCTATAAGACAATTTCCTGCTCCAGAATTTTTTGCAAATCGGCAGGCAGGGGCACCTCGAATTCCAGCGTCTTTCCTGTAGTCGGATGGGTAAATTGGAGCTGGTAGGCATGGAGGAACTGGCGATCCAGCCGGGGCTGGTGCCGGGCATTGCCAGAGCCATAGACTGGATCGCCGACTGCCGGGTGTCCTATAGCCTTGAGGTGAACACGGATCTGGTGCGTGCGGCCCGTTTCCAGTTGCAACAGCAGCAGTGTATGCCGCGCGAAGCGCTGGAGGACGCGGAAGTGCGTGCGCGCCTCGCGGCTCCCCCTGGCAGTGATCGCCATTTGCTGGCGATGGCGTGGGTCGCGTCCAATAGGGGCGTCGATGCTGCCCTGGTCGAGCGAAAGCACACCCTCTACCAGGGCCAGGTAGCGTTTCTGGATCGCGTGACGCTGCATCTGCTCGGTCAGCGCTGCCAATGTGCGCGTATTTTTCGCGACGATCATCAATCCAGATGTATCCTTATCCAGGCGATGGACGATCCCCGGCCGCTCCTCGCCTCCGACACCTTGCAGTTCAGGGCGATAGGCCAGCAATGCGTTGACCAGGGTATCCTCGCTATGTCCTGGGGCCGGGTGAACGACCATGCCGGCTGGCTTATTGATGACCAGGAGATCATCATCTTCGTAGAGGATATCCAGCGGCAGGGCCTGAGGCTTCACAGCGCTTGTCTGCGGTCTGAGAAGATGGAGGATCGTCACCACGTCTCCGGTGCGCAGAGCATAGCCCGGCTTGCCAGAACGATCGTTGACGAGGATGGCGCGCTCCGCGATCAGGTGTTGGATCGCATTGCGCGAGAGCGCATCTAGTCTGGATAGCAGGTAGCGGTCCAGGCGCTGACCTTCCTCTTCAGGTCCGACAGTGATGAGTTGCTTCTCCTCCTCATTGGGAGTACTATCAGGAGTGTGCATCTTGTTCGGTGGAACGGAGTACTCCGCTCTTGTTGACCGCTGAGGACGACGGTTGCGCATCGCTATTTTCTGTGCTGCTGTCCTTGCCTGGGCGATGCAGGCTCCCAAAGATGATAAAGAGGAAGAGCAGGAAGACACCAATGGAGATAGAGGCATCCGCGAGATTAAAGATCGCGAAGCGGAAGCCGATCTGCGGGATGCGGAAGAAGAGAAAGTCAACAACGTAGCCACCATGGCGCGCGCGATCGATCAAGTTGCCCAGGGCGCCCCCGATGATCAGGCCGAAAATGAGTTTATAGGCCAGCGGGCCGGAACTGAGCATGCGCAGGTAGAGATACACAATGACGCCAATCGCGATGGCAATGAAAACCGCCAGAAAAATGTTATTTGCAAACAGACTGAAGGCGGCTCCATTATTGCGTGTGTAGTTGAGTGTGAGATAGTCGCCGATGAGCGGAACAAGCCGCCCACTATCGGGAGGACTCAAATACTGCACGACCAGGGATTTGGTCCACTGATCCAGGACAATGACGATAATGACGGTGAGCAACGCCAGGGCATCGTAGATCCGTGCTCGCTTGACTATCACGACGGAATGTTCTTCCTTTTCTATATCTGTGTAGGGGCCATAACTTCGGCTCGCCTTTGGCTCCCCTTGCCCGCCAACAATGCCCACCGGCAATGCCCGCGTCTATTGTACTCTATCCTGTGTCGCTTGAACAGGTCTGGGTGCTGGATCACGTAGGGGCGATGGCTTGCCTATGTGGGCCCAGGCGGGCGAGGCAAGCCATCGCCCCTACTGGGTTTCCTCTGAGTAGAGTTCTTCGCGGCCCAGGTTGCGCTGCTCCAATTGTGACTCACACTGTACATCACGCGCGGCCCAGGGGAGAGCCTCCAGACGCTTTTCAGGGATAGGCTGTCCACATTGCACACATAATCCATACGTCCCGGCATCGATGCGCGCAAGTGCGCGTTCGATCTCCGTCAGCAGTGCCTGCTCGTTGACCTGAATGGATTGCTCCTGCACCATTTCTGTGATATCCGTGGCCATATCCTCGCTATCATGAGGGTCTTCATTCGCGGTTATCGGGTCAACCGGGGTAGGAGGCGCCTCAGGTAAGCCTGAGATGGCCTCCTGGAGTTCGGCTTGCCTGGCTTTGAGCCTGGCTCTCATTTTCTCTATATCAATGGTCATTGCCATATCTGCCTTTCGCTCTGCATATTGCTCTACATATTCTAGCGCATTTCTGCGTTTTTGGATAGGTGTTCTTGTGAAGCCTCATGCAACGTGTACCTCGACATCGGCCCAGATCACCGATTCGGGGTATTGATTTGCGCGCGTACCGCCGGGCAGCAACTGTTTCGCAGTGTGTTCCAGGATCGCACGGCGCTCGGCCAGCGGCATGGTGGGATGTTCTCGTATCGGGTCCTCTGCGACCCAGGGCGAGAGCGCCAGGAAGGAGCCTTTCAGGGGTTTCCCGGTCAGCGTATGCCTGAAACCATCATTGCCTACAAAGTTACACTGTGGGTCTGGCTCGTACTGACTCTTCCCGGTAATGCTCGACTGACCATCAAAGGTGATGTCGAAGAAGTTGCCAACCTGCATGGGGCAGACGTTATAGTGCAGGTTCGTGTACTCTTCCTGGAGAGAGCCGAGCACAGAATGCAGCCATTCCTGGGGCTGCCATTCACAGGTCTTAGAGGATGTGGCCCATAGTTGGTCGTTGGCATCGTTTTGTATGACGATCTGAGTACCAAGGCTATCGAGCCGTTGCAGATACTCGGCGGTAAAGGCATCCAGGCTGATGGCGAAACCCAGTTTGCCGATCTCGGTCTCAAAGACCTGCACCGCGTCCAGGGAGCCAGGGGTGAGGTCAAGGGTTGCGACCTCACTGCTGGTCAGAAATACTTTATCGGTTGCGCCGATGAGCATGCCGTCCGGTCCCCAGAGGAAGCCAGTATTGTAGACACCTGGTCCATCGGGCAGGTAGACATGTTTCCCCTGTCGCCGGCCAAAGCGGCTGATATCGGTAGAGGAGGTGGAAAGCTGGACATGGGGGGTGATGGTGCTGGCTGCGAGATAGAGTTCATGCCTGGCTGCAAGCCTGCTCAGGGCGGTGGTAAAGGGTCGGTACAGCGTGTCAGCAAGTGAAAGAAAGAGTGATCTCACTAAAGAGATACCCGGATAGAGATGGCGGTAGTGAATCATGCGTCGGCCGTACCCTAATGCGAGCATACTGATAGCCACATTTGAGGTGTGCATCAGGCGCGGAAGGTAGCCGCGTTTGCCGCTGAGCGCGAGAGGTAGGCCCAATACCTCTCCTAAGACGACGAGATTGGGGCGCTCTCGTGAAAGGTGAGGCACAGCCATCTCCACGATGCGTTGTAGCTCAGCCGAAAAGCTGTGTTCTGTAACGGCTGCTCGCAGGCTTATCCGGTTCGCTATCGCAATCAAGCGTGCTGGTCGCATGGTGCTGGCTTGTTGCCCGTCCTGTACTTTTATGGTACGCTCTCCTTCCGGAAGTGAGGCCTTCCCACATATGCTCCCCCCTTGTTGGACGCCCGGACACCAGTCTATCATAGTTGCTCGTTATCGTCGAGAGGGAGCCTGTTCTGGGCAGGGCTTTGGAGTGTACCCGAAATACAGGATTTGCAGTAATAGAGAGGATCGCGATCCTTTGTCCTGAAGTGAGGAAACACCCAGCTTTATGCCCTCTCTTCGGTACTGCTGAAAAGCGAGTAAACAGGCAAAACGGGTACACTCCAAAGCCCTGTGTTCTGGGGTGCTAGAGAAGAGGGGCAGATACGACCTTGACAGAGTAGTACTGCAAACCATTCGTGCTTGACGCCTGCTCTGTACACGTTTATACTCAGTCTATGAGACAACAACGGGTCGCGCTCCTGTTCCTGCTTCTACTGGCCAGTCTGGTGGCCTGTAGTCCGGGGCACGTTGGGAGTAGCAAGATAGCGTTTGTGCGCGCTGGTCATCTCTGGACTATCTATCCAGATGGCACGAATCCCTATGAAATTGTGGCGGGTGGCCCCTCGGTAATCGGCTATGGATGGTCACCGAGCCACCAGGTCCTCGTTTTTCGTGTCCTTGATCAGGGTTTTGCCCAGACAGCAGCAGCGAGGCGGATCGTGAGCAATCCCATCTCTGGACTTATAGGGGACCTGCCGAGCCTCCTCAGTACAGTCGGTGTCGATGGAGGCGAGCCTATCCCTGTAATGTTCGCGAATACGGTCATTCGCTATAGCAACGCCTGGTGGAATCCTCCTGGGAATCGTTTACTTTTCCGGCAGACGCTCGCTATTGCCGGCTCGCCTGGCCCGGATCAGGTTGTCTGGCGCGTCGTCCAGAACGATCAGCCTGGAGGGATTGCTTCCAAGGCTCTTCCTGGGAGTTACGCTATCTTCTCACTGGCCTCAAATGGTTCAACGACTATAGGAAATTCACGAGAGGGAATTTTTACGACGACCCTCGCGGGAATAGATACCCATGTGATCGTTCATGGCCCCCTCCCTGGCCATCCACTACCAGCCGCCCTGGAGCGTGTACTCTGGCAACCGGCGCAAGCAGATCCTGCAATCCTGTACGCAGTAACATCCCCAGATCAGTCCCAGCCCTTCGGTGCAACCGCTATTCAGGCACAGCTTCTCCTGCGCGATATGCATGGTCACACAACTACTCTGGCGCACTGCGCCTGTATCCAGTTCGCCTGGTCGCCCGATGGAGATCACGTTCTCTATAGTACAGGGACCACATATACCGTCATTGACCTTCATGGCGGCACGGTAATGACCATTGAAGGCGAATATGGGAGTATTCCCTACTGGTCACCTGACAGCCACTCCCTGCTCCTGGATGGTCTGCATACCTTGATACTTGCATCCATCGCCAGTAAACAATCGCGTATCCTCCTCAGCGATACCTCTTCGCCAGGACCGGCACATACCGTGCCTGCCCAGCCTGCTGTCTCCGCGCTGCTGCAACCGGCGCTCAACAGTCCCTGGTCCGCCGATAGCCGCCAGGTGCTCTTCATGACACGCCAGCGCTTGCAGTGGCAGGGGCGGCCATTGAGTTCCGGAAGGGGACTCTACATGGTCTCGCTTGATGACCAGGGCCAGTCTACCGGCCCCCCGTCTGTCGTCGATACCGGCAACGATACCCAGGCTGGCTGGACCTATGAAGATGCAAATACCTCGTTTCTGTATTGAATTGTCTATGAGAGGAGAGGACGCTGTCTATGGACAGAAAAGATGATTTCTCTGGGGCAGAGCTAGCCATAAACGCTGATGAATATAGCATCATGGAGCAACTTGAGATCCTGGAAACAGTGCGTGAGGACATGGAGGACCTGGGAGTCAGCACCCTGGCAGAGGTGATCCAGCGTATCGAAGTGCTGCATCGACAACTTGACAGCAAAGAGAAGGCATAAATTGCCTGGTTTTCTCTTTCGAAAGAGAAAACCAGGCTCAGCCCTCAGGCACCGCCGAGATAGGCCTGGCGCACAAGATCGTTGGTCAGCAGGTTGGCCGCGGTATCGGTCAGGACAACTCTGCCGGTCTGCAGGACATAGCCACGATCCGCCAGGCTCAGAGCCATCGAGGCGTTTTGCTCCACGAGAAAGATAGTCACACCCTCCTGCCGGATACGCAAAATCGTGCTGAAGACCGTCTCAACCAGAATAGGCGAGAGTCCCATCGAAGGCTCATCCATGCACATCAGGCGCGGTCGAGACATCAGCGCGCGCCCCATGGCCAGCATCTGCTGCTCGCCGCCGGACATGGTGCCTGCGATCTGCTTTAAGCGCTCTTTGATGCGGGGAAAGATCTGACAGACATGATCGATATCTGCCCTGATCTCTGAGCGGTTATTGCGAATAAATGCCCCCATTTCCAGGTTCTCCAGCACGGTCATACGCGGAAAGATGCGCCGCGCCTCGGGGACCAGGGCCAGGCCCATACGCACAATATCGCCTGGCAGCTTGTGTTCAATAGCCTGCTCTTCAAAAACGACGGAGCCAGCACGCGGGTGAACCAGGCCAAAGATCGTCTTCATCGTCGTCGTCTTCCCGGCCGCGTTTGCTCCCAACAAACAGACGATTTCGCCCTGGCGCACTTCCAGTGAGATATCATGCAGCACCTGGCTGGGACCATAGAACGTATTTACATTTCTCAGCGCTAACATTGATTCCATTACAATGCAATCCTCTGCTTTCTGCCAGGACACTCACAAGGGAGCCCAACAGGCGCCCGCAAGGGAACGCCCTTACATCTCGGTTGAAGTCTCTTGTTGTTGATCTGCCGTCTCCTGCTGATGAGCGGCGGCGGCCTTTCCCAGGTAGGCTTCGATGACCTTCTCGTTGCGGCGCACCTCCTCCGGCAAACCCTCTGCGATCTTGCGGCCATAGTCCAGGACTGCGATGCGATCGGACATGCCCATCGTCACCGCCAGTTTATGCTCGATCAAGAGAATGGTCAGGCCCAGTTCATCGCGCAACCGGCGCACGTATCCCACCGCCTCCAACGTCTCGAACTCGTTCATCCCGGCGGTAGGTTCATCCAACAGGAGCAGCTTGGGTTTGGCGGCCAGGGCACGCGCGACCTCCACTCGTCGTCGAGCCGCGTACGAGAGATTGATGACATACTCTTCCTGCCGGTCAACCAGTTCGTTGCCGAAAAAGCTCAGTAACTCAATCGCACGCTTGCGGGCATCAGCCTCCTCGTGGACAACTCCGGGGGTGCGGAAGAGTGAGCCAAGCACATTGGCTTTGAGCTGTGTATGCTGCCCTACCAGCACATTCTCCAGCACGGTCATATTATTGAAGAGGCGGATATTCTGGAAGGTGCGCGTGATGCCTCGCTTGACGACCTGGTCGGGACTGAGCTTAGCCAGTGGCCGGCCCTCCAGGTGGATGGCTCCCGAGGTCGGGCGATAGATGCCGGTGATCAGATTAAAGAGCGTCGTTTTTCCGGCACCGTTGGGACCGATGACGCTGATGATCTCTCTGGGCCAGATCTGCAAATCAACATCCTGCACTGCCGCCAGGCCACCAAAGTTCTTGGTGACCTGGCTCACAGCCAGCAGGGGCGTCTCTCCATGTGTACTACTCATAGCTTACTCCTGGCTCGCATGCCGCTCATAACTGGTCAACCCCCACTTCAGTTTCAAATCCTGGTGCTCCCGGTATCACATCCAGGGCACCCATCTCAACGCCATCCTCTGTCGAATGATGCAGTTCGCGCCGCCTGCGTGCGCTGGGAATCAAGCCTTCGGGACGGAAGATCATAATCGACACAAGAATCACGCCAAAGATCAGGTTACGGATATTGCCGAAGGTGAAGCCAGGGATCAGGTTGGTAATCACGGTATAGATCGGGTGCAGGAAGCTGCCGGGATCGGTACCGATGGTATCAAGCTGCGCCACGACAAATTGGTTGAGCGCGTAGACCGCCAATGCGCCGACGATGACACCGGGAATACTTCCCAGGCCGCCGATCACCACCATAGACAGGTAGAGCACCGAATCGCCAAAGCTAAAGGCATCAGAGGAGATACCTCCGAGCTTGGCCGAGTGATATGCGCCTGCCACCCCTGAAAAGAAGGCCCCGGCACCGAAGGCAAACAGCTTCGTATTGACAAGGTTGATCCCCGACGACGCCGCCGCAACCTCATCCTCGCGGATGGCGATCCAGGCGCGCCCCAGACGCGAATCGCGCAGGCGAATATTTGCAAAGATCACCAGCACAATCAGAGCCAGGATCAGATAGTAGAACGGGATTGAAGTGGACCAGTCGACACCGGGGAACCCTGGAGCGCTCACGTTGACAAGGCCATTGGGCCCGTTGGTGTACTTATCCATCTCAGTAAAGACAATTGGAATGATCTCACCGAAACCGAGCGTGACAATTGCCAGGTAGTCACCCCGCAGGCGCAGCGTCGGCGCGCCCAGAACCACGCCCCACAAGGCTGCGATCAGGGCAGATCCCAGCAGCATCGGCCAGAAGAGCCAGGGCCACAGGTTCGGATCGATTTGAACCCCGATTAAACGCCCAAGCTGGGGCGAGCCAACGATCGCCCAGGAATAGGCTCCAATCGCAAAGAAAGCCACATAGCCCAGGTCCAGCAGTCCCGCGAAGCCGACCACGATGTTGAGGCCCAGCGCCAGGATCACGTAGTAGCCCGCATCTCCATAGCCGGACAGGCGGCCGTCGGTCCCTGAGCCGAATAAGAAGGGATCAAGGACCGGGTAAAAGAGCACGAAGGCGCCAAGCAAGAGCAGGTAGAAACGCTGCGCACCTCTACTTTGCAGGGGCAGGTCGTTGGGCACCAGGTCTCTGGCCTCCTCACGCGCCCGCGTCTCTGAAAGGACCTCTAACTCGTGACGCTTCTCACTCCCCTTACGACCGCCATTGGACGATATGCCATTGCCAGCGGTCTGCGCGCCAAGAGTGCGGCGAACAGCGAGCCGGCCTGCCAGGCGTCCCAGGAAATAGCCCAGGACAGGCAGGAGCAGCGTTCGGACCGCCACCCAGATAAGCAGGTATGTTGGTTGCAGGCTACCGAGAAAGAAGTAGATCACATCGGCAATCAAGGTCACCACCGCGAAGACGCTTGTCAGTCCCACGCTCCCCGCGATGGCTCGCCGCCGTAAGAGCGTGCGTTGCTCCGTATCCAGTGGAGTCAGGGTGTCCAGTGGGGAAGGGGGCACATAGTGCTGTCTTTTGCGTATGAGGCGGCGCACAAAGAAGTAGACGGGCCAGACGATGGCGCAGAGGGCCAGACCAATCACCAGGTTCGTGAGGATCACCAGCAGCAACGGAACAACCGTAAAGATGACGATATCGATCCACACCTCGAACATGCCGCGCCGGCCGGTATCCGCCGCGACCAGGTAGCCGGCGAGAGTGAAGACTGTCAGGTAGAAAATGAGCGTAAATACGGCGCCGACGGCCAGCGAGGGACTATCCGTCGGGATACCAGAACCAGCGGCCTGAGGAGCAAGCACTGTATTCACAATGGCTTCGCCTCCCCAGAAGGTAAACACGGCTAACGGGACGATCAGGGCCACGATCCATTTGATCAACAGCATGCGCGTCCCAGGGGTAGGAACACGCGTGCTGGGGTGTATCAATGCAGACATACCGGCATCACCTCACTTCCGACAGGATGATATGACAGGAGCGAACATCTATCTTCATCTTTACACCTTTTCAGGGACGCGCTGACCCAGCAGACCAGATGGCCGGAATACCAGAATCAAGATGAGGATCGCAAAGATCACCGCTTCATGCCAGGCGCTCCCACCATGAGGCAGGCCCCAGCCATTGGAATTCGAGTCGGGGATCAGTGCCGCCAATGCCTCCACAATGCCGATGAGCACTCCCCCTAACATGGCACCCACCAGGTTCCCGATGCCGCCAAGCACGGCAGCGGTGAAGGCGATCAGACCAAGTTGGTAGCCGAGATAGAAGGCCGTGCTGCCAGCCTGCAACCCATAGATGAAACCGGCGACACCCGCGAGTCCAGCCCCAATAAAGAAGGTCACCGCGATAATGCGGTCGACGTTTACCCCCATCAGGGCGGCCGCCTCGCGGTCCTGCGCCACGGCACGCATGGCTCGCCCGATCCGCGTCCTCGTGACCAGTATTTGCAAGGCCGCCATAAGCGCGAGCGAGACACAAAGCACCATAATGTTCACCGCGCTGATGTTCAATGGGCCAATATTGACGCTGATGTCGGGAAAGAACTGGGGGAAGACGACGAAGGTGACGCCTTTCCAGAGTTTGCCAACATCCTCCAGGATCAGTGAGACCCCAATGGCGGAGATCAAAGGGGCCAGGCGCGGCGCGTTGCGCAGGGGGCGATAGGCCACACGTTCAATAACCACTCCCAACACCGCGCAGACGAGCAGCGATACAACCCCCACCAGAATGAGCACGCCTATTAAGCTCAAGCCTGTGAGGTGCTGCCCTGGCGTCACACCCAGAATGGCTAGCATCGTGAGCGCTACAAAGGTGCCGATCATAAAGATATCGCCGTGGGCAAAATTAATGAGTTCGATGATACCATAGACCATCGTATAGCCCAGGGCGATAAGCGAGTACACAGCTCCAACGGTGAGGCCGACGATCAACTCTTGTAAGACCAGTGTCATCCTTAGCATCCACCTTCCCGCAAAATAGCAATAATTTGTGAGCAGATTATACACCAGGCGAGGCTTGAATGAAATAGCAAAAAGGGAGCAATTGGGACATGCAGTGCGCATGCATCAATTGCTCCCTATACACGTTCAGCTAGAGCGAGAAAGGCTCCCACCTGCCAGTGAACGCGCACGACGCATTACTCGGTGACGCCTTTTTTATAAAGCCAGTCTGGCTTGCCCTGTGCATTCAGATCAAGGCTATAGACCGAGATGAAGCGGTTGGTGGTATCACCGTTCTGGTCAAAGGTGTGATGACCGGTAACGCCGTTATAATCGGTCTTGGCAATGGCATCGATGACCGCCTGACGGAAGGTCTTCGCGGTGGCACCGTCGTTTGAATCCGCCGGCACCTTCGCGCCGTTCTTAATGGCTACCCCGATGGCATTGATCAAGATCTTCATGCAGTCATAGGCTGCCGCGCTGTAGACGTTCAGCGAGGAATAGGTTTGCGAGTACTTCTGACGGAAGCTCGCGGCCTCCGAGCTGACCGTGGTATCGACGACCGCAACGGTCGCGAAGACCGGGGCAGAAGGTTTACCCACCGTCGAGGCAAAGGTCGGCGTGACGAGACCATCACCGCCGGCAAACGTGATACCCTTCAGAGAGGGAACCTGGCTCATCTGCTGGCGAATCAGGATACCGCCCGTCGAGTCGAGGCCACCGAAGTAGATCAGATCGGGATGCTTGGAGGCGATCTGAGTGAGCAGTGAGACATACGAGGTGGTTGTGCTCGGCTCACTGCTGCGGCCAAGGACTGTCAAACCGAGTTTTGTCCACTGGGCCTGGAACGTATCAGCGATACCAATACCGTAGGTCTCAGCGTCGTCAATCACGTAGACCGACTTGTATTTGCCAGGGAAGTTCTGGGTGATCCAATCAGCTAAGGCTGGCCCCTGGTGGCTGTCGGTTGTCGCGATACGGAAGTAGGTGACTTTGCCAGTCGGACGCACTGTAGACACGATATCGTTCGCGCCGCCGCACTGTTTGTCGGCACCTTCCTGCGTGAGGCAGGTGTTGGTGTTGGCCGGGCTGATCTGAGCGATGGGAGCCTTGTTGGTAATTGGCATCTCTGCCTTGGCCACGCTGCTGTTGAACGGGCCAACAATACCTGCGACCAGGGCATCACCGATCAGTCCTCTGACGAGCTGCTGCCCAACGCTCGGGTCGTGCAGGCCGGAGGGCCCCACATCATCTTTGGGCACAAAGACGAGCTTGTAGCCAGGGACCGCGTTGCTCGCATTGGCCTCATCGACCGCCATGTGCGCGCCGTTTTCGGCCGGCTTGCCGCTACTTGTATCCTTGCCCGAGACAGGGAAATCACTGGCAACTTTAATGATGGTACTTCCGGTCGGGGTACCATTCCCGGTATTCCCGCCACCCGTGGTGCCTGCACCACAGGATGCGAGGATCGCTAGCAATAGGGATAGCCCCATTGCCAGCGTCATGATGCGTCCTGAAATTCTACGCATAGATAAAACAGCCCTCCTTGCGCTACCAAACAAAATACAACGTTTCTTCTGCTGAATAGGTTCTCCTTCATCATGTCTCGGATGAAAGATACCCTATACGGTAATACGCAAGGTTCTGGCTAAAACTCACAGGAAGTATGAGGTGAGGATCTATAAGGATCTTGAGGGGACGGAAAGCATACTGCGAAAGTCTTCGCCGAGCAGGGATTCCAGGTGCGGAGTGACTTGTTGCAAATACAGTGGAGCCTCTGAGTGGTCTCTATCATCAGGAGCGCAATGCGCTCCTGATGATAGAGACCACTCAGGACGCCGATTTTCGGCCCTTCACACGTAACATTCTGGATACGCTGCTAACTGGCCTCTAAGGAACAACGGAACAGGAACGTACAGCTAAAGGCGAATTGCGTGCTAAGGATATGAAGCTTTATCCCCAACCCAATGAATATTCATCTGTAGAGAATACTTTTGCTCCATTCCAGGGACCTCAAGCAATGTAAACACGCCCATCCAGCGTTCGTTCTGCGTATCGCGGAGTTCCCAGGTGGACCAGGCCAGTAGTTCCGTGCTTCCTTCACCTGTACGTTGCCAGCCAGCGTGTTCGAGTTGACGCGTATAGTGGGCTGCAAGTAGAGGAAGAGTCGTCTTATGCTCTACATCCAGGGTTGCAGAAGTACTTGCACTCTCCGAGTCGCTTCCACCACCACCTCCCCACTGGCGTCCGCCAAACGGCGGCTCTAAGGGGGGAATAAGGGCACGTACACCCATAAAGATTTCGGATGAGTGCATACAAGGAGAGCCATGACTCCTGGTATCAAGATTCAGCCTGACCTGCGTTCTCTCGCTTTCTTCCTGTCCTCTAGAAGCAGACACCAGTAATGTGGGGCCACGCTGGCCCTTACAAAAGGTTATGTGGGAAGCACGATACTGCGCCGGGTTCATGAGTATGAACCCGGCCTCCTGATGGTGTCTTTGCCTTCGCAGGATGTCGGGTTCATACCATCCTCTGGCTTGCATTTGCTGTGTATAGAAGGCAATGACTTCAGCGGGCGATTGATCCATGTCAAGCAAGAGAAGGATCTCCTCAGGGCTTTTTAGTTTACCCGTTTTGCCTTGAAAGCTTGCCAAGCAACAATCGTAAAGCATCTCTTGGTTG
>JALYTT010000090.1 GCA_030854145.1 Chloroflexota bacterium | reverse complement strand
TGGCTCTGGCGCCAGCACAACATACCCGCAGCGTCCCGCCGGTGGCAGCGGCCCAGGCGGGCAGCGTACACCGTATCCGCAGCATACCACGCATCCTGGGAACGCCAACCGTCCGCCCGCCCGGCCAGGCAGCCCGGCGCCAGGCGCCGGACGACCTTCGGGGCCAGGTGCGGGACGACCTTCGGGACCTGGCGCCGGACGACCTTCGGGACCTGGCGCGGGTCGTCCTCCGGCGAAAGGTGGCCGCCCCGCTCACGGTCGCCCAGGCGGCGGCTCGCGTACCGGCTCATCGCAGCGCTCGCACGAACGCCGCGCGGCCGTTGTCAAAGAGAAGCCAACTGGCCCCGTCTCGATACCACCACAGATCGTGGTAAAGGACCTGGCGGAGTTGCTGCACATGAGCGCCAATGAGACCATCATGCGCCTCATTAAACAGGGTACCTTTGCTAGTATCAACCAGGTTGTGAACTACGAACAGGCCGCCCTGCTCGCCAAAGAGATGAGCTTCGAGCCAAGTCTGAGCGCCGTCACTGTGGCGCCCGCCGTCCAGCGTGGCAAAGAGCCTGTTGCTGTGGAGGCCGTCGAGGGGGAGCAGCCGCCAGTCGATAAAGATCTGGTAACGATCCCACCCGTGGTGACGATCATGGGTCATGTTGACCATGGCAAAACGTCGCTGCTTGATACCATTCGCAAAACAAAGGTGGCCGCAGGCGAGGCCGGTGGCATCACGCAACATATCGGCGCCTACCAGGTCGAGGTCAATGGCAAGAAGATCACGTTCCTCGATACGCCCGGTCACGAGGCCTTTACCGCCATGCGCGCACGCGGCGCCCAGGTCACGCATATCGCCATCATTGTGGTGGCCGCCGACGACGGCGTGATGCCGCAGACACGCGAGGCTATCGACCATGCCAAAGCGGCCGGCGTACCCATTATTATCGCGCTCAATAAGATCGATAAAATAAATGCCAATCCTGATTATGTCAAACAACAACTCGCCGATATCGGCATCGTCATCGAAGAGTACGGCGGCGAGTACATCTGCGTGCCGGTCTCGGCGCGCAGAGGCACCGGCATTGATGAGTTGCTGGAGATGATCCTACTGGTGGCCGAGATCCAGGATATCAAGGCCAATCCCACGCGCCCGGCGCTGGGGACCATCATTGAGGCCAAACTGGAGAAGAGCACCGGCCCTACCGCGACAGTGCTTATTCAAGAGGGCACGCTCAAGATGGGCGATAATATCCTCGTCGGCGCCCTCGCTGGCAAGGTACGCGCGATGTTTAACGACCGCGGCAAACGTATCCAGAAGGCCCCACCCAGCACGCCCGTGAGCCTGCTGGGTCTATCGGAAGTGCCGAGGGCTGGCGACCGCCTTGAGGTTGTCGCCGACGAGCGCACTGCCAAGCAGACCGCCGCCAAGGTGGCGGAGCAGCGCCGCGTCGATATCAGCCCGCTCGGTCAGGTAAGCCTGGATAGCCTGTATATGCAGATGCAGGAGGGCAAGGTCAAGGAACTGGACCTCGTGCTGAAGTGCGATGTGCAGGGGTCTGCCGAGGCCATTAAAAACGCTCTGTCAAAACTGGGCGAAGAGAATATCAAGGTGCGCCTGATCCATGAAGGCATCGGCAATATCAGCGAGACCGATGTCCACCTGGCAGCCGCCTCGGGGGCGATCATCATTGGCTTTAATGTCAAAGCCGACGGTGCCGCCCTGCGCGAGGCGCAGAAAGAGCGCGTGGATATTCGCTACTACAATGTTATCTACCAGTTGACCGACGATATCCAGGCCGCCCTCACTGGCATGCTTGAACCAACCTATCGCGAGGTGCTGGAAGGCCATGCCGAGGTGGTTCAGGTGTTTAAGGCCGGCAAAACCCTGGTGATCGCCGGTTGCAGAATCACGGACGGCAAAATCACCCGCGCCTCGCAGGCGCGCATCGAGCGCAAAGGCACGAAGGTCTACACCGGCAAGGTCGCTTCCCTGCGACGCGGCAAAGACGATGTGCGCGAAGTCCTCACCGGCTACGAGTGCGGCATCGTCCTCGAAGATTTCAACGAATACGAGGTCGGCGATATCATCGAGACATTTGCCCAGGAGAAGGTCTAACAAAAACCAGAACTTCTCAAAAGTTCTTCGTCCTTCGTAGCTGCGTGATTTATCACACGTGGGCTGGCCCGACTTCATGGTAGCCCACGCGTGATAAATCACGCAGCTACGAAGGGGGAGTGACTTTTGCGATGCCCTGTAACAAAACGAGCGGATAACATTCGCATAGCCGACCGGCAAGCGAGCCGTTCCGAAAGGAACATACAGAGATGACACATTCACACCGGCAGGAGAAGCTCGGCGAACTGATCGCTACAGAGCTGAGCGACCTGCTGCATACCCGCATGAAAGACCCACGCATCGGCTTTGCGAGTATCACCCATGTTGAGGTGAGCGGCGACCTTGGCCACGCCAAGATCTTCGTGAGCGTGATGGGTGAACCGGAGGAGCAGAAGAGTACGATGGCGGCCCTCAAGCACGCCACCGGCTTCCTGCGTCATGAACTGGCGAGTCGCATCGTCTTGCGTCATACTCCGGAACTGGCCTTTAAGCTCGATACGTCTATCGCCAAGGGCGCCCATGTCCTTGAATTGATCCATCAGGTTGAACAAGAAAGTAAGCACGATGAGCAACCAGATGAGCAACCGTAAGGCCGGCAGCCTGCCTCGCCCAGGCAACACTACCCTTGAGCAGCAACTTGATCCGGCCCTCGTCCAGCAGGCGCTGGCGCTGATCGAGCCGGCTCAGCGCATCGCCCTGCTGGCCCACGAGCATCCCGATGGCGATTGCATTGGCTCCGCTCTCGGACTGGCGCATATCTTACAGGAGACCGGCAAGACCTGCGTCCCCATGTGCGCCGATCCGGCTCCCGGCACTCTGGCGTTCTTGCCGGGCCTGGAGATGCTGCGACAGACGCCGGGCGCTGAACACTTCGACCTGATCATTGCCCTCGATGCCGGAGAGATGTCGCGCTTCGGGCCTCTGTACGAGCAGCATCGCGCGCTCCTGGATACTATCCCGATTCTCAATATCGATCACCACATCAGCAGCGCGGGCTGCGGCCAGGTGAACATCATCGATGCGGGCGCCGCCGCCACCGCCGAGTTGCTGGTGCTTTTCCAGCAGCAGGCCCATTTACCGCTCAGCCGGGATGCCGCCCTGTGCCTGCTCACAGGCGTGATCACCGATACCAGTTCGTTCCAGTTCACGAATACGACGCCGCGCACGCTGGAGGCCGCGGCCGTCCTGCTGCGCGCTGGCGCTATCCCTGAGACGGTGGTCCAACCGCTCTATCGCACCCGGCCCCTGCCGCAAGAACGCTTCCGGGCTATGGTGCTGCTCAATGCGCAGAGCGTCGCGAACGGCCGCCTGCTCTGGTCGCAGGCCACAACGGAGACGCTCGCGGCTGCCGGCGCCACGGCGGAGATGGATGATAACTTTTCGGGGATGCTGCGCGATATCGAAGGGGTGGAGATGGGGGCTTTCTTTAAAAGCTACGATGATCCCGCGATCACGCGCCTGAGCCTGCGCTGCGCCGCGCCGTACAATGCCGCTGCTATCTGCCAGAGCCTGGGTCAGGGCGGCGGCCACGAGCGCGCAGCCGGTGTGATGCTCCCCATGCCTATCGCGGAGGCTACCACGCTGGTTGTGTCCAGGCTGGAGCAGATCCTGATGGACACGCAATAGATGGATGGCATCTTCAATATCCACAAAGCCATCGACATGACCTCGCACGATGTGGTGGCAAAAATACGCAAGATTCTGAAGATGCGCCGCGTGGGCCACGCTGGCACCCTTGATCCAGCCGCCAGTGGCGTACTACCCATATGTGTCGGCCAGGCAACGCGCGTGGCGGAGTATCTCAGCGAGAGCGGCAAGGCCTATCAGGCCGAGATTATTTTTGGAGTGGTGACCGATACCTACGACCGCGAGGGCCGCGTTGTGCGCACCTCCAGCACCCAGGACCTGACGCTGCCTGCGATCGAAGAGGCGCTGCCGCGCTTTAGCGGTCCCCAATTGCAGGTGCCCCCCAGCTATTCAGCGATCAAGCTCCAGGGCCAGCCAGCCTATAAACTGGCGCGCGCCGGAGCGGAACTCTCTCTAGAACCTCGCCCTATCGTGATCTATCAGCTTGAAATTGTCGCCTGGAGCCCACCACGCCTGACGCTGACGATCGAGTGCAGCAAAGGCACCTATATTCGCTCGCTGGCCTATGATCTCGGCGAGGTCCTGGGCTGCGGCGCACACCTGGCAAACCTGATTCGCACGCGCAGCGGCCCGTTTTTCTTAGCGGACAGCATCTCCCTTGAGCAGCTCGCCGGGGCCGTTGCTACAGAGACCGTCGCGCAATACCTGCACGCGCCAGATAGCGCGCTCCAGGCGTATCCGGTGATCCAACTTGACGCCACAAATACCGAGCGCGCGCTCCACGGCAATCTCTTCAGCGGCGAGACGCAAATCGCTCAGCCCGAAATGGCGCCTCTGGTGCGGGTGTATGACCCCACAGGCCGCTTTCTGGCCATCGCCGAGTGGGATGCCGGGCAACAAGGGTGGAAGCCCCGTAAAGTGTTCGCAGAAGATTCCGCGTGAGGCGCTCCCCCCGTCCACGTAGGGATTCGGCTTGCCGCATCCGTGGGCGGCAAACGGCGCAAGGCATAGGACGGATTGCGTTTTTTAGCATATAGGTATATCCTTGAGAAGGGCCATTTATGACCGTTTAAAAAGGTGGTACTATACCCTAAAACGTCCCTTAATTGGGTAACACAGTAAAGGCTACCCATATGACGGGTTACCTGGGCAAAACAATATGGAATATATAACAACGCTAGCGCCTGACGAGCCAATCGCGATCACCATCGGGAACTTCGATGGCATCCATAAAGGACACCAGCGCCTGATGCACAAACTCTCTGCTATGGCACAGGAGTTGCAGTGTAGGCCGGTACTGGTGACCTTTGAGCCACATACCTTGATGGTGGTGAGGCCAGATATCGATCTGCGCTACCTGACCACGCTCGAAGAGAAACTAGCTCTGGCCAAGCGCTACGCCGGGATCGCCGATAGCATTGTGATCCGCTTTACTTCGCAGGTTGCTGCTATGAGCGCCGAAGAGTTCATGGACCACCTATATACACATTTTACGATGAAAGGCCTGGTAGTAGGCGCGAACTTTAGTCTGGGTCACAACCGGATGGGCGACGTGACGTTCCTGCAACGCTACGGGCAGGAGCACTCCATCGATGTCTACGCCATTCCGCTGGAGGAGATCAAGCGCAGTCGCATCAGCAGCACGCGCATTCGCGCGCTGGTGAGCGAGGGAGAGATCATCGAGGCCAGCGACCTGCTCGGTCACCCTGTGACGGCCTCCGGCATCGTCGTGCATGGTGACCACCGCGGACGACAGCTCGGCTTTCCCACGGCTAACCTGCTACCCGATCCACATAAGCTGCTGCCGGCAGACGGCGTCTACGCGGCCCGCGTGTGTATCGAGCAGGACTCAGCAGTGAGTGACTCTAGCTCAAGTTCTCGCGTCTATAATAGTGCAGTGAATATTGGTGTGCGACCAACCTTCCAGGGGCAGACGCGCCTGGTAGAGGCGCATTTGCTGGATGTTGATCTCGATCTCTATGAGAAACGTATTACGCTAGACTTCATTGAGCGCTTGCGTGGCGAGCAACGCTTTCCAGGCATTGAGGCGCTCAAGGCCCAGCTTACACATGATGTGCAGCAGGCACGTCAAATTTTAAAGTAGGGAGCGTGAGCAGGTGAAAACTCGCCAGAATCCACTCTCAAAATTCGAGTCTTTTATGCAACGTGTTGTGGAGGGGCCATTTGCGTTCATCTTTCCATCAAAGCTGGAGCCGGTAGAACTGGCTCGTAAGCTGGAACGGTCGATGGAGGATAACCTGCTTCAAGGAGTGGGTCGCCCGCTGGCCCCCAATGTCTATGACATCTACCTGAGCATCAAAGACCATCAACGCCTGGCGCCAAGCCAGACTATTCTGGTAAAAGAGTGGCAGGATAACCTGGTAAATGTAGCGCGCCAGCGGCACTATACTCTCAAGACCATACCCGTCCTGCGCATGCATTCGGATAGCAGCCTGCGCCCCGGTGTTGCGCGCATTGAAGCGGGCCTGGTTGATCGCCAGCACATGGGCCAGGACAACAGCGGCGATGGCGGCTTCATGGCTACCCAGGCCTTGAGCGCCGAGCAGTTGGCGCAGCTACGCGCGCAGTTACCGGCAGGACAACAATTGCCCGGTATTCCCGCGCTGAATCCCGTGCAACCAGGGGTACCGTCCATGGGTGGCGCTATGAGCGGCCAGCACAGCAATCCCAGCCTGCCCCTGGCCGCGCAGACGCAGATCACACCACCTATGCCGCAGGCCTGGCTGACTATCCGCGTGCCACCCTCTGGCCAACAGGTGTATCGCATCGAAAAACCGGTTATCAATATCGGCCGCCAGCTTAGCAATGATATTATCGTTGAGGACAAACGCGTCTCGCGCTATCATGCTCAAATTAAATACCAGCCAAACGGGCAATTCGCGATCTTTGATCTGGGAAGTACCAACGGTATTACCGTCAACGGCACACCCGGCATCCGCCAGCATGGTCTGCGCGCCGGCGACCGCTTTACTATCGGCAGCTACGATTTCTACTTCGAGCGAAGGTAGGGACACCAACTTATGTCACTTGATGTCTTTTTACTGATCTTAAAGCTATTATTAATCGTACTTCTCTACCTCTTTCTGATGCAGGTAGTGATCGCGATTACACGCGACCTGCGCAAAGCGACAGCCGCCAGCGCGGATGCCGGCAGCCGGCTCCCGCCCGTCATCGGCCACCTCATTGTGGTGGATAGCGGTCCCAGCAGCCTCCAGCCCGGCACACGTTTCGACCTGGCGCCCGACACTACGATCGGGCGCGGCCCTACCAATACGATCCAACTTCCCGATAGCTTCATCTCGGCCGAGCACACGCGGCTCTGGTTCCGCAATGGCTCCTGGTACGTGCAGGACGCGGGGAGCACCAATGGCACATACCTGAACAATGTGCCTGCGCGCGAGGCTATCCCCGCGAAAGTCGGCGATATTGTGCAGGTTGGCTTTATTCGCTTTAAGTTGACCCAGTGAAACGCAGTTTCGACACAGACTAGATAGAGGTGTACATATGGCAAGTCAATCTCCTGGCAGATTCCGGCGCTATCGTTGGAAAGAACTGAGCCTCTTTATCATCCCCAGCCTCATCCTGCTGATCGGCATGACACAGGTGCTGCTTGCCACCAGGGATAAGACCTCGTCCCTCACCGGCCATAACCTGCCCACGATCCAGGGACTTATTCCCGTCCTGGGCCTGATCATCCTCTTTGTGCTCGTGAATATGCTCTTCAGTTTCTTTTTCCCTAAAGTGGACCAGGTACTGCTACCGCTCGTTGGGCTGATGAGTGGGCTTGGCGTGATCATGGCCCTGCGCATCGGACCCAACCTCCCCTTCCCCGACCCAACACTGGGCACCAAACAACTGGTCTGGGTGATGGTCGGCATCATTGTGTGTATTGCCACGCTCTTCGGACTGCGCAAGATGAACTGGCTCGAACGCTACAAGTATACCTGGGCCATCCTGGGCATCCTCCTGGTGGGCATTACGCTGGGCAATACGTTGCGCGTCAAGGACCTCAATAGTCCCACACACGACCAGTTGAAGCTGGGCTTTTTCCAGTTGCAGCCCTCCGAACTCCTGAAAATCTGTATCGTGATCTTTTTCGCGGCCTACCTCAGCGAGAACCGTGATATCCTGGCCGGCCGGGGACCGCGTTTCGGCTCGTTCCGCCTGCCGCCACTGCGCCAGCTCGGTCCCATCTTCACCATGCTGGGCATCTCGCTGTTGCTCTTCCTGGTCGTGCGCGAACTCGGCCTGGCCCTGCTGATCTACGGTCTCTTCATGTGCATGATCTACCTGGGCAGCAACAAATTCTCCTATGTGATTGTTGGCATGCTGGTCTTTGCCGCGCTGGCTTTCGTGGGGTACACGCTCTTTGGCTACGTGCGCGCGCGCTTCGCCGTTGTGCCGTTCGATGTTGTGAACTGGCAGCAATGGACCGCGACCCAGGTTGAATTCGCACAGAACACCGGACTACAGATAGTCCAGGGCCTGATTGCTCTCTCCAGCGGTGGTATCATTGGCGCTGGACTTGGGCTTGGTCACCCGACCTTCGTGCCGGTGGCGCAATCTGATATGGTCTTCACGGCATTCGGCGAAGAATTGGGTCTGGCTGGCCTGTTCGGCATTATCGGTATCTACCTGCTCATCGTCTATCGCGGCTACCGCATCGCCATCGAGGCCAGCAGCCCCTTCACGCAAATGCTGGCCGCCGGCCTGACCTCCATCTTCGCCATTCAAAGCATCATCATCATCGCCGGCAATATGAAGTTCTTCCCCCTGACCGGCATCCCGCTGCCTTTTCTGAGCTACGGCGGCAGCTCGGTCATCGCGAACTATATCATTATCGGTATCCTGCTGCGCATCTCCCATAATACCGCTATGGAACGCGAAGGTCTGACCTGATGCAGGGCTATTGAACCTTCGTAGATGCGCGATAAATCGCGCATCTACTGCTCTGTCAAACTTCATTGCACGGAATAGTGGGGCGCTTCCCCATTTCGCGTAGGGATCCGGCTTGCCGCATCCGTGAGGCAGGCCCTTGGGCCTGGCCGGCCTCTCCCGCCCTCGCAAGCAAGGGCGGGACACGGATGCGGCAAGCCGAATCCCTACGCGGGTTGGGGCCATCTCACCCGTGCCATGAACCTTGACAGAGCACTACGAAGGTCGGGCGATTTTTCAATAGCCCTGGACTTGATGACTTGTCACTTGTCGCAATTTGGCAAAGGTAGTACAATCAGCAAGAGAGACAGGGAACGCAGAACCATAGTACAATTGGCGTATCGTTGTGTATCGACTTGCCCCTTTAAGGCGCACAGAGTATACTTTTGCCACATGTTGCTGTATGCGATGCAAACGGTAGTTGCAAGTGGGACAATTTTATGGGTCAATACCAGCAGTGGTTGCTCTATCAAGAGATCAACCAGAGCCTACAGGCACAATTAGAAGCACTGGAAGCGGAGTTAGCCACGCTCCAGGAACGCGCACGCCTCCTGGAACATGCTATTCCCCAGGCGGACAATCAACTTATCCAGGCTCTTACACAGGGCCTCCTGGAAGAGCCTGGGAACAACCAGGAAGCGATCTCATCCCCAGATGCACAGCCCTTATCACTACCCCCCACAATCCTGAGCGCCTCGCCCGGCGAGGGTTCCGCGGTCTGGCCCGCTCCCTCTATGAACGGCACAACGAACGGCGCAGCCACAGATGAAGCGGGTCAAACAATTTCGCCCGCGCTCTTTGCCTGGAGCAGCCTACCCAATTTTGTCTCGCAAGATATATCAGAATCTCTGTCACCGGAGGATGCTCCCCAGCAAACAGGGCCTCATCAGAGCATGGATCTTCTACCTGAAGATATGTCGTCGTTCTTCGCCGATGAACACGGGCAAATGTATCAACTCAGCGAGCCGGCCGATACACCTGTCATGCTGCCCCCCTGGTTACATAATATCAGCGTCTCTTCTGGCCAGAATCGCCGCGTGGGTCCCATCGACCAGGAGGCCATTCGCACAAACCGCCTGGTGCAGCGCTGGTTAGAACGTTGGGGGCGCATCCCCCCGCATCCACAGACACCGCCGGAGGATGCCTCTCATGAATGAAATACCCGGTTTGGAGTTCCCTGAAGCCTTGAAGCAGCTTTATACCAGGCTCACCCCCCAGGATGTAGAGCAGTTCTATGCCGGCTACCAGCTCTGGCATACCCGACAGCAGATGGCGGCCATCCAGGTCCAGGTCGCAGAGCTACAACAGCGCATCGCAGAAAATATCGCGCTGATGCAGCAGACACACCCATCACCCATCGCCCTCGCGACCCTGGTACGGCTCCAGGTAAGCGGCGTCAACGATGTATTCCTGCTCGAACGCATGCTGGAACGCGGCGAGACCTGGCTTGACAATACCATGCAGCAACTCGACTACTGCGAGCGCTTCGACTTCATCAATGGCGACTATACTCAGTGGTGCGAAAACGCCCTGGAAGGCGCCTACGATTGGATCGACTCGATGCGCGATGCCATCACTAACACACCATCATCACCAGAAGAGTCCGGCATCACCGCTGGTGCAGACGCTACCGAGGAACTATTCCTGCAAAAGCTGTCGCACGAGGTAGAGGCGGAAGAAGACCAGTCCTCCGACCTGGAGATCACGCTGAAAATTCCGCGCATTTCATTGCCATCCCGCCCCATGCCTGAGCTTTCCGACACATCTGAACCCTCGGACATGCCTGTGACCATACCCGAACCTGTTGATACGGTCGAGGCTAGTAATACACCCGTGAGCGCCGCTGCCGAACCCGTGGACGCCCCTGTGGTAGGCGAGGTCGAACCTGTTGACATTCTTGAACCCACAGGTATCGCTGAGATCAGCGAGCCTGAGTCCGTTGAGACAGCCGAGCCTATTGAGCCTGTTGAGGCTCCTGTGAGCGCCGCCAAACCTGTTGAGGAAACCAGGCCTGTTAAGGCGCCAGAACCCGTACCGGTCGAAGTCACTGCCGATGCCATCGACTTCTCCATTCCAGAGTCAGTTCTTGAGGAAGATGTTTCCCTCCTCGCAACTCCGGCAGAGGCACCCCCGGTCGTTGAACAAGATGGTACGGTTGTGGAAGCTGAACCGCCGGCCACGCAGGCCGAAGTTGCCCCGCTCACCCAGGAAGAGCCTGCTCAACCGGCTGCACAGGTCGCCATCGAACCAGACGCAGAAGAGATCACGCTACCTGCTACCCAGCTAGCTGCCGCGCCTGTTGAGGAACCTGCCAGTGAACAGGAGACAACACCCGCAGAAGCTGACTTGCCGGACACACAAGCCGAAGTCTCCGCGCCTGCTGAGGAATCTGCCACTGAGCAGGAGACAACACCCGCAGAAGCTGACCTGCTGGACACACAAGCCGAAGTCGCTGAACCTATTGAGGAGCCTGCTATTGAACAGGAGACAGTACCCGTAGAAGACGCCCTGCCAGACACACAAGCAGAAGTATCCGCGCCTGCTGAGGAGTCAGCTTCCATAGATACAGCAACTGAAGCGGATTCACTCGCAGATGGCGAACCCTCTTCTGATATTGACGAAGATACTCTGATGGTGCCCGCCATTCTCATGCCAACCGCCGAACCTGCACCGACTACGGATGCAGCAGAAGTGGCCATGCCATCTCTAGAGGCACCCCCGGTGGAGGTCCAGGAGGAAGCAATGGAACCGGATGCCCCGGCGACTGAGATACCCAACCTCTCTACAACGACTTCTGCAGAGCCTCAGGAAGAGACTGCCGCAGGAGAAAGCCTGCCAGAAGCAGATGCGACAACAACAGAAGCAGTCACCGCTCCCGGCGAGCCAGGGGCTGTCACATTCGTGCATGTCGCCGGCAACGCGCCAACCGCCAAACCTCCCTTGCAGGAATATATAGAACCGGAACAGACCGCCACAACAGAGGTGCTAGAACAGGCACCAGCAGGTAGGCCCGAACCTTCATACGCGCAAAGGGTGACAGCGATAGAAAACGCAGACACCGCCATCGAAACTCCGGCCTACACCTGGCAACCTCAGGAAGCGCCTCCCGTGGCAGCAGTTCCGAAAAAGCGCCGCAATTTCTTGCAGCGCTTACTGGCAGCACTATTTGGGCGTTAGCGGGAAAACAAGGAGCGCGTCTCAGTCATGGAAGGGCTGCATCACTTGCAGTGGATTGGGCATACCTGGCATGGGCACAATCGGGGGCGCGACCGGCAAAGGACCCGAGGGAGCGCGCATGCTCATAGCCATATGCTCAAGTTCTTCCACGCGCATTCTCAGCCGCTGTATCGCGCGCCGGTCGCGCCGGGCCGATACCACCGCCACCAGGTAGAGACAGAGCGCGCCCGCCAGAAACGCGGCCAGCAACAACACCCCCAGGGGCACATGGACCATCCAGTCCAGCAGTGTAAGCTGCACATCGCTCAAAACATACGAGGATCGCGGCAGCATCAAAGCACCGCTGTTCGATATACAGCTCAGGAGTACAGCGTAAAACACAGGAGCCTCCTCTAGACACATTAGCGATGGGACTGCTTGCTACTCTACTCTGCTTTTGGGTCGCGTGATTCTCTCTCAGTCCGCATGTAGCGTATATGGACGCCCTCAGTATATAGAAGGAAATCTATATTTGCAACTTAACGGGACTGAAGGGGGATGTTTGTATACCTGGACTTTTACAAATCGCGCGAATCCAGGTACACTACAATGACCCGAGAGATGCTGACCATCTCTCCCCCGGAGGTGCGATATGCTATTTGAAGACTTTGAGAAGGCCAACCCCGCGCATAGTCCGGTGCGGGCACAATACTTGCAGATCAAGGGCCAGCATCCCGATGCGATCCTCTTCTTTCGCATGGGCGACTTTTATGAGCTGTTCGACGACGACGCCGAGATCGTCGCGCGCGAACTGGAGATCGCCCTGACGCGCCGCGACTTCGGGCGTGGCCAGAAATCGCCGATGGCCGGCTTCCCCCACACAGCCGCCGAGAGCTATATCGCGCGCCTCGTGAGCAAGGGCTACCGCGTGGCCATCTGCGACCAGGTAAGCGATCCCGCCCTCTCCAGGGGCCTTGTCGACCGCGAGGTGACGCGCATCGTCACCCCAGGGACCGTCGTCGATCCCGCCATGCTCACGGCCAAACGCAATAACTTCCTGGCGGCCGCTGTCGTGGGGCGCGACGCCCTGGGCATCGCCTATGTGGATATCACCACAGGCGAATTCGCCGCCACCCAGTTCGCGACCCCCGAACCGGAACTGGCGCTCCAGCAAGAGATCGCTCGTGTCGGCCCCGCCGAGGTGCTCGTCGAGGCGCACTATGGTCACCAGGGCAACCGCAAACGCCGCTGGCTGGCAACCGTGATGAGCGAGAAGCAGGTCACAAAGCTTGGTAGCAACGGCAATCCCAATGCCGAGGCCCCCGAACTCGACGAGGACGACGAGGATGACTTCGCGCCCCTGGCCAAACTGTTGAAAGGCGTCGCCGGGCACGTGACCCCCTACGATGCTCGCTACTTTTCAGAAGAAGATGCCCGTCACCGCCTGCTCACTCACTTCGAGGTGGCCTCCCTGGAGGGCTTCGGCTGCGACCGGCTCCCGCTGGCCGTTCGCGCCGCCGGCGCCGTGCTGGCCTACCTGCAAGAGGCTCAGAAGGGCGTTGTACGCCAGCTTACCTCGCTAGAGACCTACTCAACCGCCGCCTTTATGACGCTCGATCCGCACACGCGCCGCAACCTGGAACTCTTCGAGAGCGGGCGCGGCGGCTCGGTCAAAGGCTCGCTACTGTGGGTGCTCGATAAGACGCGCTCCCCCATGGGCGGTCGCCTGCTGCGCCGCTGGCTCGGCCAACCCCTGCTCGACATCGCCATACTCCAGCAGCGCCAGCAGCTCATCGGCGAGCTTCTGAGCGACACGCTGATCCAGGCCCGGCTGGCTGAAGCCCTGAAGAAGGCCGGCGACCTCGAACGCCTCATCAATCGCGTGCGCCAGCGCATCGCCATCCCGCGCGACCTGGTGTCACTGGCAAACGGCCTGCGCGCCGCCGCCGATATTCGCGCGCACCTGGCACAGGATGGCGACCCTGACACAACCTCCGGGCTAGCTCATATGCCCCTGCTCTCGCACCTGCTCCAGCGCCTGGCCGACAACGCGGATATCATCGACCTGATCGAGCACGCTATCGTCGAGGAGCCGCCTGTCAGCGCCTCCGAGGGTGGCGTCATCCGGGCGGGCTACAATGAGGAGCTTGACAAGATCAAGCTGGCCTCGGAGGATGGGCAGCAGTGGATGGCGCAACTGGAGCAGCGCGAGCGCCGCCGCACCGGCATCAACACCCTCAAGGTTGGCTATAACAAGAACACCGGCTACTTCATCGAGGTCTCCAACTCCCACAAACAGCGCGTGCCCGCCGACTACCTGCGCCGGCAGACGCTCACCGGAGGCGAACGCTTCGTGACGCCCGACCTCAAGGAGTACGAAGCGCTGATCCTCAACGCCAGGGAGCGCACCAGCAAGCTGGAGAGCGAACTCTTCGCCCAACTGCGCGCCGAGATCGCGCTGCACGCCTCCGAGCGCATCCTCGATACCGCGCACATCCTCGCCGAGATCGATGTCTATCTGAGCCTGGCCGAGGTCGCCGCGCGCCATAGCTACTGCTGCCCACAGCTCAACGACGGCGATACCCTGCACATCGTCGCCGGCCGCCACCCGGTCGTCGAGCAGGCGCAGGCGGAGACGCCCTTCATCCCCAACGACGCCGAACTCTCCAACCACGAGGCCCAGATCTTGATCATCACCGGCCCCAATATGGCGGGAAAATCCACCTACCTGCGCCAGGTCGCACTGATCACACTGCTGGCACAGATCGGCAGCTACGTACCAGCCGAGAGCGCCACCATCGGCATCGTGGACCGCATCTTCACGCGCATCGGCGCCCAGGATGACCTGGCCACCGGCCAGAGCACCTTCATGGTCGAGATGGTCGAGACCGCCAACATCCTGCATCACGCCACGCCACGCAGCCTGGTGATCCTCGACGAGATCGGGCGCGGCACCAGCACCTACGACGGCCTGGCCATCGCGCGCGCCATCGTCGAATACCTGCACAACAATAAACGCAGCGGCGCGCGCACCCTCTTCGCCACCCATTACCATGAACTCGTCGAGGTGGCCCGCCTGCTGCCGCGCATCCGCTGCCTGAATGTCGCCGTCACCGAAGAGGGCGGCGACATCGTGTTCCTGCGCAAAATCGTGCCAGGGGGCGCCGATAGAAGCTATGGCATCCACGTGGCCCAACTGGCCGGTATCCCCCGCCCGGTCATCCATCGCGCCCAGGAGATCCTTGAAGAGTTGGAGAAACAGGGCGACGCCAAAACACGCCGCAAAGCCATGCGCGACATGACGATGCCCGTAAGCTGGCAAATGACCCTCTTCGCCTCCGAGCCACACCCACTCATCGAAGAGATCAAAGCCCTGGCCATCGACGAGCTGACCCCCATCGAGGCCATCAGCAAGCTCTACGAGCTGCAACAAAAGGCGCGGCGGGATTCGTAAACATATGATAATTAGGAGAACAAGATCGTAGGGGCGCCGTTTACAAGCCCGCCTGGTAGCCCGATACGTGTCATGCCTGCGCGGGCTTGTAAACGGCGCCCCTACGATCTGGCACCCCATCAGGTCAGGCGAGGCAAGCCGCATAGGCGTACATGTATGCCATGAACGAGCGGAAATTGGGCGACGACATGACGCCTCTCGCTCGCCATTCCGTGATATACTTTAACAGGATGTATCCTGCCGCCGGGAACGCAATATCCACAAACTGTGTTCAAATAGATAGAGCTATGCGTGTAATGAGTAGAGTAAGTCAAAACGTATCTAACGAAGAGCGCATCTTTCCATACTCTCAAAGGAGCTTCACATGACGAATCCATTGCTACAACTCAAGGATCAGGGCCAGAGCGTCTGGTACGACAATATTGATAGGTCACAACTCCAGTCGGGGCAGTTCAAGCGTATGATCGACGAAGACGGCGTGGTGGGCGTTACCGCCAACCCCACGATCTTCGAGAAGTCGATCAGCAGCGGACACGCCTATGACGAGCAGATGAACGAGCTTATTCGCGAGGGCAAGTCCACCAACGATATCTACGACGCGCTCATCATCAAGGACATCACCACCGTCGCCGATATCCTGCGCCCGATCTACGACAGAACCGGCGGGCAGGATGGCTATGTGAGCCTGGAAGTCTCGCCCGATCTGGCCCACGATACCGAGGGCACGCTCAAGGATGTGCGGCGCTTCTGGCAGGCAGTGAACCGCCCGAACCTGTTGATTAAGATCCCGGCAACTCCCGAAGGCATTCCTGCCATCCAGCAGGCCCTGACCGAGGGCATCAATGTCAATATTACGCTCATCTTCTCCATCGAGATGTACCGCAAAGTGGCCGAGGCGTACATCACTGCCCTGGAGACGCGCAATGCCGAGGGCAAGGATATCAGCGCCATGGCCTCGGTGGCCAGCTTCTTCGTGAGCCGCGTCGATACCCTGGTCGATAAGCTGCTTGATGACAAGATCAAGGCCAGCAGCGATCCCGCCGAGCAGCAGCAACTGAAGGCGCTGGAAGGCAAGGCCGCCATCGCCAATGCGCGCATCGTCTACCAGGACTTCAAGCGCATCTTCTACTCGCCGCGCTTCGAGGCGCTCAAACACAGTGGCGCGCACGTGCAGCGTCCCCTCTGGGCCAGCACCAGCACCAAGAACCCGGCCTACCGCGATGTACTGTACGCCGAGGAGCTGATCGGCCGCGACACAGTCGATACGATGCCGCTTGAGACCATCGAGAATTTCCGCGATCACGGTCGCGTGCGTAACAGCATCGAGGACAACCTGCCCCAGGCGCAGACCGAACTCGACGCCCTGGAGAAATTGGGCATCCACTACGACCAGGTCACCCAACAACTGCTGGACGAGGGCGTGCAGAAATTTGCCGATTCCTTCCATAAACTGTTCCAGGGGATCGACAGCAAACACCAGGCTCTCAAAGAAGGACAGGCCTCCCGCTAAGCATAGAGAAACCATGGCTTATCCCGCGGTCGCCCGTAGCGCGTGGCTTGCCTCGCCGTCGTCTTGGAG
>JALYTT010000526.1 GCA_030854145.1 Chloroflexota bacterium | reverse complement strand
GCCATCTTTCGCGAAAAACATAAGCGGCAGAATTTCCACCAGTTCCGATTCTCGTAAGTCCTCCACTGTATAGTCCCACAGTTTGATACTGCGAAAAGAGAACCAGTGGATCGTGCTGCCCTCGTGATCTTTGACGCTATATGGCCCTTCAACGATCTGACCATCGCGTATCAGATAGATCACTATTGAGATCACCGGCAGTTTAAGATTGCAGGTCGCCAGCACGTTATACTCCCATATGCGCCGCGCCATATCTTTATCGCGGTAGCGCTGAAATTCGATATGCAGTACCGCCGGGAAGTCGTCAATAATAATATTATATAACCTGTCGGCATCCAGAATCTGGTTTATAAGTTCGACCGATGGCTTACTGAGCAGCCTCGCTCCTGGTATAAGCAGGCTGACAAAAGCCTGCGGGTTTGTGTCGAACAATGACTTGATGAGATAATCCCATTCCCCAGCCACGTGTAATATCCTCCTACCTTTCATATATTATTGTTAAATAGCATATCACTTCGAACCGTTTTTACTATATCCCCATTCTAAATCACTCAGATGGTATTTTCAAGCAAACACTCTATAAAATAGTCGAACTTGATGAACATCTACCAGCTTTATGGGAAACATGGGCATGTTTTTATGAATGAATATGCTTTTTCCTCTTGCCACCCGGCGCTCTATGGTGTATGATAGAGCAGGTTCGCACTCTCATCTCCAGAGTGCTAATAACGAGGCGCGAACGCCTCGCCTCGCACTCTGTCATCACATACAATAAGGGAGGAATAGCACATGTCAGTGGAGACCTTGAAAATTCGGCCCCTGGGCGACCGCGTGCTGGTCAAGCCCCTGGACCGCGAGACTATGACGAAGAGCGGCCTCATGCTGCCCGATACCGCCAAAGAGAAGCCCCAGGAGGGCGAGATCCTGGCCGTTGGCTCCGGCAAGGTGCTGGATAATGGCAAACGCACGACACCCGAAGTCAGTGTTGGCCAGAAGGTGCTCTTCGCGAAGTACGCCGGCTCCGAGATCAAACAGGACGGCGTGGAGTATTTGATCCTGCGCGAAAGCGACATTATGGGCATTGTAGAGTAACAGCTCTATTCTTTTGAGGAGGATATAATTTGGCTAAGAGATTACAATTTGATGAACAGGCGCGGCATTCTTTGAAAAAGGGCATGGATACCCTGGCGGATGTCGTTAAAGTGACGTTGGGACCGCGCGGCCGCAACGTGGTACTTGATAAGAAGTTTGGTTCTCCCACGATTACCAACGACGGCGTGACCATCGCGCGCGAGATCGATCTGCCCGATCCCTTCGAGAACATGGGCGCGCAGTTGCTTAAAGAGGTCGCCACGAAGACGAACGACGTGGCCGGCGATGGCACGACGACGGCGACGGTGCTGGCTCAGGCGATTATTACCGAGGGCCTGCGCAACCTGGCGGCTGGCGCGAACCCGATGATCCTGCGCAAAGGCCTGGAGCGCGGCTCCGAGGCAGTGATCGAAGCCATCAAGTCGATGAGCAAGCCGGTCGAGACGCGCGAGGAGACGGCCCAGGTGGCCTCGATCTCGGCGGGCGACCCGGAGATCGGCGCGCTGATCGCCGAGGTGATGGAGCGCGTGGGCAAGGACGGCGTGATCACGGTTGAAGAGGGCCGCAGCCTGTCGATGGAGAAAGAATACACCGAGGGCATGCAGTTCGATCGCGGCTTCATCTCCCCATACATGGCCACCAACCCCGACCATACCGTGGCCGAACTGGCCAGCCCGGTGATCCTGATCACTGATAAGAAGATCAGTGCCATTGCTGACATCCTGCCGGTGCTGGAGCGCATCCTGCAAACCGGGCAGAAGGAGATCGTGATTATCGCCGAGGATGTGGACGGCGAGGCCCTGGCTACCCTGGTGGTCAACCGCCTGCGCGGCGCCTTTAACATCCTGGCTGTGAAGGCTCCCGGCTTCGGCGACCGCCGCGAGGCGATGCTCGAAGATATCGCCACTCTTACCGGCGGCAAGCTGATTACTGAGAAGGCTGGCCTGAAGCTGGAAAACGCTACCTTGCAGGACCTGGGCCACGCGCGCAGCGTGACCGCTAACAAGGATACCACGACGATTGTGGACGGCGACGGTCAGCCCGAGGCTATCGATGCCCGCGTACGCCAGATCCGTTCCCTCATTCAGGAAACAACCAGCGATTATGATCGCGAGAAGCTCCAGGAGCGCCTGGCGAAACTGGTCGGTGGCGTTGGCGTGATTATGGTTGGCGCCGCTACCGAGGTGGAGATGAAAGAGAAGAAGCACCGCGTTGAGGATGCTCTCTCAGCCACCCGCGCTGCCATCGAGGAAGGCGTTGTCGCCGGCGGCGGCACCGTACTCGTCGCGGCCATCCCGGCCCTCGATAAGGTTCATGTCGCCCCTGGCGATGAGACGACGGGCGTCAATATCCTGCGCCGCGCTCTGGAAGAGCCACTGCGCCAGATCGCCATCAATGCTGGCCGCGATGGCTCGGTGATCGTCGCCGATGTGCGCGAGCACCAGCATGGCTATGGCTTTAATGCTGCTACGGGCGAGTTCGTGGATATGTTCCAGGCCGGCATCATTGATCCGGTGAAGGTCACGCGCTCGGCCCTGCAGAATGCTGTCAGCATCGCGAGTATGTTCCTCTCGACCGATGCGCTGATCACTGACTCGCCGGAAGAAGAGGGCGCCGGTGGGATGCCTGCCGGTATGGGCGGCATGGGTGGTATGGGCGGCATGATGTAGTTCAGTCTCAAAGCCGCCACCATAAAGACACAGGAGCCAACGAATGATCCGTTGGCTCCTGTGTCTTTATGGTGGCGGTCCGTTCCCTCCTTCAGGAAGTGCGGCATCGGCCGATAGCTATTCTCAACATGAACAATGTGCTGAGGATTGAAAGAGGCAACGATGAAACACATCTTCTCCCTACTTTTCGTTTCCCGTCTGCGGACGCATCCCGCGGGCTGGGGGATTATTCTGCTTGGGGTGCTTGCCTACTTTATACCCTATGCCTTTCCAGGCAATACGTATATAACGCTCCAGGGCTATAACGCCTTTGCTTTACTTCCCCCGGTCATCGGTGCGCTGCTGCGCGAATATAAAGGCGCTCTCATCGCCAGTGCGCTGATCTTGTTTGGCCTGGTACTGGTCAATACGCGTATCCAGGGGTTTATCTGGTCAACTTCGCTTATTATCACTATGATTATAGGCAATGGCATCGGGCTGTTTCTCGGTCTGGCCGCCAGCCAGTTTGCTCGTATGAGCCGCCAGTTGTTTCAGGCCCATACCAACCTGGAGCTGGCACATAGCGCTATTCAAAGGCAGGCCCTCACCGATATAGTCACCGGCCTGCCCAATCATCGCGCGATCAGCCAGTTGCTGGAGCAGGAACTGGAGCGCGCCCGGCGCTTCGGGCGCCCGCTCTCGCTGATTTTCTTTGACGGCGACCGCTTTAAACGCGTCAACGATACCTATGGACACGTGATTGGCGATGTGGTCTTACGCCAACTTGGGGAGCGCACAAGCGGCGTTCTACGGGCAGGCGATATGGTAGGGCGTTTCGGGGGCGAAGAATTTGTGGTGCTGCTCCCAGAAACCTCCAGTGCCGAGGCCTGTCTCATTGCTGAGCGCATCCGTAGCGCTGTGACAACCCTGCCCCTGGCAACGTCCGAGGTGGAGGGCGGTATCCATACGACCATCAGCCTGGGCCTGGCCGCTTATCCTGTCGATGCTCACAGCGTGAACGCCCTGCTGGAAAAAGGCGATCAGGCTATGTATTGCGCTAAAAAGCTGGGCCGCAACCAGGTGCGCACCGTAGCCGAAGCGGAACAGATGAGCCGCAATAGCGCTTTCACGGCATTTCTGCAACAGGATGCTGAATTGCGTGACAACGCGGGGGACGCGGGCGATTTATTGCTGCGCGAGCAGCGCATTCACCAACTGGGACCGATCTACTCCCTGATGCGCCTGGTCGAGCTACGCGACGTCGGCATGAACGCGCACTCGCACGCCGTCAGCGATCTCGCGAGCATGATTGCCCAGGAGATGGGCCTGGAGCAGGAACAGGTGCTGACCGCTGCCACGGCCGCTCTGCTGCACGATATCGGCAAGGTAGCTATCCCTGATTCGCTGCTGAAGAAGGAGGGCCACCTGTCTTCTACCGAACATACCCTCATCCAGCAGCATCCCGACTTCGGCGCGCAAATTGTGGAATCGAGCCCCTTCCTGATGGACCTGGCGCCGGCCATTCGCCATCACCACGAGTACTGGGATGGCCAGGGCTACCCATATCACCTGCGCGGCGACGAGATTCCGCTCATGGCTCGCATTATTGCCGTCGCCGAAGCCTACGATGCGATCATCACGAACCGTTCCTACCAGGCCGCGCGCGCTCCTGATGAGGCACTGGCAGAATTGCAGCGCTGCTCAGGAACCCAATTTGATCCGGCTGTGGTCCACGCCGCGATCAGCGTACTTATCAGACAGACGGCACCCGAAGAGATCCATCTCGTGCAGGCCTCGTGAGGCAGGTCCGCGTGGCCCTGGTCGATGGCACATCTCGTAGGGCGAGGCAAGCAATCGCCCCAATAGGCGTCAAGTGAAGGGCAAGGATCGATGGGCCGTCTCTGCGTCTCCGTAGGGCGTGGCT
>JALYTT010000089.1 GCA_030854145.1 Chloroflexota bacterium | reverse complement strand
GTAGTTTTGAAGGAGACCCAGTAGATGGAGGATGTGCTCGCTGTGGCTATGGTCGCTCACGTCTCTCTGCATCTAGCTCGTCTTTACTGAGTCGAGATGTGGTTGTTGCCAGTCCTATCGGCGTCATGGTCCGGCCTCTGGCTTCTGGAGACACCTTGCGCCAGGGTCGTTACCAGATTGTAGAACAGGTAACGCTGCCGAGAAATCAGCGCGGTCAGGGGACCGCATGGTTAGCCAACGATACCCAGGCTCTGAATCGCGTGGTCATGCTACGTGAGATAGGCCCTTCAACCGGCGAGAGCGCCCCCAGGGAGCCGGAGATCCGGGCGCTAGCTCAGCGCCTGGCGGAACTGGGCCGCTATCCTGGTCTTCCGCACCTGGTCGATATGTTCAGCGAGCGGGGAAATTATTACATTGTGCTCCAGCACATCGAAGGCAAAAGCCTGGCACAGCTTGTAGAGCAGCAGGGCGGAGCGTTACCGGAGCGGCTCATCGCGGACTATGGCCGGCAGCTCTGCGAAATTCTCGCGGTGTTCTCAACACAGCAGCCAGCGTTTATCCATGGTGCGATCACGCCTGAGACCGTGATTGTCAGCCCTGATGGGCAACAGGTCACGTTGATTCATCCGCCGCTCTTTCCACCGGTGCAGCCGCCTGAGGTGAAGGGTAAGACGCTAGCTGGCTACGCGCCGCCAGAGCAGGTTAACGGGAGTATCGATGAGAGAGGTGACCTGTACGGGGTGACGGCAACGCTGTACCATGGCCTGACCGGGTATGACCCGCAGCAGCACATGGCCTACTTTTATCCGCCTGCGCGTCGTCTCAATCCGCAGGTCACGCCGCGTATGGAGGCGATCCTGGCCCGTGGCTTACGCATGTCCGCGTCGCAGCGCTACGCCCGGCCAGCGGATATGCTGCGCGATATACAGTCCCTGCTTGGCACGTATCCTAAGCGCATGTCGCTCCCGTCGGCTCGCTCCGAGATCATACGCCGGCCGGTTGAGCGTGACAGCTCATCAAGAACGACGATGGTATTGTTCACCATGGTTACCATTGTCGTCTTCGCCCTCTTGTTCGGCGGCATTTTGTTTGCCACATCGCGCAGTCCTGTGGCCACGGGCCCGAACCTGGGCGCGACAGCGACGGCGAATGTGATGCAGACGGCGGCCGCGACACAGGCCCAGCAAGCAGATCAGGCCGCGAAAGTTGAGATGCAGACGGAGACGCAGAGCTTTAGCAGGCAAGGGCCGGCTATTAGTGATGGCCGCTTTATCTTCGATACCTACCCAGGTCGCCTGGACTCCGCGCTGAAGAGCGATGCGGCGAAGGCGATCCTGCGTGGCGATATGGATACGGCGGGGAGCAAGCTGGCGCAAGCTCTGTCCATTGACCCTATCGATGGTGAGGCACAGATCTATAACCAGAACCTGCAAATTATCCAGAACGGCCTGCCATATGTCACCATTGTGCTGGGCCTGAACTTTGATGCTCACCCTGGTGCATTGGCGGCCGAACGCGCCGCTCTTGAAGCGACCGCGCTCGCACAATATGAAGTGAACGAGTTTGCCCTGCTGCCCCATAATCTCCAACTACGCATCCTGATTGCTGGCACGCCCTCTACTGCCGCTGGTGTGGAGACTGCGGCTCAGTTCATTGCCGATCGCGTCATCAAAGCCGATAACATCGATCATATTATCGGCGTTGTGGGCTGGCCTGCGGGTATACAGACGCTCAGGGCGCGTGACATTATCACGGAAGTCGGCATTCCTATGGTGTCGCCGACGGCGGGCGATGTTAACCTGGCAGGTAACCCGTATTTCTTCCGCGTCAATCCTCCCTACAATGCTCAGGGTGCTGCCCTGGGAACGGTTGCCGTGCAGCAATTACATGCCAGGAGCATCATGATCTTGCAGGCCCCTTCCGATCCCACCAGTCTTGGGCTGGCCAATGCCTTTGTCACGCGGGTGCAGACCTTGCATGGCAGCATACTTCCCAGCAGGGGTAGCTTTGTGGAGATGACCACCTCTGTCACAGGCTACCAGGCGCTGGTACAGGATGCTGTGTTGGCGAAGGCTGATCTTATGTTCTTGCCAGGTACGGATGTGGATGCGGTACGCCTGGCGCATGCTATAGGGGAGGCCTCCAGGAGCGAGCCAAAAAATGCTGTGCTCGCCAACCTCAAGATCCTGGGGGGGACCGGCCTGGCCAGCAATCTGCTGCTGGGCCAGGGGAACACACCGGATGCGCTCATCGCGCGCGAGTTTCCACAGGATATGCAGCGCCTGCACTTCATCAGCTTTGCCGATCCCAGCGAGTGGCGCTTTGCCGGGGTGGCACCTGACTCCTGGCCTACCTTCTTTACCGAGTGGGCCGGTCTGTTTCAGAATAACAAGGCGCCCGGTACTGTCAATGCGCCTCCTCCCGACCAGAACGCGATTATGACCTATGACGCGCTCTGGGTGATTGCCAGGGCGGCAAGTTACCTGCCGGACGCCGGCTCTATGAACGGACTGGCGGTTCGCGACATCCTGGCTTCAATGGGCAACGGGAAGTATCCCGCTTACCAGGGGGTGAGCGGGCGGATCGTCTTCGATGCGCTCGGCAATCCCACTGATAAAGCTATCGTGCTGCTGGCTGTTCAGCCCAATCCTAAAGTTCGGGGCAGCAATATAATCAACACCGTCGCGATCATCGGGACGTTCCGTTCGTAGGTCTTGCTACACAAACAGTGGCTGCATTCCAGAGCGCTTCACGAGCGCTTCCAGCGCCTCATCGCCAGGATTGTCCTCAAAACGGCTGGCAGCGTCCAGCATTTTGGGCAACAGATGGGTATCGCCCACCGTGTTCAGGAAGATACCCGGCTGGCTGAGTACCCAGTGAACGGCCAGGTCGATATCTTGCTGTTCGGTCAGCGGTTCGTACCAGGTCGTATGTGTGTGCGGGCGCCCTAACCAGGGTTTGTAGGCAATGGATTTAATGGTTTGCACGGCCACATTGCGCTCCCGGCAGGTAGCGAGCAGGGTATTGAATTGCTCGCGGTAGTAGGAATTGCGCATGGTGATGTAGTTATAGGGCAGCAGCACTGTATCAAAGTCGAAGCGTTCGAGGCTTCTGCGGTGCGAGGCCGCGATTTGTAATCCATGACCGGTCACGCCAATCGCTCGAATCAGACCCTGTTGTTTTGCCTCGACTGCGGCCTCCAGTGCGCCTCCAGGACTCAGCGCGATATCCCATTCGATGGGATCTGCCAGGCTGTGTAATTGCCAGAGGTCCACAAAATCGACTTTCAAGCGTTCCAATGAACGGTGCAACTCTTCTCTGGCCGCCTGGGCCTCGCGCTGGCCGGTTTTGGTTGCCAGGTAGAACTGCTCGCGCTGGTGTGCCAGCCATGGTGCCAGGCGCAGCTCCGCATCTCCGTAACTGGCCGCCACATCGATGTGGTTGACACCATAGCGCAACAGTACTTCCAGCGTCTGATCTGCCTCCAATTGCGTCACCGAGCCAAGCGCTGCTGCGCCAAAGAGTGTGCGTGTGCTCAGATGTCCACTGCGTCCGAATGGCAATGTAGCAATAGCCATAGTATGACCTCCCGCCTGCTTTTTGTGATTCTCTGCGCCTATAGTACCATACAATGGCGCCAGGTTCATACATTGAGCGTCTCACTTATATCAGCGATTGTTCGACTTCGACGGGCAACCCCTCCAGGCGCATAATCTTCAGCGCGTTGGTGGTCGGGCAGGGACCGGGGCGCAGGATGTAGTCGAAGACCATCTGCCCGTCGATGACCTCTTCCCTGAAGTGGTAGTTCGTGATCGCCGGCAGCGTATCGGCCAGCCTGACGAGTTCCAGGTCGTGCGTTGAGACGGCGCCCACGCAGTTCTGGCCGACAAGTGCGCGCAGGTAGGAGCGGCTGCCGATCAGGCGCTCGCGATTATTCGTGCCCTTAAAGATCTCATCGATGAGGAAAAAGAGCGGGAAGCCGGCTCCCTGTTTCAGCTCGTCCAGCAAGGCTTTCAGGCGCTTGACCTCCGCGTAGAAATACGAGTAGCCGCCGGTCACGGAGTCGCTGACCTTGATGCAGGTGAAGATCCTGAAGAGCGCGCACTGGAAGGCGCTGGCGCAGACCGGCCCACCGGCGTATACCAGGCACAGGTTAATGCCCAGCGTGCGCAGGAAGGTGCTCTTGCCTGCCATGTTGGAGCCGGTGATAATCATGACCTCTCCCACATGCTGGAAGGTGAAATCGTTGGATACCTTCTGCGACTCTGGAATGAGCGGGTGTCCCAACTCGCAAGCCCGGAACAGCGGCTGCTCGGTTTGTTCCTCTGCAGCCATTACGGTAGGCAGCACGTACTCAGGGTTCAGATAGGCAAAGCCTGCCAGCGAGGTAAGTGCCTCTAGCTCAAACCAGACATCCAGCCAGACAGGCAGGCGCGTGGCGATCTGCGCTTTGTAGTAGTTCAGGCGGTGCGCGATGTAGAAATCCCACGGCACCAGTACATTGATGATCAGTAACAACAGCGGGTTCTTTCCCAGCGACGCGGCTATCACGAGGCGCTCCACGTGTTTCAGCAGCCGGGAGGGGCTGTGCTCGCGATCCTGGAAGAAAGGCTCGCAGAGCTTTTTTACGTGCTGATGCGTGCCATAGGGGTATTTTTCCAGATATTCAAGAATCCTGCTCAATTGTCCAAATGTCGTCTGTAGCTCGTAGGCATCTTCAAAAAGCTCTTTGGTATCCTTGCGCCTTACAAAGAAAAATCCAGCGGCGAGCACGAGAGAAAGCATCCAATATTGAGGGAAGCCTGCGAACTGGCTCAGCAGCAGCAGAACCGGGGTGAGTAGCGCGATCGCGCTCGCGATCAGTAGAGTGGGAAGGAGCGAGCGCGTGGTATGCTCGTCGAGCCACGTGATGAGCTTTCTGCCCTCCCACTGCGCGGCAAGGCTACGGGAGGACAGGATCGAGACCAGGAGTAGTTTGTCGCGGAACAGGTTCATGGGGGCTAACTCCTGGATGAGGGCCTGCCGCTGGCGCATGCTGGCCAGGTCGGGGGTGGTAGTGAGCAGCCAGGTGCGCAGGCGCTGACTGCCCTCGCGCGAAACTGCACTATTGAGCAGTTGGTGCAGCGAGCGTTCCCCGGTGATATCGAGGTCAGTCTCGAATGGATGCTCCGGCCGCGTGCCACCTGCTTCCACAGGCGGGATAGCGGACCAATCCAGCGTGATCCTTGCCACCTGGGTCATCTTGATGTGCAGTAAGGTCTTATGCCGGGCGATGCTCCTGTCGATCTGGCGGTGATAGTAGGCCACGATGTTGAAGACGATCAACGTCAGCGCCAGGCAGAGCAACCCCGCCCACCAGCGCAGCAGGAAGAAGAGCAGGACGCTCAGCGCGAACCCGGCCAGGAAGAGAGCCAGCCGGACCCACGAATAGCGGTCGCTGCGTTTATCTAAGATGGCCAGCCGCCTGCGCAGGCGCTCTATATGGTATTGCAGCGCGCTCAGGCGCGCTTGTTTTCTATTCATGCCGGCAGTATAGCATATTCTATGGGTTGCGGCTGCGCGATGGGACGCTCCTCTGGCAGCTGGCCGTCGGCAGCACTGTCCCAGATATGGCAACCAGCCCTCAGGGCGCGGTCTATGTGAGCGCCGATAGCTCCCTCCTGGCCCTGCGTGCCAGCGATGGCGCTATTTCAATGCTTACTTTTGGAATAATTCGCTGGTAAGCCATATATTGAGAATAATGAGTGCTTACCACTAATACTTGACTTGCAACTGGCCATCAAGTTACTACATGAGGCAAAGGAGACAACGCTATGTTACCACTATCAATTATCATTCCAAGTTACAATCGCGCTTCTCTCATGGACGAAACACTTCATTCACTCACCAGCCAGTCAAGGAAAGACTTCCAGATAATTCTTGTAGATCATGGCTCAACGGATAATACCGAAGAGATATATAGGAAATACAAGGATATTTTGCGTATATCGTATTCCAAGATTGCTAGAGACGACTACTCTCCGGGTGCTCCAAGAGATTTTGGTGTAAGAAGGTCAGAGACCCCCTTTATTATGTTTATTGATAGTGGAACGGTGGTACCATCACAGTACATTGAAGCCCATCTAGCATTTCACCATCTCCATAGCAATCACATCGGAGTTGGACTGCAATACAGAAAAGATGACGCCGGAGAAGAGTTTGACTCTTTGTTTCAACACGGAGATATCGATCAGGCCTATGTAGTGGTCAAGCAGGCACAGTTTCAAGACATGCGTGAAGGTATCGACCTGGAAAACTCAAGCATTCCGTGGTTATTTGCCTGGACGGCGAACCTCTCGCTGCCAAGAGAGGCGTATTTCTCAGCGGGGGGATTTGACCTCGACCTCAACGGTTGGGGCTTCGAGGATGTAGATCTGTGCTATAGGCTTTCTAAACAAGGCCTGCACATTTCATTTGTAGAGGATGGCTGGAGTATTGAGATACCTCAACCTCGTCAATCGATGCAAGAACGCATGGAAAGCGGGCAGAGGAATATGCTCCACTGCTATTTCAAGCAGCGTAGTTTAGTTTTGGAGTCCCTGATTTTGGCCGGAATGCTGTTGCGTAAAGCAATAGGGGTGTATCGCTCGCTTCCAACAACAGGACCAGAAGCACTCTCTACACTCATAGAGAAGATTCGTTCAGAACCCCACCAACAAACAGAGGAAATATTCCGCTACCTCACAACAGTAGGGCAGGATTGTGTAGCGCTCCCCCCTTCCATATTAGATCAAGTGCGCTCGCAGTTCACTCGACCAACCCTGTTCATAGGGGGATCCGTCCAGGAAGCTCAATGGTATGATTATACTACCCTGGTCGATGAAAGCAAAGTCTCGACCACTTCCACCTGGTCCTGTTGCGGGATTCGTATTCCTCTTGCTGATCACTCTCTTGAGACGGTCATTGTCTCAGACATATGGCAGAAGCTGAACTGGTCTGTTCAATACTCCTTTGGTGTCTCCAGTATGTCGCTGCTTGAAGTCCTTATCTCAGAGATACAACGCACCGCTAAACGGGCGGTCTTTATTCATTCGCCGTCTGTCCTGTTAGATCACACCAGTCTATCAATAGAAGCACTCGAAGGCTTGTGTCGTAAATACAGTCTTTCGTTCCAGCTTGTGCGGTGAACCAGGCTCATAAGAGCTACACTCAGCTTCGATGTATACCAATCGAAGTGCAGATGACCTGCATGCTCGACAACCGCCGAGCCGGTATGCTATGCTGTATCAGGAAATTCTCGCGTCGCCGCAAGACCTTGCGGCGACGGATATTTTCGTATTAAACTATCCACGGTGAGCGCGGCATAGGGATATATGGTGTGGTTTCTCTCCAGGGCTGACAGCAGGTATAGTGGTGTTCCATCCTCCTGATGATCTGCCTGAGGGAGATGCCCGGCGAGCGTATGTGGCCGTTGCTCACTCCAGGAGTGTTGCATGCATGTTATCCATGGGACCTGGATTCCCGACGACGCACACGAGTTCATTCAGAGTGGGGCTTTCTATCTGTGGGTAGAGACGGATACGCCGTCAGATACGGCGTGGCACCGGGCCGATGGTGTTCACCCCAGGCACCTGGGACATGCAGCTCTGGCTGCGTTTCTCATAGAGAAGCTGGGTCTGCGCGATCTCTCGGCGAGCGCGCTGGAACGCACTCTGAGCGTGAAGTACTTTCTGCTCCCGACGGCTGCGGGTAAGGCGGGTAAACCCTCTTCCTCCTTCGAACTGCTGCGCTATGTGGATGAGGAGGCGCCGGTGGAGTTTGACCTGGCTCCCTGGAGGATCTGCTGCTATCAGGTGCTGGATGTCATCACAACGCTGAACGATATCCATTTTATGGCTCTTCACGCGGCCGAGGACTTTCAACTGGGGGCGGACCTCCTGTTCTGGCAGCAGTACAGCCAGGCGCTCAAAGGCATTATCGCCAAAGATCAGTACATCCCTTCCCTGAAGTATCGCGAGCTGCCCGCTCCCAAGACCAAAGGCAAGCGCGCGCAGAAAAGCGCCAGCTTCGAACTACATCCCGCCTGGGAACTGCTGTCTGATAGCTATGAAATGGCCATCCAACGCTACGTGGAGGCCATGCCCACCGTGTGTACCGCCGGGTTGAACAGCCCGGACGAGGCCGCATTGTTCGCCAAAGAGACCCTGCTGCGCCATTTCTCCGAGTGCCTGCTGCACGATATTGTGACGGAGACCCCCTTTACGGGAAAGTTCGACCAGCAGATCGTGGGTACGTTCCTGTACAATGGTATCTACCCGGACCGGCTGGACCTGTCGCCAGCCTCCGCCGATCCGCTGGAGGACTACAAGCACTGGTTGGCCTGGCGCGCCAATCTCAGCAGGGGACACACCGAGGCCGGCTTCACCCTGTGTTTCCGGCTGGAGGAGGCCCCGGCCGACGATATCGACAACTGGTCGCTGCACTTTTTTGTAGCGGCCAGGCACGATCCTTCGCTCAAGCTCAGTCTGGAGGAGTACTGGCGGCTCAAGTCAGCGGCCCGCGTTGAGGCCGCTCGACCCTTTAGCCAGCACTTTGAAAGGCACCTGTTGCTGGCCCTGGGGTACGCCGCGCGCATCTATCCTCTGATCTGGCATGGCCTGGCGACAGATCAGCCCAGCGGGTGCCGCCTCACGCTGGACGAGGCCTTCGCATTCTTGAAGGAGAGCGCCTGGGTGCTGGGAGATGCGGGCTATACTGTGATCGTGCCGGCGTGGTGGACACCAGAGGGGCGGCGGCGCGCCAAGGTGCGCCTCAAAACGTCTCTGCGTTCGCCCAAGGGCGCGGCTGTGGCTGGTCCCGGCCACCTCAACCTCAAAGCTATCGTGGCCTACGAGTATCAGTTGTCGGTTGCTGGGCAAAATATCACCGAAGAGGAATGGCGACAGCTCGTCAACGCCAAGACGCCCCTGGTCCAGTTTCGTGGGCAGTGGATGGAGCTGGATCGCGAGAAGATGCAGCAGATGCTGCAATTCTGGCAGACGCACCAGGGCGAGGTACCCGAAATTTCGCTGCTGGACATGCTCAAGATCGGCTCGGAGTCCGAGGATGACCTGGAATGGGACCACGACCAGATCTTGCAGGACATGCTGGCCCGGCTACATGACAAGAATGCCTTCGCCCCCATCGACAACCCGGTGGCCTTGCAGGGAACATTGCGCGACTACCAGAAGCGCGGCGTCGCCTGGTTGCAGTACCTGGAGAACCTGGGCCTGAACCCCTGCCTGGCTGACGACATGGGCCTGGGCAAAACCCTGGAGGTCATCGCGCGCCTGCTCAAGGAGCGTGAGGAGAGCGACAGTCTGGGGCCAACCCTGGTCATCGCGCCGACATCCGTGCTCGGCAACTGGCATAAGGAGATCGAGCGCTTTGCGCCCAACATGCGTGCGCTGGTTCATCAAGGCGGCACGCGACTCAAAGACAGACAGGCCTTTGTGGAGACCTGCCAGGCGCACGATGTCATCCTGACCTCATTCGCACTGGCGCGCCTGGACGAAAAGCTCTTGCAGGCCGTGGAGTGGCACCGCGTGGTGGTCGACGAGGCCCAGAACATCAAGAATCCCCAGGCCGCGCAGACGCGCGCGATTTTGAAGCTCAACGCGCCGCATCGGCTGGCCCTGACCGGCACGCCCGTCGAGAACCGCCTGCGCGACCTGTGGTCTATCTTCAACTTCCTCAATCCCGGCTACCTGGGCAAGGAGGCCCAGTTCCGCAAGTCCTTTGAGACGCCTATCTACAAGGGTAATGACCTGGCGAAGTCGGAGACCTTAAAGAAGCTGGTCGAACCCTTCATCTTGCGGCGCGTCAAGACCGACAAACGCATCATCGACGACCTGCCTGACAAGATCGAGCAGAAGATGTATTGCACGCTCTCGCCGGAGCAGGCCTCGCTCTACGAGGCCGTCGTCAAAGATGTGAGCGAGCAACTCAACGGGGCCGAGGGTATCCAGCGCAAGGGCCTGATCCTATCCACGCTGTTGAAGCTCAAGCAGATCTGTAACCACCCGGCGCAGTTCCTGCAGGATGGCAGCGCCTTCACTACCGAGCGCTCCCACAAGCTCCAGCGACTATCGGAGATGCTCGAAGAGGTGATGGATAGCGGCGAGAGCGCGCTGATCTTCACGCAGTTCACAGAGATCGGTGGCTCACTTGAGCGCTACCTTGAGCATGTTCGCCATTACAACACCTACTATCTGCACGGCGGAACCAGCGTGACCAGGCGCAACCAGATGGTGGCCGAGTTTCAAGACGCTGAGAGCGAGCCGTCGCTGTTCATCCTCTCGTTACGCGCTGGCGGCGTCGGCCTGAATCTGACCAAAGCCAACCATGTCTTTCACTTCGATCGCTGGTGGAACCCGGCGGTCGAAGATCAGGCCACTGATCGTGCCTTCCGCATCGGCCAGCGCAAGAACGTCTTTGTGCATAAGTTCGTGGCCATGGGCACAATGGAGGAGCGCATCGATGCCATGATCGAGGATAAGAAACGCCTCTCCTCGCTGGTGATGGGCTCCGATGAGTCCTGGCTGACGGAGCTTGATAACGATACCTTCAAAGATCTGATCGCGCTGCGCCGCAGCGCGGTCGTGGAGTAAGAACGATGGCACAATTCAGCCGCACCTGGTGGGGCCAGCGCTTTATCGAGGCCCTGGAACAGTTTACCGATCCATCGCGCCTGGGACGTGGGCGCTCCTACGCAAGCGGGGGGCGCATCCTCGACTACACGCTGGCCAATGGCACCGTCGCGGCCAGGGTTCGGGGCTCGATCAACCCGTACTTTGGTGTCTACAAAGAACCTATCTACAAGACCTCCATCACCATCAAAGCCATCAGCGCCGCCGACTGGACGAAGGTCATCCAGCAGATTGCGTCGCGAGCGGACCTGGTCACAAAGCTGCTGCTGAACGAGATGCCCGATACCATCGAGGAGGCCTTCTCCCGGCTAGACTTGCATCTCCTGCCCCACAGCCAGCGCGATTTTGTGACCGAGTGTTCGTGCCCAGACTACGCGAATCCCTGTAAGCATATCGCCGGAGTCTACTACTTGCTGGCCTCTGCCCTCGATCAAGATCCTTTCGTGATGTTCGAGCTGCGCGGCCTCTCCCGAGATGCTCTGCACGCCGAACTGGCGCGCTCGCCCCTGGGACAGATCTTAGCCTCCGCGCTGGTAGCCAACGACGTTGCGTTGGAGGTGGAGCCGGTCGAGTCCTACTACACCCGTCCGACGAGGGAACCTGCAGCGGTGGAAGGAACTAGTTCCGCTGTTGCCGGAACCAGTTCCGCTGGCACCAACAGCAGTTCCAGTAAGAAGAGGACCAGTCCTGGCAAAAAGAGCACTGCTGCCAGCAAAAAGGGAACTGCTACTGGCGCCAGCGGGACGAGTTCCAACACCAGCGGAACTAGCCACAAAGAGTTCTGGACCGGCGCAAAGAGGCCGCCTGCACCGCCGGCTGCATCGCAAGCAAGCGTTCCGGCACTGTTGATTAAGAAGCAGGGAGATTATCCGCCGTTCTGGCACAAAGATCTCTCGTTCATCAGCGTGATGGAAGAGCTATATGAGCGCGTACGCATGAAAAACCGCCAGATGAAGTGAGGTTACGTCTCTCGCCATCATATTTTCATATCTCCGAGACTGAAGAGACACCCCGTTCAGCCGATAGTAAATGCATGGGAACACTGTATGTTATTCGTTCCTTCTGAGGTTCACCATGAAGCATTTCTATCGTCTGTTGACTACCCGCTGGTTTGCCCTGACGACGCCCGCTCACTCCCCGATGAACACCCTCGCGGAGCGTGAATGGACGCGGAAAGTGCGCCTGTTAAGTGTCTGCCTCTTCTTTGCCCTGGGTGCCAGCCTCCCCTTTGTGACGCTCGGAAGCTTTGGCGTCTCATACATCCAGATACTCTGCAATTGCTTAGAGGTCAGTACCATGCTGCTGGCTCTCTATCTCAATAAACGCGGCTATTTGAAAGGTGCCACCTTTACCTTCCTTAGCAGTGCTATATTTAGTACGGTGATCACGGCGCATATGCTCTCTCAGGCTGACCCTATTCTCATTTTCTGGTTGTGGACCCCGCTAGCTCTTCCGCTAGGAGTGGCCGGGCTCTTTTTACCTTTTTGGGCGCCGCTTTTGTTGGCCATCATTGAATGCGTCTTCATGTTTGCCTATATCCTCTTTATACGCCATGTTCAAATCGTGCATCTGCTCTCGGGGCCTGAACAATCCAGTTTTCTCATCTATATTTGTATGCTCATTATTACCAGTGCCATCCTGGGAGCAGTTTTTGCGTCGACGCTCAACAGAGCCGTGTCACAGGCGGACCGCGCCGTCGAATTGGAATACATCCATGCGGCCCTGACCGATGCCTATGCCCAGGTCGAACGACTGGCAACCATCGATCCGATTACGAATCTCCTCAACCATCGTGCGTTCAATGAGCACCTGAGCACATTGGAATTGACGGACCGGCCAGAACGCTTCCTGGGCATTATCTTTATCGATCTCGATCACTTCAAAGCGATTAACGACGCCTGGGGACACAAAGTGGGGGATGATGTCCTCTTGCATCTGGCCACCTGTCTTCTGCAAGGGGTACGCACGATGGATATCGTGGCTCGCTACGGGGGAGAAGAGTTTATCGTCATGCTGCCAGATAGCGATGTTTTCAGTACTCAACAGGTTGCTGAGCGTGTCCGCGTGCTGGTGGCGGCGACCCCTTTTCGGCTCGCTGATGGTCAGGCCATTCCCCTGACTTTGAGTGCCGGTGTAGCGGTTTTTCCTGGTCATGGCGTGGATAGCGGCGAAATTATTCAGGCTGCTGATACTGCCATGTATCAAGCGAAACATGCCGGGCGCAACCAGGTCTGCATCGCCTCAACACTTGAAGGTGCTGCTCGCGCGGAAGACCTGTTCCCGCTGGCTCTGTGAAGGCAGGAGACGTGCCAAAACTTATACCCCTACCTCTCTTGTATCCAGTCTTCGCCCTGCCCGACGTTTATGCATCACTTTCTGCCTGCCAGATGTGGACCGTTTTGTCGTTACTCGCGGAGGCGATGCGTGTACCATCATTGGACCAGGTAACCGATGTCACCCAATCAGTGTGTCCGTGGTAGGTATAGATGTGTTTGCCGGTCGCTGCTTCCCAGATGCGTGCAGTTCTATCGTTGGAGGCGGTAGCAATGACTGCCCCGTTGGGAGACCAGGCAACGCCTCTGACAGAATCAGTATGCCCGTGATAGGTCTTCACCGGTGTCTTGCCGAAAAGATCCCAGATCTGTACTGTATGATCGGTATGAGTTGAAGCAAGGTAGCGGCTATCGGGAGACCAGGCAAGAGAGCTTGACCATTCTGAGCGGAAACGATACTTCGCAGCAATGTCTCCCGTTACTGTGTTCCAGACACGGATGGTCTTATCTCCGCATGAGGCGGCAAGCTGGATTCCATCAGGGGACCAGGCGAGAGAGAGGACTGAGAAATTGGGTAGCATGCCGTAGCGAGCTGCATAGCGTGTAAGCGTTTGACCGGTATCCGCATCCCACAAATGAATAGTTTTGTCAAATCCTGAACTGCTACACGCTGAAGCGATCTGTTTCCCAGAGGGTGACCAGGCAACGGCATACACACTTGGCGCCACACCAGAACCAGCATGTCCTTTATAGAGGGTGAGTGTCTGGCCTGTTGTGGCATTCCATACGTACACAGTCGAACCGTCACCGGCTGAAGCAATGCGCAGGCCTTCTGGAGACCAGGCGGCAGCATAGATCTTTGCCTGGAGGTTGATCTGGTTGAGCAAGCGGGTATGGCCATGGTAGGTCACAAGCGATCTTCCGCTCTCTGACTCCCAAATGCGTACTGTCCCATCTGCCCCCGCAGAGGCAATTTGGCTACCCTCCGGCTCCCAGGCGACGGCCAGGACCCAGCCCGCGTGTTCATGGTAGCGGCGCAGGAGTGTTCCTTGTGTATGGCGAGGGGCAGGATTTCTTGTATTGTCTGGTGCCGGGGGTCTAGAAATGTTAGAAGCCTCTTCAGTAAATCCCCCTTGCTTGAGCACATGGAGTATAAAACGTGTTGCATTCTCGGCGGCTAGTTGTTGGCGGGCGTTCTTGTCCTGGGCCTTGTTGCCATCGGCCCAATCGCAGATCGCCTTGATGACAATCCAATCCGTCCTTCTTCGTTGCGCTGTCGAGTAGAGGCCAATGCCCTCCATTTCTCCGCCCAGCGCCTCAGGCTCGAATGCGCGCAATTGCTCTCGATAATCCAGGTTATCAATGAGTTTATCTCCCGAAAGGAGGAGTCCAAATGCTACCTTTGGTCCCTCCCAGTCCAGAACGCCATTTCTGAAGCGGCCGAGCAGTCGTGGCGGAGCCTGAGGTCGATCACCGCGCGGAATAAACTTCACGCGCTGACTTTTATCATTGGTAGTAACCTTTTGTAGTTCGTATCCAAAGAGTTGCCGCGAAACCAGAATATCGCCAATGTTCTGCTCTCTGTCATCGAATCCAAAGGCCAGCCCGACCATGATCACCGCCGATGGCGAAAGCATCCTGATACCTTCATCGACAACCAGGAGGGAGCCGCCCGGTCCACCAGCGCCCATTTCCGACTGTACCAGCATAATGCGTGCGCCGTTGATCACACCAAGATTAAGATACGGATTACCGTCAATAAAACAACGCTCAAACTTTTTGCCGGTGGCTTCCTCAAATAATTTAATAACTGCTCTCGATTCAACTTCTGTAGCAGTAATAAGCAACACATCGGTTATTGGTTGCTGTGTTTGTTTTTGCAATGTGTGCCTTCCCATATCAATCCACTCATCTGGGAAGTGGACAACTGGCCCTGCCCTTCGTCTCAGGTCTCTCCACGGGAGGTAGCCTTGACGGAGGGCTGGCCTATCTCTCATTCCACTGGATTTTACAGCGGCGATCTTAAAGCGCTACAACCCGGAAACTGCTCACCTGGAGTTGAACATATTGACTGTACAGGCCGACTCCCTGGCCTGACTCCTGGGTCAGCAGGCGATTATCGTTCGCGGTATCCACCAGGTTGCCATCAATGAACAATTTGATGCTATTATCCTTGACCTCGGCTCGATACGTATGGGTAGTGGTGCCGGGTGTGAAGGGTGCCTGTGTCAGAGGATTATTGTCCCCATACGCAGAAATGTACGCTGTGTCCAGACCGCAGACCTCAGCTCGATAGCCTTGCCAGCCATTTTGTCCTGAAGACCCACGTAGGATAATGCCGAAACAATGGTCAGAGTGAGGGTAAGGGTCTTGCGCTGGGGTCGTTACCTGGATCTTGGCCTCCACCGCATAATTCGGTGTTCCTGGCTGGCAGGGCGCGATTATGGTGGGGCCAGCCTGGGTGTTGGTATTGGTGCCATCATTGTAGAGGGCACCGTTGTGTACCGTCCAATCCTGCGAGCCGCCCGACCATGTAGAGAGATCGACGACGCATGGCAGCCCTGCCACCGGATTAGGGGTAGCGGTGGCGGTCGTGCCTGGTATGGGTGTAGGTGTGAGCGCTGAAGGTGTAGGTGTGTCGGTTGGTGTCGGTGCCGGTGTCGAGGTTGCAGCGGCAACAGGTCCAGTCGGGCCGCTACTCGGATGAACTGCTGCAGATTGTGAAGATCCCCTTGCTAGCAAGATGGCCATTGAAGCGAAAACGATGACGAACACGACAATGATAGAGATAATAGTTATCCCCACAGGACGCCGCCAGAACCGTTTCATCGGTTCCAGCTTGTCCGGTTTGTAAAAATGCTCTTCTCCCTGATACCCTCCAGGAGTGCGATCATCCATGGCGTTTGCCCTCTCCTCATTTTTGTATATTGCATAAAACAGGTGCATCGATAAAGGTCCACAGTCGAGTTGATTAGCGGGCTAAGTCGACTGACGCTTCTAAAATATGCTATCTACTATCTTTTGTCAATCATAGATGGCCTGATATAGCCATTTAGAATATGAGTATTCTCTAGAAAACTATATTACTGTAAAGTAAATATTTGGATAGAAATTAATTATAGATTTACCTTATTTGTAATAACTATATATAGAAAAACAGAGACACAAGGCCAGGGCTTCAAAGAGAAAAGGAGGGGTCATCAAGGGTAACTTTAACTACTCAGGTGTCCTACAGAGTTGCCAAAGGAGAGGAAACCCGCTAAAGTACAAGTCAGGTCTCCGAAGGCTACTTTGCAGCCGTGGAGTGGCTAGTCGCAGAAGCGCGTGATCCTTGAGATATACGACGAGATGCAGCGGGCGAGCGAGAGCGGGGAGGCCTATCGCACGCGGCTGGAGCCGGGGCCGGCGGATGCGAGCGTGGCGCATGAGGGGAGGAGCGTGGGGGTGGTGGATGGGGGGTAGGGGATGAGATGTCGGCGTTGGAGCAGGGCACCCGCAAGGGATGCCCGTACATGAAACAAGGCAGAGCAGCCAGGGAAGATCTGTGGGAGAGAGCGGAGCCTGGCATTTCGTGTAGGGGCGCCGCCGGCCTCATTTATTGTTACTATATCATGTTTCCATCGCCCCAGGTGAAGATATGTCGTGTTGGAGCAGGGCACCCACAAGGGATGCCCGTACATCTCTGACCAGATGGAGAGGGCGTGGCGATGGGAACCAGTGCCTGTAGCACGTTCCAGTGCTGGCCTCGTATTCGTATGAGCGCGCTGATCGCGAGGTCAGAGATGTACGGGCGATCCCTTGCGGTCGCCCTGTTCCAAGGGCAACGCATGATTTTGTATCAACGCATGCGCTTGCCTGCGCCCTGCTCCAACGACACGCGGCATGCCAGACGATGCGCCCCTTGACCTTACGCGGCATACCAATTTACGTGCGCCTGCTGTGGTTGTCATCGCGCCCATTCCCCTTTCATCGGGGGCGACTCAATCATGGTTTTGTAGCAACGAATAGGCATTGC
>JALYTT010000525.1 GCA_030854145.1 Chloroflexota bacterium | reverse complement strand
CATCCGGGTCAGGCATCCCTTGGGGGGCCTGTGGGGCCTCCTCCCAGCCACCCGGATGCGGCAAGCCGAATCCCTACGCGGGTGGGGGAAGCGCCCCGATACTCGTTGAATGAAGCTTAACAGAGCACTAAGCGATCACGATAGGTTGGGCAGACGTGTTTTTTGCTATAATATGGCAGCTAGACACTGTTCCCTGAATCTGAATCGAATGGAGGAATGCCATGCGTATCGTTGTTGCGCCACAATCGCTGAAGGGGAGTCTCACGGCGGCGGAGGCTGGTCAGGCCATGGCTGAAGGCATACGTGCGGTCTTCCCGGAGGCGGAGATCGAGATCGTGCCGGTCGCGGATGGGGGCGAGGGCACCGTGCAGGCGCTGGTGGATGCCACCGGCGGCGAGATTGTGCGGCAGACGGTCACGGGTCCGCTGGGAGAGCCAGTGGAGGCATTTTTCGGGCTGCTGGGAGATGGGCAGACGGCGGCGATTGAGATGGCCGCCAGTTCCGGCCTGCCACTGGTACCTCCTGAGCGGCGCGATCCACGCATCACCACGACCTATGGTGTGGGCGAACTGCTGCGAGCGGCGCTGGATCGGGGAAGCCGGCACTTCATCATCGGCATAGGAGGCAGCGCTACCAATGATGGTGGAGCGGGCATGGCCCAGGCATTGGGGGCTGCGCTGCTGACGGCGGAGGGAGAGGAGATCGCGCGGGGAGGCGCGGCCCTGATGGCGCTGGCGCGCATCGTGACGACGAACATGGACCCGCGCCTGCAAGACAGCACGATCCAGGTGGCCTGCGATGTCACCAATCCGCTCTGCGGACCATTGGGCGCCTCGGCGGTCTATGGGCCACAGAAAGGGGCCACGCCGGAGATGGTCGCGCAGCTAGACGCGGCCCTGGCCCATTACGCACAGTGCATCGAGCGTGACCTGGGACTCTCCGTCAAGGATATCCCCGGCGCGGGGGCCGCGGGCGGACTGGGAGCGGGGCTGATCGCCTTCGCGCACGCCACGCTGCGGCCGGGGGCGCACATTGTGCTGGAGGCGGTGCAGCTCGAAGCCAGGATGCGCACGGCAGACCTGGTGTTGAGCGCGGAGGGCCAGATCGATGCGCAGACCGCGTATGGCAAGAGCGTCGGCGCCGTCGCGGCCATGGCCAAACGCTACGGATTGCCCGTACTGGCGTTGGCGGGTGGCCTGGGCGAACAGTATCAGATCGTCTATACGCTGGGGGTCGATGCCGTGATGGTCCTGCCCTCTGGCCCGATGACGCTGGCTTATGCCATGGAGCATGCATTCATGTTGACTCGCGATAGCACCGAACGCGCTATGCGCACGCTGCGTACGGGTTATGATATGAGAGGGGCGCGATAGCCGGAATAATCTCGCCCAAAAAGAAGTTGTATCTAGAGAGTTACCTTGAGCGTATATACAACAAATAGACAGTCAATAGTCCAGATTGTCATACTGTAGAGCGTCCCACCAGGAAGAGGGAGCATTATTATCATGGCAGAGAAACTGTACACGACAGACAACACAGAGTTCGAACGTCTGCTATCATTAGGATTTTCAGAAACCGAGGCCGGCCGGCTTGTCTACCTGAAAGACCATGTTTCCGAGCAGGTCGAGTATAAAGAAATGCTCGCAGAGAGTCGTCGCCTTGGCTTTGTCCGCTGGCTGATCGAACACGACCGCATCAGCAGGTAATCATAGATAGAGACTGCCAGGGGAGATGGACCACATCCATCTCCCCTGACTTTTTTTATCCAAACGTGTGAACTGGTTGACAACACTATATTGAAGTACGCCATAGTGTGCCGCTCATTCCTGAGGTATACTTGTGCCAGAACAGTGTCCGCTGGCAATGAAGGAGCAACGCAATGGCATATTATCCGAATCAGAATCTTGGAAACGGCGCCCAGCAGCCATGGGGAGCCTATGGATCGTCCCCGGTAGCCCAGCCTCAGCAAGGCTATGGCCCCTATGGCACACCCGTACCACCGCAGTTTCCAAACACATACGCGCCTAATTACAACGCTCCTATGGCGTATCAGGCGGCTCCTTACCTGCAAGGACCGGCAACAGGCCAGCCCATCCCATATCGTCCATACCTCCTGGCGCTGTTTGCCTTCCCTTTTCAGTGCCTTAAGATGTTCCTGCTGCCGTCAGCGGCCACTTTTGCAAAAGAGAAGGACCGCGTTGGCTGGCGCGTGATCTGGACACTGCTCCTGGGCCTGGCGCTGCTAACCGGAGCGGCTACTTACATATGGGGCCACCTGCCAGGCCTGACGCGGGGCATACAGGCGCTCAGCCTGGACCATGTGACGCCGCAACCGCTATCACCGATTGCCTGCCTGGTTATGACGCTGATCACGCCGTTTGTCTTCCTGCTGGTGATAGGAACAATGCACCTGGTGGCTAAGAAGCTCGGTGGCAAGGGAACGTATCGCGCACAAAACTACACGGCGCTGTTGATCAGCATGCCGCTCCTCCTGATTATAATCGCGCTCGCGCTGGCTCTCGGCCTGTATCCAGCGTCGGGGAGCTCGTTGCGACTGGCGCTTGCCAGCGTAGGGCTGGCCTTTGCGCTGTACAGCATCATATTGCACACGCTTGCCGTGATAGCTGTGCAGCAGTTGAGCGCCGGCAGAGCGTTCGTGGCCGTGCTGAGCATGATATTCATCGTGCTGGCGATAGCGGCGCTTCTCGCGGCCATGGCGCTGCTGGAGGATGCTTCGTTCTTTGACTTTGGCAGCGGCCATAGCGGTGGCGGTAGCGGTGGCAAAGGCAGTAGCGGTCACAGTGGCGGTCATAGTGGCAGTGGTGACAAAGGCGGCAGCACAAATGATGTTTTTGATTTCAACAATCATGGGGGTGGGGGCGCCAAGGCTCAAGTTCTGCTTACCTGCTCCAACTGTGGGAAACACCGTCCTGCTCCAGCGTCGCTGGGGCAGATGGCTGGTTTCTGCCCCTGGTGCGGCACGCCGGCGATGTTCTAGAGCAGCATGCAATCTCGCATTGTTACGAAGCGGGCAGTGCGCGAGCACGCAGCCCACGTCCGAGGGCGACGACGGCAGCGCCCGCTGCCAGGGCCATCATAGCGACAACGATGATGACACCTTCGCTCCCACCAAGGTCGCCTCTCAGCCCGGCCGGCCCCAGACCCTGGCTAGCGGCGAACTGCGGCGCGTCGACCCACAACATCACCGTCCAGACAATAGTCGCCACCAGCGACACACTCATGGCCAGCACCGCAAGCGCCATGGGGATGAGCGCGTAGCGCAGCATGGCCACGCTCAACTCGCTGCGCAAGATGATACGCGCGACCCAGGCTGTGCCGGCCAGCAGCACAAAGGTAAAGAGCGCGAGCAGGCCCAGTTGCGAGAGCACCGCCAGCGGTGGCAGGCTAAACGGTGGGGCTGAGGGCAACCCTCCTGAAAAGATGGCCTGCGCGGCGATGAGAAACACGAAGAAACCGATTTCGAGGGCCAACGTCAGCCCTAGCAAGATCAAGAGTTGCTTCGGCCTGACGGCGAACAGCGCCAGCGGGTGCCCCTGGCTGCGCGCGAGAGCGCTTTTGAACGCCGCGAACAGAATGGGCAGGCCGCCCAGCACAATCGCCAGAAAGGCCACAACGGCGCCCCCCTGGATAGCACTATACGCGAGTTGGATATCCGCGTGCCGGCGCGCCACAGCTTGAAACGGGGGCGCAGGATCAATAATATGCATCAGAAAGACATACGCGATACCAAAGAGGGCAAAGGCCACAAAGGTCAGCAGTATGGAACGACGCATAGGAGGCAGCATACGTTTCATCCTTTCAGCTGAGAAATGCTCCGCCAGCATCCCGGTCAGCGCCTCGCTAAACAGGGGCAGCCAGAGAGCCAGCACGCCCACAGTTCCTCGCCGCGCATAGGCATCCAGGCAACATTGGCGCGCAACCTGGAGAGTAGGCTCCGCATACAGAGCGCGATAGTCGGCGGGTCCCATATGCAGCAGCCAGCGGTAGAGACGCATGGAGAACGCGATTATGCCTGGAAACGATCTTTGCATCAACAGGCCCCCTCCTCTGTTGCTGGAGACAGGCCGGGTTTGGTCTGCGCCACAGCGAGCGCCTGCGACAAGCGCTGCACCTCGGCGGCGGCCACGCGGCGACCAAAATCAGCCAGGCGATAGTAGCGGCGCCGTTCGTCATCCAGCGCCGGGTCAGGGCGTTCGTCGGCCTCGGCGATCAGCCCTTGATCGAGCAGGCGTTTGATCGAGCGGTAGAGCGTTGTCGGCCCGATACGCAGCTTGCCCCGCGTTTGCGCGGCGATCTCCTGCATGATGCTATAGCCATGCCGGTCTCGATCAGCCAGGGCCAGCAAGATATGGAACTCCGCTACCGAGAGCGGGAGCAGGCTTTCAGGGTCAGAAGAGGCTGACATCTTTGCTCCTCATTTCAAAGACACTATACCCACATCGGCAATACTATTACCGATGTGGGTATATTACTACACATGTTACATATTGTCAACAGGCGAGCAGAGCCATGTACAAGTCACTCGCTCTTCGTAGTGCTCTGTCAAGGTTCATTGCACGGGTGAGATGGCCCCCACCCGCGTAGGGATTCGGCTTGCCGCATCCGGGTCAGGCATCCCTTGGGGGCCTGTGGGGCCTCCTCCTAGCC
>JALYTT010000088.1 GCA_030854145.1 Chloroflexota bacterium | reverse complement strand
GCAAGATCGGGCGCATCACCCCGGCTGGTCACATCAGTGAGTTCCCGCTGTCCCCACACAATAGCGGCCCTCTCGGCATCACGGCTGGGCCAGATGGTGCTCTCTGGTTTACCGAAGTAGGCCTCACCGCTCAAAGCGGCAAGTACGAAAGCCTGATCGGGCGCATGACTCCAACTGGGCAGTTCAGCGAGTTCCCGCTTCCAACGGCTGCGAACGTCCCACAATTCCTCACGACTGGGCCAGATGGTGCCATCTGGTTTACCGAGTTTGGCTCTGACGGGCTGAACGGCAAAATTGGGCGCCTCGCCTGATGCTCGCGCTTCCCCACCGCATGTCTATGCACGTGGCTGCTGTGGGGGAACAGGTGGTGTGCTGCTCGTCGAGCAAGGCTCCCGCCTATCCACCTGTCACGAAAAGGAGCCGACGGTGGCTATCTGTTAGTGTCACTGCCGAGATGTGTCAACCACGCGGGGTCTTCCGCACAGTTGATGATTCGGGAATGTGTCATCATGAAGAGGATTTTTGGCGGTCTTGACCATTTTTGGTCGTGTTCTGAAACTGCTCCTCATGCTAGCTCAGTCTCATCACATTGTTAACAAGCAAGCGGCTTTCATCTTGATACTGGTGGCGAAGTCGACTTTTGCGAGGATGTTCTCGCTTGTTCAAGCGTGAAAGATCGTTGATAGTGGCCACTGGAAGAGCGAAATGACCTGTTTTCATGACCTCTTTCCCCACTTTTTGACTTCGCCACCAGTATCAACTTTGCGGGAGACCCAGCATGTTATGCGGAGGTCTCCAACTCCCCTGTCCGGATAGCGCGTAGGAGAAGATGCGATGGAGAAGATACGGATCTTGATTACCGACGATCAAGCTATTACACGCAGCGGACTCTACACGTTACTGGAGACGGTTGCGGATTTTGAAATGGTGGGGAAATTAATGCTCATGGCATTGCAGGCAGGATTGGGACAAGAAAACACGCTCTAATCTCAACAGAATGCTCACCATCTCAGGCGTTCTCTTCCTGCTCTTGACATCTCATTCAGTGCAGCATATCCAGCCTCCTCTTCCCAAGGTCTTCCTAGCACATATGGGAAACCACCGGGAAAAGTGCTTGATCACCGTGGGACTGTACCCTCTTCCCGCTGGGAAACCTCCTCAGGTATTCTAGAAACAGCCCCGCAGATGAAAGTGTGCTATTTGCATAGGGGCTGGGCTGCAATGGAACAGAAAAGTGCTTTAGAAGGGAACGGTAAAAAGAGCAGAAAATGTATGATTATGAAGGGAGAGATTGTTTCCCATTTTAATTGGGACGTTTTCCCGTTCCGTACCCGCTTCTCCCTCTGGTACGGTCTGTACAGGGTAAAGTTCAACCTGCACAGCTACAACAAGGAGATACGGTCCAGGCCGATGGATGTTTCCATGTGATCATCTCACGGTCGCTTACAGTCGTTCACATATGCTTACGTGAGTAGCTTTCCTGTCCTTGAACAGTTTCGAAAGGGAAACTCCGATGTCACCATCTACGACCCCCTCCTGCATGAATTGCGGAAGTGCTGTCCCTGTTGCCATGCGTTTCTGTCCAAACTGTGGAACGCCTGCGTATACTGGAGCTGGCAGGAGTGTCAACTCCACTCCAATCCAGAGCGTGCCTGCGTTGCCACAAGCGTATCTACAACAACAGCCGCCCCAGCCTGTCTATCAACAAGCGCAGGGGCAACAGAACTATCCATCGCCATTACAAAGGGCTCAGCCCCCACCAGCATATGTGCAGCCTCAGAAAAAAGCCGGGGGATGTATGAAGGTGGGTGTGATCCTCTTGCTCATGCTGCTCGTGCTTGCCGCGGCCGGATACGTTGTCGTGAAATATATCGGCTCTCGTAGCGTCTCCCAGGCAAACGCTTCTCTCGGAATCATGAGCACGAGCACGGTAGCGCCCTCTGCGCCGGTGACGACGACGCTGATCAATAGCACTGTGATCTATGCCAGTGTGAATATCACCATTGTGAATGCCCAGCAGGCGACGAGCTTTGCCGATGATCATAGTACGCCCGCGCAGGGAGTGGTGCGTCTCAATCTCCACGCGGTCCAATCGGATGTGAATAACGTAGGTACGACGTACTTTACGACCAGTAGCGCGTATGCCTATCCTGAAGCCTTCGCCTTGCTCTTACCGGGGGGAAAGAAAGTGGCTATGGGGAGCTATAAGGATTTAAGCGGGCCGCCCCAGAAGGGGAACCAGACGACCTGGATCGATTTTCCCGCCTCCACAGGTCTCAAAGTCAGCCAGATGACCCTGCACATTGGCAAAGATGCGGAAGAGCAGATTCAGGTTCCCTTAACTGGCCATGCCGACCTGAGCCAGTATCAATCCAGACAAAGCACTCTTCATCTGCGCGTGCCGTTTGGAAGCACGTTTTGGACGCTGAAAACGGTCACTTTGAAACTCAGCGATAGCGGTGCGCAGGTCACGAAAGGCATACGCTTCCTGGTGCTCAGGTTCTCCGTTGATGACCCCAGCACGAACGGTGGCAACGCTTACCCTCCTGATTATATGCGCTTGCAATATGGCGGCACAATCATTACGCTTGAGCAAGTAGCGCTTGGGGATGTTGCCCCTCACACGACCAATGTTCCGGGGATCGTGTCTTTTCTGGTGCCGCAGGGAACTACAGCGGCTACCTTCATCCTGCTGCCAGGACACACGCCTGGCGCAACTAGCCAGGCAACCATTCCGTTTCAGATCCCATAGAGAGGTGTCGTATCCTTGAGAGCATTGAGAGCCGCCAGTACGTTTTGAGCTGGACACGAAGTCAGAATGAGTATCTTCATCGATAGAGAGAACTGTTGAGAGGAAAAGACGATCCCAAAGGAGTGTCATCCATGTCGCACACAATCCCTCCCACGCCAGAAACAAAGTCAAAGGATACCAGGAAGTCTCCTGGCCCACGCACGCTTTCGCCGCTTGGGAGTGCGCCTGCGCTTGCGCGCGATACTGAGGGCTTTGCCCTCAAGATGTGGCAGCGCTATGGAGACCTTGTTCGCATCCGCTTTTTATTGTGGCCCGGCTATTTGCTCTACCACCCCGATCATGTGAAGTACGTCCTGCATGATCATCATCGCAACTACGACAAGCAGACACCGCTGCTGAACTCGTTCAGATTTTTCTTCGGCAACGGACTCTTCACCAACAATGGCGAGTCCTGGCTGCATCAGCGACGGCTCATGCAACCCGCCTTCCATCATAAACGTCTGGCGCACTTCGGCACTATCATGACTGATACGACGCTTGCGATGCTAGAACACTGGCAGAGCGCAGGCTCGCAACCGCTGGATATTCCGCTGGAAATGACGCGCCTCACACTACGCATTGCTGGCCTGACGCTCTTCACCCTGGACCTGAGTAATGATGCTGATCTCGTCGGGCATACCTTTTCGGTGATCCTTCCTCCGCTCATGAAATACTCCTTTCTCCCATTTCCCCCGCTCTGGGTTCCCACACCAGGCAACCATCGAATCATCGCCGGGCGAGAGACGTTAAATCAGGTAGTCTATGACATCATCAGCCAGCGGCGAAAACACCTCACCGACTCACGCATGGAAACGGGGGACCTGCTCTCGATGTTGCTGGCGGCACGAGATGAGGAGACAGGCGAGGGGATGAACGATCAGCAAGTGCGTGACGAAGTGATGACCCTCTTGCTTGCCGGACATGAAACCACCTCTGCCGCCCTCACCTGGATCTGGTATCTCTTATCTGAGCATCCCGAGGTTGAACAACGCCTCCATGAGGAGGTGGATCGCGTCCTGGGCGGACAACCACCGACCGTTGACCGTCTGGATGATCTTCCCTACACCCGTCGGGTGATTCAGGAAACCATGCGACTCTATCCCCCAGCCTTTTTCGTCATCCGCCATACAAAGGCCGATGACGAGATTGGAGGCTATCCTGTCCCGGCCAACAGCATCATCTTCCTGATGGCGCACCAGATGCACCGTCACCCAGCGATTTGGGAAGAACCGGAGCGGTTTGACCCGGAACGCTTTACCCCAGAACGCTCGGCCAGTCGTCCGCGCTTTGCCTATATCCCCTTTGGGGGTGGGCCACGCATCTGTATTGGCAATAGCCTTGCCATGATGGAGGCACAACTTGTGCTGGCAACCGTTGTCCAGCAATACTCCTTACGCCTCGTCCCTGGTCATCCAGTTGAACCGCAGATGGTACTCACAACCCGCCCTCGCCACGGCTTGCCGATGACGCTTCACCCTCGTTAAAACGATGCATGCCTGCGAGAAGTAGGCATGCATATCCAGCCTGATCTTCCCAAGGTCTTCCCAGCACATAGAGGAAACCACCGGGAATAGTGCCTGGTCACAGTGGGGTTGTACCCCCTTCCCGCTGGGAAACCTCCCCACGTACACTAGAAGCAGCACCGCAGATACAAACGATGCCGCTCGCACTACTGGTGCGAGGGAACAGGAGAGCATTTTCTCGCTGACACGTGTCAGCGAGAGCTTCGCATTCTGAAGGAGAAACCCACATGGAACAGGGAAACTCAAAGGCACGGATCACCCGTCAACCGCTGTCAACCTGGAGCAAAGTTCTCATCGCTGCATTACTGGTGAATGTTCTTGCCCAATTCGCTGGGGTCGTCGCAGAACTGTCGAGCGAAGGATTGAATGTACCCCACACAATTGTCGGAGTGATTTTGTTGCTGGTTGCTGGTCTTGCCTTCACCGGCAAACGTTGGACAGTGCTGCTGGGGGCACTTGTTGCCCTGGTGACTACTGTACTCGTGATCATACAACCAACCAACTCTTCCGCTTTGCTCAATCCTGGCGCAAGCATTGGTCACTTCGTCACCCTGCTCATCATCCTTGCAACGACGGTGGTCGCCATCGTGGCCGGGGTAGCAGTGAGTATGCAGAATCACCATGCTGCGAGCATTCGGGCATAATAGACAAATACCCTTCCCTTTTCTCCCACAAGACAAAGGGGAGGGTGTTGCGCGGCGTGGTACGATAGAGGTGAGCGCAACGCACACCAAGGCGTCCAGTCGTTCCGTTCTGATGAATGTTTCAGCAGCCCGACCGACAGCTTGAGCGGGAGTACCTCTTTATGAATCCTCTACACATGGACAGACCGATCGGCACTGGCGCTGAAGGAGCAAGGACCTCTGACACCCATTTGTATGGTCACTGGCTGGTCATTGCGCGGCTGCTCTGGTTTGCCGTCGTCGGGCTCGTTATCGGGATCGTCATCGCCAGTATTCCGACCTATATTACCTTCCTCCATACCCTGACGACGAACGGGAGCATGCAGATCCAACTCACGCCGCGTGGGGTGCTGGCACTGCATGCCCTTGGTCTCTCCATCGACTCCTATGCCATCTTTAACGTGACGATCAACGCGCTCTTTGTGTTCGGCTTTGTCCTGGTCGGAGCCGTGATTTTTTGGCGCAAAGCCGATGACCGCCTGGCTCTTTTTACGTCAGCAGCTCTAGTGGCCTTTCCCATCGGCTTCATCTCCACCCAGACGACCACCCTCCCCTCACCATGCCTGCTGCTGGTTCAGGTGGTGAGTTTCTTCACAGGAAGCAGCCTGAGTCTCTTCTTTTACCTGTTTCCCAATGGGCGGTTTGTTCCACCTTGGACGCGCTGGTTGATGATCGGCTGGATTCTCTATGAGGGGTCCGAACGCTTTTTCCCCGCATCCCCTTTCAATCCCCTGGCACACGTTCCTGCCCTCAATCATGGCTTCTTCTTTGCGTTATTAGCAAGTATCGTGGCTGCGCAGATCTACCGCTACCGGCGCGTGTCCACCCCACGCGAGCGCCACCAAACCAGGTGGGTCGTCTTCGGCTGCACTATAGGCATTCTCGGCCTGATTGGCTCCGTCATTTTTTCGCTGCTCGCCCCCTTCGAGAATGGCACTCTGACCTTTTTTTTGTTTTATCCCACTCTTCTCCTCTCTGTCCTGTGTATCCCGATTTCTATCGGGATCGCCATCTTGCGTTCACGCTTGTGGGACATCGATATCATCATCAACCGGACGCTGGTGTATAGTCTTCTCACGCTGGGCATCGTCGGTCTCTATGTGCTGGTGGTCGTTTCTCTGGGAACGCTGTTCCAGGCCCAGGGCAACCTCGTTCTTGCATTGCTGGCCACCGGCCTGATCGCGTTCCTCTTTCAACCACTGCGCCTGCGTTTGCAGCAGGGGGTAAACCGCCTCATGTATGGGGAGCGCGATGATCCCTATACCCTTCTCTCGCGGTTCGGGCAACGGCTGGAAACCACGCTGGCCCCAGACGCCGTGTTGCCAACGATTGTCCAGACGGTAGCCCAGGCACTCAAGCTTCCCTATGTTGCTCTTCTGCTCAAAGAGAAAGACGCATTTACCACAGCCGCAAGCTGTGGGGAACTGCGGGGAGAACCGCTGGCCGTGCCGCTCATCTACCAGGGAGAGACTATTGGCACCTTACTGCTGGCTCCCCGCACGCCCGGCGAAATGTTTGCGCTTGCCGACACGCGTGTGTTCGGCGAACTCGCTCGTCAGATCAGTCTCGCGACGCATGCTGTCCGCCTGACCGCTGATCTGCAACGCGCGAATGCCCATCTCGTCGCAGCACGAGCACGGGTGGTGACGGCACACGAGGAGGAACGCCGCCGCCTGCGCCGCGACTTGCATGACGGCCTGGGACCAACCCTTGCGGCCCTCACCCTCAAAATTGGGGCCGCTCGCACGTTGCTCCCACGCGATCAAGCTGCGGCGGATACCGTGTTACGTGGGTTGGGAAGCGACATTGAAACGACCGTGAACGATATTCGCCGCCTCGTCTCGAACTTGCGTCCCCCCTCCCTCGATGAATTGGGACTCCTCGGGGCGATCCGTGAGCATGTCCTCCAGCAGACCCTCGCCTTGGGTGTTGACCAGGGAGACGAACTCCGGATGACCATGGAAGCCCCAGATGCTCTCCCACCGTTGCCGGCAGCAGTGGAGGTCGCAGCCTTTCGTATTGTTCAGGAGGCCCTGACCAATGTGGTGCGACACGCGCATGCCCAGACCTGCTCAATTCGTCTGGAACTCGACACGATGCTCTCGGTGGAGATTTGCGACAATGGAACTGGCTTCCTGGCAGAGCAGCACGCTGGCGTCGGTATCCGTTCCATGAACGAACGCGCGAGTGAACTCGGTGGAACCTGCATCGTGGAATCTGTTCCCACAGGCGGGACGTGTGTCCTGGCCCAGCTTCCCATACCGAAGGAGTGAAAGCTCATGCCAAAAGAGCCATTGCGTGTGTTGATTGCCGATGATCATCCCCTCTTCCGCAGCGGGATGCGGTCCCTTCTGGTAGCGGATCTGGCGAACGAGGTGATTGGCGAAGCAACCACAGGCGAAGAGGCGGTCGCGCTCGCCTCCTCGCTTCAACCAGACATCATCCTGATGGATCTGCACATGCCTGGCATGGGAGGGATCGAGGCCACGCGCCGCGTCCTGCACAGCAATCCCCACATTCGCATTCTCATCGTCACCATGTACGAGGACGACCATTCCGTCTTCACGGCGATGCGAGCTGGGGCGCGTGGTTACTTGCTGAAGGGAGCCAGCCCCGACGAGGTCCTGCGTGCGATTGCCGCAGTGGGCAGTGGTGAAGCCATCTTCAGCCCGTCTATCGCCACGCGGCTGATCGACTTTTTCGCCCACCTTCAGCCAACAGCCCTGCCCCAGTCCCTGCCAGAACTGACCGAGCGCGAACACGACATCCTGACACTGATCGCTCAGGGGCAGAGCAATCCGGCCATCGCCAAACACCTTGCTCTCAGTCCCAAAACCGTCAGCAACTACGTCTCTACCATCTTCAGTAAATTGCAAGTCGCCGACCGTGCGCAGGCCATGCTGCGTGCGCGGCAAGCAGGATTAGGCGAGATGGGCTAGTTTTACCCCTTTTCTGTTCCATTGCACCACAGCCCCCTGAACGTTTCGTCGCCTGGGGCAAGGATGGAGTCCCCACTGTACCAATCTTATAGGGGTGAACAGCCATTGGTCCCGTTTCTCTTCTTTTGTTGGTGATCCGTTCCCCCCCTCAGCTATGGTACAAACACCTGACGGCATCACAAAGTCCGTAAGGCACACGAGAGGAGGCGTGAGCAATGCCTGTTGAGTATCTGACTGAGGCGCAAGAGCAGCGCTATGGCCGCTATGTTGGGGAACCATCCCCCGAGCAACTCGCCCGCTATTTTCACCTGGATGATGAGGATCGTGCCCTCGTTGCCCAGCGTCGTGGAGATCATAACCGCTTAGGGTTTGCGCTCCAGATGGGCACCCTTCGATTTCTTGGGGTTTTTCTCGTTGATCCTGTCAATATTCCCATTGGAGTGATTGCTTATATGGCAACCCAGTTGAGTATTACCGATCCACAGTGTAGTGTTCGCTACGCCGAACGGGTCCAGACCCAACAGGAGCATGCGCTAGAAATCAGGAAGTATTCTGGCTATACAGAGTTCTCGGATCGCCGTGGAGGATTTGCCTTGATGCGTTTCCTCTATGCCCGTAGCTGGATCGGGACCGAGCGACCCAGTGTCCTCTTTGATCTGGCAACCACCTGGCTCTTAGACAAAAAAGTGCTCTTGCCAGGGGTGACGACGTTGACTCGTTTGATCTCCATGATTCGAGAACGGGTCGCCGAACGCTTGTGGCAACGAGTAAGTGCGACGGTTTCTCCCGAACAGCGAACGGATCTGGAGGGGTTGCTGGCACGTGCTGGAGTCTCACGAATTACCAACCTTGAACGCCTTCGTCGTGCTCCCTCCCGTGCAAGTGCGCCGGTCCTGGTTGCCGCTCTGGCTCGCCTGACGGAAGTACGGCTCTTAGATGTTGGCCCGCTCGATCTGGTGAATGTGCCTGCGTCTCGCGTCAAAGCCCTGGCCCAATATGCGGTCACGACCAAAGCTCAAAACATTGCGAATTTAACCGAACAACGCCGCATGGCGACACTCGTCTCCTTTGCACGTCAGCTTGCGGTCACGGCACAAGATGATTCGCTTGATGTGCTGGACATGCTCATCCGAGATCTGCTGGCACGTTCTGTGAGCTCTGGGAAAAAAGCCCGATTGCGAACGCTGCGAGATCTGGATGCGGCGGCCTTGTCACTTGCCGAAATCAGTGAGAAAGTCATCACCCCACAATGGACGGATGAACAGGTACGAACCTTTCTCACCGAAAAGCAGAGCAGGATCACCGAGGCGGTTGCGACCATCTATGAACTGGCACGTCCAGCTGACGACAACTACTACCAGGAGGTCGTGGCACGCTATCCGGCGGTGCGTCGCTTTTTTCCGGCACTCCTGCGCACGGTCTCCTTTGCCAGTAATGAGGCAGGCAAACCAGTTCTCAAGGCCCTGACCTTTCTAAGTGACCTGGAAGGGCAAAAACAACCCGCCATGGACAACGCACCAATGGACGTGGTTCCGGCAAGTTGGAAACGCTTGGTCGCTCCCCAGGGGGCACCTGTTGATCGTCGTTACTATACCTTATGTGTGCTCGAACGTCTCCATGACGCTCTGCGTCGCCATGATGTGTTTGTGGATGAGAGTAGCCGCTGGGGCGATCCACGAGCCAAATTACTGACTGGAGAACCCTGGGAGCGGGTCCGACCAACGATCTGTCAATCATTAGGAAGAAAGGCTGAACCAAAAATGGAACTGGATGAATTAGCACGCCGACTTGATATGGCCTATCGCATGACTGCCGCGAGGTTTCCCCAACCGGGAGTCCGTATCGAGAAGATCAAAAATAAAACTGGACAGGAAGTAGATACGCTCATCCTGACTGGTTTGGAGAAGGTTGAGGAGCCAGAGAGTCTACAACTCCTGCGTCATCGCGTCGCCCGGCGTCAGCCATTGGTTGATCTGCCAGAACTCCTCTTGGAAATCCAGGCACGCACGGGCTTCGCCTCTGAGTTTTCTCATGTGAGTGAAGGGCGTTCTCGTCTCGATGACTTACCCACATCTATCTGTGCTGTCTTGATTGCGGAAGCCTGCAATATTGGACTCACCCCGATGATACGCAAAGGGATTCCAGCACTGGAGCGAGATCGGTTGCTCTATGTCCAACAGAATTATATCCGACCGGATACGCTTTCGCGTGCCAACGCCTGTCTGGTCGACTATCAGGCACAGATCCCTTTGGCCCAAGCATGGGGAGGTGGAGAAGTGGCAAGCGCTGATGGATTGCGCTTTATCGTTCCACTCAAAACCTTGAATGCTGGTCCCAACCCCAAATACTTTGGCACAGGTCGAGGTATCACCCTGGTCAACTACACCAGCGACCAGTTTAGCGGCTTCAAAAATATTGTGGTCACTGGCACGCTCCGCGATTCGTTGGTCGTGCTGGAAGGACTGCTCAATCAAGAAACGGGACTCAACCCCAAGGAATTGATGACGGATACCGCCTCTTACTCCGACATGATTTTTGGGTTATTTCATGTGTTAGGGTATCAATTCAGTCCCCGGCTCGCTGATGTGGGCGAGGCTCGTTTCTGGCGCATGGATGCCTCGGCTGACTACGGCGTCTTGAATGGCCTGGCTCGTCAGACGATCAAGAAGAACCTGATCGAAGAGAACTGGGATGATATCTTGCGAGTGGCTGGCTCTCTTAAATTGGGCACCGTCAATGTGACCGATCTGTTGCGAGCACTTCAAGGAAATGGGCACCCTTCCACGCTGGCGAAGGCCATTGCAGAACTCGGACGGATCGCCAAGACCCTGTATTTACTCAACTATATTGATGACCCTGCATACCGGCGGCGCATCTTGATCCAGTTAAACAAAGGTGAAAGTCGCCATAGCCTGGCGCGAGTCACCTATTTCGGACAAAAGGGAGAAGTACGCCAACGGTATCGTGAGGGGCAGGAAGAGCAGCTTGGTGCTCTGGGGCTCGTGGTCAACGCAATGGTCCTCTGGAATACGTTGTATATGAATCGAGCAATCGAAGAAATGCAAGCGCGAGGTATGAAGATTGTGCCGGAGGATGTCGAACGCCTCTCCCCTCTGGGCTATGATCATATCAATATGCTGGGTCGATACACGTTCTCCCTCTCTGATGAGATCCGTCAGGGAGCGTTCCATCCATTACGCGCGTTGGAAGAAACGGAACAAGAGCCAGAAACGTCAGATGAAAGTACTTTAGAGGTAAGAGAAGCATAGACCCTTTTCTCTGCACACGTCATCTCTCAGCTGGCCGGACGAAAGAGGTCTCCGACCAGCTCCTCACTCTTTGTCTTCCCATAGAGCATCTTTGAGTAGCTCTAGCACCATCACAAAAACCTTGATTCTCTCCATTTTCTCATCTCAATTCCTTAGCGTGGTTTTTCGTTCCATTAATACTCAAGGGCCGCTACCACGAGACCATTCCAGAACGGGGGCTACCTGCTGGGCTTCTTGAAGGATGAGGTTCCTTGTATCGAGTCTGTCCTCCAAATAGGCAAAGAGTGTGACTAACGGCATAAGTTGGCCGCCAAAAAAACCATATTCTGCCAGGTTTTTCTCGCTTCTGGCATGCGCATCCGATCAGAGTCTTTGAGGAGAGCAGCTACCCGCCGTCGGGTAGGAGATATTCCTTGTGTGTGAAGCGTGACGGTGGCATTTCGTACCTCTTCACACACTCCTTCTAGATACTTTTCCCTTTGTTGCCTTCGATACTCGCCATACTGCTGAGTCATCTGCTCGCATTCCAGAGGGAAGTGGGATTGGAGGATGCGTCCTGGACATTTCAAACGCAGTGTTGCTTGACGCACTGAAAGTACCTGTTCACGTCCATCAAGAATAGCCTGAATGAAGTTCTGGCATTTCTCAACATCGACGCGTTGCCAGGGCGAACGCTCATATGGAGATGGGCGTGATGCTGGATCAGCTTGTATGGCTTGCTCAAGTGATGTCCATTGCTTCGCCATGATTTGCATCGGAGTAGTGCCACAGACGTAACAGAATTTGAGAATCAGTTCGAGCGAGGGAGTAACTTTGCCCCATACCCATTGATACAGGGATCGCCGATCTATCCCTGTTAATCGCGCTAACTGAGAATAGCCTTTTTGTCGCTCCATAGCGCTCGCCAGGCTAGTGAAGAACGTTTTCCAAGAAAACATCCCAGAAGACAAACTCATGGTTTGTAGTTCTTTCAGCACGGAAACGACCCATCTCTGCCAGTTCATCAGTTCATCGTCTAATGGTTGTTCTAAAGAAATATGTCCTCCTGTGCCAAGCCACGCAGCACATTTGGTACATTCGCCAGACTGCGCTTTGTGAGAGGCAATCACTGCCTGTTTCCCCTGGCAGAAAGGGCATCGCTCGACTAATCGCATTTTGTGGGTTGGGCAAATAGTAACGACTTGCAGCATCCAGAGCAGCGGCTGGTAAAGAGGATGCCCTTGCGGTTTCCATTCTGCATAGCAGGCGGGACACCAGGCTGGTGAAGAACGCAGATTTCTTGCCATTGGGAGATCTCCAATCCACCAGGGAGTTGTCAGGAGGTGGAGATCCGTGCGCGAAGTTAACTGTTCCAGAAGAGCTGACCAAGTAGTGGCAAGATTGCCCGATCCATTGACGCCCATAGCGTTTGCTGTACAAAAGACACTCATCAGTTGCGGAGATGGATAACGCCACCATTCAGCATCGACAAGAAGAGGGCCAATTTCTTGATCTGCGAGTGTTCGGGGAGAGACGCCATGTTGCCATCCCAGGCGATTGATGTATAGCTGGTCAGGCATTCGCTCCAGACCGTTCCCCCGTTCATCGGTTCCAGCCCATAAAGCCTGCTCCGAGGAGGAGCGTCGAGTTCTTGGAGCTTCGCCTGCCATCCCATAAACCTCGCTGATGGCTTCATGATCCGAACTTCAATTCCTGTGCGCTTCGCTTGCTTCATCCCGCAACCCGCTCCTCTTCTCCTGGCTCAAGTGCGGGTTCTGTGCCAGGTTTCAAGCCAGTGGAATCACGGCCTGGCGCACGCTTTCCTGGTTTCTGGTTTCGAGGAGACTGGGGCTGATCCTGTTCGTCTTGCCCCTGAACAGGTTTTGATGAAGAACGAGGAAGCGGCTTTCTCAGTAAAGCCAGAAGTTGCGCGTCGGCGTCTTCAGCTTCGACAAATTCAGCCTCACTTTCCAGGGCATTGCGCAGCGCGAGCTTCACACGCACATCAGACGTGGCGGTGTGGCGTAAATGGTCGAGGGTGACGGTATGCGCTCCTTCTTTGAGCGCGCGATTGAGGGCACGGTTGAGATGAAGCTTGAGCAGGCCGATACATCCGATGCTGCGTGCATACAGGAGCTCCCAGTGCTTCTCTGCTAGCAATGGTTCTTCCTCAACTGGTAGTTGCCGTTGCAAAGCCCACAGGATACTTTTGAAGATCAGGCAGTCTTGTTCCTTTGTCATATCGTAGCGTGGGAAGTGAACATCGATGCTCCGTAAGGCCAATTGCGGATTGACCTTGCGAAAGGGCCTCATTTCATACGTCCCGACCAAAATATGGCTCACTCCTGTGGTATTCTCAAAATTTTTGAGATGATTTAACTGGATTTGGAGGCGACTCCCACGAGCGGCTTCCGCCAGATGATGCGCTTCGTCCACAATGATTGCCAGGGGTTTGCGTTCCAGATAGGCAGCCTCTGTTGCCTCCTGCATTTGACGCGCGCGGATGGGATGGGTCGGGCTGTCTACAAAGGGATTGCCTAGCTGGCGAAGCACTGGCCGATAGAAATCGATCCAATCGAACCGGCCTGATCCTGCTTCTGGGGCGGTAATGCTGGCAAAGGGGATGAAGTGTGGATCAGCTCGCATGCGGGCTGCCGCGTAGGCCAGCAAGCGTTCTTCCAGCAAATGGATGAGTGTGGTCTTCCCAACACGAGCTGGACCAATCACAAGTACCATTGTGCCTGGCCGACGGGTCAGAACCTCTTCTCCTGGAGCACAAATGGCATCGAGAATGGCGTCGAGCGCTTCCAGGAGTCGCGGATGCTCAATGAGGCAACGCTGCTCAAAATACTCCTGGCGCACTTCTGGAGACTGCAACAGCAATGCTCGGTCAAAGAACTCCGGCTCCTCCGCCTTCTGTTCTTCCTCATCAGGGGAAGCTTCCGGCTGTTCCTCGTTCATGTGCGAATCCTTTTAAACACCAGTAATTTGTCTGGCTTTTTCTCTGGCGGAACTGGCGAAACCACTGGGCGGGCGGGAGCACCCACAGGAGGAGATACGTCAGAGGTGGCCGCTGCGCGCTTCCCTCCTTCAAGGATTTTCAGGGCTGCTCTGGTTTCTCGATCATTGCGCTGCTGACGCAGAATGGCCTCCTTCGCAGCATTCTCTCGCCGGAAGTCGGCAAGCTGCTTCTGGGTGATTTCCACTTGCTCTCGGCCATATTGGAGGCGGTTGTTCTGACGCAGTTCTGAGGCCAGGAGTTGAAGTTCCCGCTCGGAACAGCCAGCAAACTCATCGTAGGGCGTAAAGCACTGCCGCCATACGCCATCAATGTAAGCAAAGCCAACGCTCACGTCAAAGGGGTCGAATCGCACCTTCACCTGAGTATTTTCGACCGTTGCATCGCGCATCGCTTCACACCAGTAATCCAGATGATTCATCCGCGCTCCGACGCCAGGGACGACCTTCGCCGTGCCTTTTCGCGTCGTCGGGAGTGCTGCCATACGGAAAGCTTCATCGTAGGAGATCTCCCGATGCGAGCGCTGCCCATCACGCTCCATGGAAAGAGCATATGCTTGGCGTGGCGTCATGCCCAGTGCCGGATGACGAATGGTTTCGTACTCTTCATCGGTCCATTGCTGGACTCGTTCTGCCAAAGCAGGAAGCGTCCACACTGCTTGCCGACGTGGATCAGTCGCTTTCGTCATTTGTCGAGGTTGTTGTGTCGCCTGTGTGTTTCCCAGCAGATGATACAGAAACTCGCTCTGCATGGAACCAAACAATCTCTCCTGGGGCGCTCCAAAGCGTGGTTCAGCAGCCGGACGCTGATGCTTGCGCACACGGTAGAGGGCCAGCAACTGCTCAAAATACACACTGGCAAACTCCGGGCCTCCATCGACCGTGATAGCCGTCGGTAAGCGCCCATAGCGCTGGACACAGAGGCGGAGTAGGGTAGACGGCTAGCGAGGTATCATTTCTGACCCTTTTCTATCCGTCTCCCTCCGAACCACGCGGGCAACTTTCACTGCACGTGGCTCTCCAGTGATATACTGTTCGTGATCTTGGCGTTCTTTGCAGGGCGTCCTGCGTGGATGTCTTTGTGGCATGATTGACAGACCACCAGGGTCTTTCTCTTTCGAGATGCCATGACAGTCATCCATCGTGGCTTTTCTCGTCTTCCTTTTTGGTTCAGGTCTTTCAGTGCCCGGATATGATGCACCTCTACTTTTTCCCGTGAGCCACATAGTTCACAGGTGTCAGCAAGGAGCCGCTTTTCCAGTTCTGATCTGCCTGCCCAAAATCTCGGTGGTTCATCGTTGAGGGTAGCATGAGGTTTTCTTTGCAGTGGTATTCCTCCCCACGTTGCTATCAGCGGCTTCTTTCCTTCGCGTGGCACTGTCACTTGAAGCACTTTGTAGGGCTTCTTTTTGACGATAACCGTTGCCGCATATTTCTTGCGCACTTGTGATACCGTCCGTTTCAGCTTCTTTGCCAGCGTTTTCGTGAGTGATATTCCCATCACCCATTTCAGGAGACTACATCGGTGGATGTCGTTTGCAAGCTGATAGTATTCCACAAATCCCCGATATTCTGATTGGTATTGACTCATGATGGAGTAGGCCGTGTCGTCAATGAGAACCATTTTATGCATGGGCTTTCCATCTCTCATGTAGCTTTGGCACTTCTTCATCAGGATATCGTGCGGGATGCTCAATTCGATCTGCCCATTGACCCTTCTCACCTTGTTCGTTCGATAGGTGTCATTGTGCATGGTCGAGATATGATAACTCAAAAACCGCGCTTTTTCTGTTCTTGCATGAGTGATCAGTGTCTTTTCGTCAGACAATTCGAGGTTGAGTTGTTCTCTCAGGAATTGCCCGACTTGGCATTTGATCTCTTCTGCTTCCTGCTTGGGACCGATGTAACCAAGCAGCCAGTCATCAGCATATCTACAGTAGGTGAGCCGCCGGAAGTTCGGATCGTTCGAGTTGCCCGATGGAAGCTGTTGTGCTTGGTCACGCACATTCTTTGCTTCTTCGTGTTTTCTTTCCCTTCTCAATTTAGCGGCTGTATTTAGCAGAGTCCGATAGTCGCGATTTTCTTCCCGTCTTTCTCCTTGCGTGTATGCTGGAATGAGTGTGTGCTCTATGTACTTGTCCAACTTGTCGAGGTAGATATTACTCAAAATGGGGCTGAGAATTCCGCCCTGCGGTGCTCCACTGTTGGTAGCGTTGTACCGCCATTCTTCGAGATATCCTGCTTGAAGGAGTTCCTTGATCAGTCGAAGGAAGCGTCCATCATGAATGTGCTCGGCAAGCGCCTCTAAGAGGATTTGATGATCCAGGCTATCAAAGCAGGCACGTATGTCTCCCTCCACAAACCACGTCGTGCCGATCCAGTGATCAACGTCTCGTAAGGCAGTGTGACATCCTCTTTCTGGTCGGAACCCATGAGAATGCTCACTAAACGTCGGCTCGAAGTAGCTTTCGAGGATGAGTCGAAGTACTTCTTGCAGCAATTTATCGCTCCAGGTAGGCATCGAGAGGGGACGTTTCTTCGTTGAGTTCTTTTTCTCAATGTACACGCGTCGTGTTGGTGTCCATCGATAGCGTTCATATCGTAGAGCTTCTATGATTGCGTCAATTTTCCTCAACGACATCTCGTCCACTGTTTCTGACGTGCTTCCCTTTGTCAAACTGCCTTTGTTGCGGTAGATTTTCCCGTAAGCCATGAGGTACAGCTCACGATTGAATAAGAGCCGATACACTCGCTCCA
>JALYTT010000524.1 GCA_030854145.1 Chloroflexota bacterium | reverse complement strand
TCGGCATGGGGCCGGTGTTCTGGCTGTTAATCTCGGAGATCTATCCGCTGAACGTGCGCGGCACGGCGATGAGCCTGGCGACGGTGGCGAACTGGGCGGCCAATTTCTTAATCGCCGTCACCTTCCTCAGCTTTGTCAAGGTGTTGACCGAGGGAGGGACGTTCCTGATGTACGCAGTCGTTGGCGTGTTGGCCTGGAACTTCGTCTTCCGCCTGGTGCCCGAAACAAAAGGCAAAACGCTCGAACAGATCCAGCAACACTGGCAGGCTGGCAAACACCCACGCGAGATGAGCAAAGAGGCTGCGCCCCAAAGTTCATCTTGACAGAACTCCATCCAGGCGAGTATACTTAGAATAATGACTGGTTACCCATTTATAGCGCTATTTTAGATAAGATATCAAGTGAGAACAAGATATGCCCAAAGTAGTGGACGAGCAGATGCGAGAAGCCACTCGTCGTCGTATCATTCACGAAGCGGCTGGAGAATTTGCCCGACTGGGCTTCGATCAGGCCAATATTAACACCATCGCAGAGTTGGCTGGCATTGGCAAAGGAACGATCTACTTATACTTCGAGAACAAACGCGAACTCTTTCTGGCGATGGTGCGCTCTATTGCGCAGGCGCAGATGGCTTCTATCCGTACAGCATTGGCTCCTGATGGAACGTTGCAGCAGCGCCTGGAGCGTCTTTTCCGCGCGTTTGTTCATCTTGCTGAGCAAGAAAGTGACAACTTCAATGTGTATATGAGCGCCCTCTATGGCGTCAACCGCGCGTTTCAGAATGAAGCCACAAAACTGTTACGTGATTACATCGCGGTGATCGCCTTGATGATAGAAGAGAGTCAGGCCCGGGGTGAAATATCCAGTCAAAATAGCGAAGCCACCGCACTCATGGTTCTCTCTCTTACCGAATCCTACGTACTCTCGGCTCGCGTTCTGGGACGATCGGAGCAGGAGATTATTCAGGAAGCAAGCAATGTAGCTCAGATGATTCTGTGTGGTATTGGTTCCAGGTAAGGGAGAAATCCTCCCTCTTTTTTTCTTTGTTCATTGAATGGCTACCCACCCATTTATGAGTGGGCGCAAGACCCAAGGAGCACCTTCCGATGAACCCAGATATCTTGATTACCTTCTTACGGCGCTTATTTCATATCCGGCGCACCAAACGTAGTTTTGAGAGTCCACGCTATTTGCTCAAGTGGTTGCTCATCAGTACTTTGATCGGCCTGGTTGCAGGGGTCGGAGCCATTGCTTTTTATGCCGCCATTCATTTCTCGACGGATCTCTTTCTTGGACGTCTGGTTGGCTATCTTCCCCCTGAACCTGCTGGAGAAGGGACCGGGACAAGAGTGATGTCGTTCTGGTCAGCAGCCCATCCCTGGTTATTACCACTCATTACTGGTGCAGGTGGATTAGTCGCGGGTATCATCGTCTTTAGCCTGGCACCTGAGGCAGAGGGCCATGGTACAGATGCTGCCATCGGTGCCTTCCATCAGGGCAAAGCGATACGAGCACGCATTCCTCTGATCAAACTGGTTGCTTCAGCGATCACAATTGGCACCGGAGGCTCGGCTGGACGTGAGGGACCAGCGGCGCAGATCAGTGCGGGCTTCGGCTCGATTCTGGCCAATATCTTGCGCCTGGATGTGCAGGATCGGCGTATTGCATTGGCGACTGGTATCGGTGCGGGTATTGGTGCGATCTTCCGCGCTCCATTGGGAGGAGCGATTCTTGCGGCGGAGATTCTCTACAAAAATGATCTGGAGGTTGAGGCCATTATTCCAGCTCTGATCGCTTCGATTGTCGGCTACAGCGTCTTTGGAGCCTGGTCCGGCTGGAATCCGATCTTCGCGACGAATAGCAACCTGGCCTTTACCTCGCCACCACAATTGTTATACTACGTCGAGCTGGGTGTGCTCTGTGGGGCGGTAGGGTTGCTCTATGCACGTGGCTTCTATGGCATTACGCATCTTTTTCATCGTCTGCGTCTTCCCAACTGGGTGAAGCCCGGCATTGGGGGATTGCTGGTGGGATTGATCGGGTTGGTATTACCCCAGGCATTGGGCATGGGGTATGGGTGGGTTCAAGTCAGTATGGGGGGACCAGGGTTGCTAGGGATACCGCTCTGGGTTATTCTGCTCCTTCCGTTTGTGAAGATCCTCACGACTGGCCTCTCCATTGGATCAGGAGGTTCTGGTGGTATCTTCGGCCCTGGTATGGTGATTGGAGGCATGTTAGGCGCATTGGTGTGGAGGCTCTGTTATCATGTATTACCGGGTCTTCCCCCAACACCTGCACCATTTGTGATCGTTGGCATGATGGCGCTCTTCGGTGGGATTGCGCATGCGCCACTGGCGGTTATGCTCATGGTTGCCGAGATGACGGGGAACCTCTCGATGCTGGCACCAGCCATGATCGCCGTTGGCATCGCGTCGATCCTTGTTGGGAAGGCGAGCATCTATACCAGCCAGGTTGATACCCGCGCCGATTCGCCCGCCCACCGTCTCCAAATGTCTTTCCCACTGCTCTCCACACTGGCGGTACGACAGGCGATGGCGGCCCTGACGGTCCAGTTTACCTGTGAGCAAACGCTGGCCGAGGCAGAGCAACAACTGGCGAAGCACATCGAAAGTGGAGCCCCGGTGATCGATGAGCGTGGTAACTTGCAGGGGGTCGTGACGCTGGCAGATATCCAGCGTGTTCCTCTGACTGAACGAGAGGAGCGACAGGTCAAAGACGTTCTCCATCGCGATCCTCTGGTCATTTCCCCAGACGATACCCTGGACGAGGCGCTTGAAGCATTGACCAGCCAGCGTGTCAGTTGGGCTCCCGTAGTTGACGCTGAAGCGATAGGGAGTGGGCAACACATCATCGGCACATTGTCAGCCGCCAGCATCATCCGTCTCTATCGTCAGACGCTGGCGAAAGACTCACGGCGCATGCGTGGGCTGGTTGAAGGGACTGTCATGCTGGAAACCACGATCAAAGCAGGAATGCGTCTGGCAAATGTTCCTTTGCGCGAAGCGCAATTACCCGCTGAGAGTCTCGTGGTCTCGATCCGTCGACACGACGAACTGCTCTTTCCAAGAGGCAGCATGGTCATCCTTCCGGGGGATGTCGTGACCTTCCTGATCAATCCACGCGGGGAGGAGCGTCTCCAGCGGTATCTGACGGAATCCTCTCCTCAGGACGTAGAAGCGGTAGCACTGGATTAGCAAACTCAAGATAGTAGAGGAGCTGGCGCAAACAGTTCTGCCCAAGGGCAATGCGCCGCTCTTTGGAACCATTGCCTTTCACAATGATGAGGCCATGCTTGCGGTCAACATCGCCTGTGCGTAGTCCACATAACTCAGAGAGGCGGATGCCTGTGTCATAGAGCACCCAGAGGATGGCTCGGTTGCGTGCTGCGGCCCGATCGGCCAGAGGACCGATTTCCCCAGGAGGAGTGCAGGCAACGAGCAGGCGTTCGAACCCGTCGGATTCAAGAATACGGATGAGTGCTTGCCGACCCTGGGAAAGACGACGCGGTCAAAGGAGGCGAGGTAGTACATCGCTGCGCACCTTTTTCCCCAAAACACAACCGCCTGCGTGCCACTCTTCTCACCGGGTGGGTGTTCTCCCCTGGCTCTAGAAGCGCGTGCAAAGAGACGGTTGTCGAAAAAAAAGCGGGAGACGGGGCTCGAACCCGCGACAGCCTGCTTGGAAGGCAGATCGTCACAGGATCGCCGCCCGCTTACCATGAAGTGGCTCTGGGAGCATATTCATACGATTCGATCGCGATCCACGCTCATCTGAGGCAGATAGTCACCTGCATTTTGAGGCAGATGGTTATGGATCAATTGCACTGGAAAGAGTATACCCCCCACCTTCTCGAAAGACAAGAGAGGCAGATGGTCAACCGGCAGATCAGTTTTTGCCAGTTGGTCTGTAGAGGCGACCGCATCGAAACGAACAGAGCAGTACTAGACGGCGTTGGAGGATTGGCGGAAGCAGCCAGCAGAGCACCCGCAGGCAACGTACCTGCAAGGCAATGCGGAAAGAAAAGGAAAGAGACGAAAGCACATGTGCTCCTTATAACATATAGAAAGGTCTTGGGGTCCAGAAAAGAGGATTGGTATCAGAAAGGGGCCGACTCAGGCTTTGTGCTGCTGGAGATGCTCGATGACCTGCTTGGTCTCCGGATCGGGTTGCGCCAGCGAGAGAGCTGAGAGCAAGCGGTCGATCTTCTCCGCACTCTGTTCCTCGCCCGCTACCTGGAGCACAATCCTCCAAGGGTGCTCTGTGTGGGTTGCGACGATCGTGGTGAGCACGGAGTGATACACCTCGTCACGTTGCGTCTCGCGTAAGAATCCCTCCAGAAACGAAAGGCAGAGGCGATTGGTGGGCCATGCCAGGACCAGATCGAAGAGTCCCAACAGGACTACATCATCTTTGGTCTCATGGCGCGGGACGGGCACGCCTGTCCCAATGGAGGCCGAGGTGCTGTAATGGGAGAGAACTGCCTCCATGATGGAGGCTGGTGCTCTGCTTAGATTCCTCAGACATTCGGCTTCAACTTCTGCATGATGGGGATGCTGTGCCCACGAAGTGCGCAACGAGATGTTGATGAGCGTATCGCGCAGGAAGAGTTCGAAAGCGTCCCCGACCTGGGGTTTGCATGCCTGAGAGG
>JALYTT010000087.1 GCA_030854145.1 Chloroflexota bacterium | reverse complement strand
CGAGGCCGGTATGATCGCGCGGATCGACGCGACAAGGGCCTCTTTCGCATAGGTCGGCTCTATCTCTTAGATATTGAGCGAAGAGCCACACGTACCTGTGATGTCGTCAACTGTTTGCTCTTCAAACGATCATCAAAGAAGTGGCTCTTCTCCCTAAGATTTTGAGTCATGCCGGCAAAGAGCACACACATCGGTCTTTCTTGTCATACATGCTTAAAAAAAGTGTCAGGGAGAGAAGGCATCCCTGGGGGTGCCTGTGGGGTCTTCCCCCTGTCCGCGCAAGCGATCCACCCGGATGCGGCAAGCCGAATCCCTACGCGGACGGAGGCGGCTCACGTGTCGAATGAAGGTGATCTGACCACTACTGCTTTGGCACAGTTCATCTGACAAGTGGAGCTATCTCCCCTCTTCGTAGCTGCGCGATGTATCGCGCGTGTCAAGCCAACCAGCGTGTCAAGCCAGCACACGCGCGATACATCGCGCAGCTACGAAGAGGAGACGCCCTCTTTCCAACTCGTCACATGAACTGTGCCAGAGCATTATGGTTCATCCAGGCGCGCGAAGAGGTCCGAGCGTCGTTCACGTGTGCGGCGCAGCGACTCCTGACGGCGCCATTTGGCGATCTGTTCGTGGTGGCCCGAAAGCAGGATGTCGGGTACGCGCCAGCCGCGAAATTCGGGGGGGCGCGTATAGTGAGGATACTCCAGCAGGTTTTCGCTGTGCGACTCCTCACGCGTGGACTCGCTGCCGCCCAGCACGCCGGGGAGCAGGCGGCTCACGGCATCCACCACCACCATCGCCGCCAGCTCGCCGCCCGTCAGCACATAGTCGCCGATGGAGATTTCGTCGCTGACCAGGTGCTCGCGGATGCGCTCATCGACCCCTTCATAGTGTCCGCAGAGCAGAGTTAGCCGTTGCTCCTGGGCCAGTTCGCGCGCGATTTGCTGGTTGAAGACGCGCCCCTGGGGCGTCAGCAGGATAATTGGTCCTCCCTGGTAGACGGCCTCAACGGAGGCAAACACCGGTTCAGGCTTCATCACCATACCGGCGCCGCCCCCGTAGGGATAGTCATCCACCACGTGGTGTTTGTCGGTGGTCGCAGCGCGAATATTGTGCAGCGCGATGCTCAGCAATTCGCGCTCCCGCGCTCGCTTAAGGATACTCTCGCTCAATGGTCCCTCGAACATAGCGGGAAAGAGCGTGAAGATATCGAAATGCATAGTGTCGTGTCCTGCTATCTTGTTTGATCGGGTCAATTGTTTGATTCTACCACACGCCCAATCCTCATCGCCCCTACGCGGGTTCAATTTTGTTTATGCGAGATTTTGTGTTACAATAGCAGCATCATCTAGCGCTGACAAGTACGAAGTTTCCAACCTTCTACCTGGAGCCTGCAATGTCCTGGTCCCTGACGCAACAATCCGAGGATGTGCATGACCAATTGACCATTCTCATTGGAAGTGCCATTCGACTGCTGCGCGGCGAAGCTGGCGCGTTTGTAGTAGCAAATGAAGCCTTTGACCCACAAAGCAGTGAGGAGTATACTTTATACCGGCTGAGCAACGCGGCCTTGTCCACCTTGTTAACCAATGTCAAGCAAGGAACGCTGCCGACCTCGGCGCGCCCGCTCGTCACCGGGACGCTTACTACGTCTCTGATAGAGCAACTCACGCTCGATGCCAGCGAGATGAACGGCGGCCGGCAGTACGACCACGAGGCTGCGCCAGCAGGAGTTGAGCATTGCGCTTTATTCCTTCACGACCAGGCGGGTGTACTGGGAACACTGCATTACCTGAGGGCGGCGGGCACGACCTCTGGTCTGGAGCAGAGCGAAGAGGCGCTGTACCTGTTGCGCGCGCAGCTCACGGCCGGCTTACGCTTCGCCTTGAAATCGCAGGCGCTGCTTAAGGGGCAGGAGAGGCTGGCAGCAATCTTCCAGCACAGCGCAGAGGGCATCCTGACCGTGGACAGCGCGTTGCGCATCATCGACTTCAATCCCGCGATGGAGCGGCTGACGGGCTGGCAGGAGAGCGAGGTACTGGGACGCTTCTACTACGAAGTCCTGCGCCCGAAGGATCGCCAGGGGAACGACCTGGGCCTGCAAAACTCACCGATCTTGCAGGCCTTCGCCGAGCAACCGGTCAGCAATCGCGAGATGCTGATCACGGCGCGCGATGGACAGCTTTTTATCGTGAGCGTCACCACATCGTGCGTGTATTCAGCCAGAGGCGAACCGATGAACGGCATCCTCAATGTGCGCGATATCACACGCGAGCGCGAGCAGGAGGAGCAGCGTTCAACGTTCATCTCGGTGATCTCGCACGAGTTGCAGACGCCTATCGCCATCATCAAAGGCTATGCCTCGACGCTGGCGCGTACGGACGCCGAGTTTGATCGCCAGACGCTGCGCGCGCGCCTGATAGCCATGGAGGAAGAGGCGGACCGTTTAAATAAACTGGTGGGCAATCTGCTCTACGCTTCGCGCATCGAAGCCGGTGGTTTGCAGATGGAGATTGTGCCGCTGGATCTGGGGCGACTGATAGAGGGCGTGGTCAGGCGTTTCGGCACGAGGAGTCCGCAGGTGAGTGTGACGCTGGATATCCCTGAGAAGCTCCCGCTGGTGATGGCCGACCGCGACAGGGTCGAGGAGGTGTTGCAAAACTTGCTCGATAACGCCGTCAAGTACTCGCCGCGCCAGCGCGCCGTGACCGTCGCCTGCCGCACCATCGGTGAAGAGGTGATTGTCAGCGTCAGCGATCAGGGCATGGGCATCTCGCTGCGCGACCAGGCGCAGATTTTTGAGCGCTTCCACCGCTCCAGCGACCAGGCGGTCACGAGCAAGCCAGGGGCAGGGCTGGGCCTGTACATCTGTCGCGCTATCGTCGAGGCGCACGGCGGGCGTATCTGGGTTGAGAGCACGCTGCACGAGGGATCAACCTTTTTGTTCAGTCTCCCTCGTAAGGAGAAAGCGTTTTTACCGATGGTGGTGTTTTAGTCATGTACCCCCGCATTGAATGCGGGGCTTGTGAGGAGCGTTCGCGTTGCTCACAGGCCCGAGACATGAGCAGACCCAGGCTTGAAACATAGCCTCCGTTATCGGGAAGTGTTGCAGAACCTACCTTCGGGTGCTTCACCAGCCTGAAGCTCTAGAACTGCTCTGTTAAACAGGTGGAACGGGTGAAGCCAGTGCGGAGCAGAAAGTACCGCCCGGTAACTTCGTCGAGGTGAGCATTACCCGCGCAAGCGGAGGCCCGGCAACGGGCACAAGAAGGAACGACACATGTCAAAAGTCTTTGTCATCGATACCAAGCAGCAGCCCCTTGAACCCGTGCATCCGGGGCGGGCGCGGCGGTTGCTCGCGGAGGGCAAAGCCGCCGTCTTCAGGCGCTACCCCTTTGTGATCATTCTCAAGCGGCAGGTCGAGACCCCTGCTCCTGCGCCAGTACGTCTGAAGATTGACCCTGGGGCCAGGACCACCGGACTCGCCCTCGTTGATGATGCAACAGGCGAAGTGGTGTGGGCGGCAGAACTCTCCCATCGGGGATCTGAGGTCAGAGCAGCCCTGGAGACGCGCCGACGGGTGCGCCGCGGCCGCAGACACCGCCGCACCAGATATCGAGCGCCTCGCTTTGCCAATCGTCGCCGGCAGAAGGGGTGGCTCCCCCCATCCCTGCTGAGCCGCGTTGAAAATATCCTCTCCTGGGTCAAGCGGCTGTGCCGGCTGTGCGCCATCACCGCCCTTTCCCAGGAGGTGGTCCGATTCGACCTGCAAAAGCTGGAGAACCCGGAGATCAGCGGCGTGCAGTACCAACAAGGCGATCTGTTCGGCTACGAAGTGCGCGAATCTCTCCTGGAGAAGTGGGAGCGCACGTGTGCCTACTGTGATGCGCAGAACGTGCCACTGGAGGTAGAACATGTGCATCCCAGGGCAAAAGGAGGCACCAATCGCCTCAGCAATCTTACCCTAGCTTGTGCGTCCTGCAACCGGGCGAAGGGAACCCAGGATATCAGGGAGTTCCTGGCCCATGATCCCCCGCGGCTCGCGCGTCTGCTGGCACACGCGAAGGCCCCTCTGCGGGATGCGACTGCGGTCAATGCCACGCGGTGGTGCCTGTTTGAGCGCCTCACAGCCACCGGCTTGCCTGTGGAAACAGGCTCAGGGGGGCGCACCAAATATAACCGAGCGAAGCAGCACCTACCGAAAACACACTGGCTAGACGCAGCCTGTGTGGGGGCCTCGACCCCAGATGTACTCCAGACGGGGCAGGTCGTGCCCCTGCTGATTGAGGCCAACGGGCGAGGCCATCGGCGCATGATGCTTGTGGACAAGCACGGCTTTCCTCGCGGCCATCGCCAGCGGAAGAAACGCTACTTTGGCTACCAGACGGGCGATCTCGTGCGGGCAGTGGTGTCACAGGGAGCCAGGCGAGGAACGCACGTCGGACGCGTTGCCGTCAAAGCCAGCGGGTACTTCACGATCCAGACGACAACAGGCAAGGTAGCTGATGTAGCTCATCGCTCTTGTCACATGCAGCAGCGACTCGATGGCTATAGCTATCGGATGGGGGCAAGGCTGTCCCCACCCCCACCCAGCCCGAAAGGAGCGCCTGTTTCCCCCTGCGCTTAAAAGTCGCAGGTTCCCACAGGCGGGAAATCCATGGAGAAAGAAGCATTTGACCAGCGCGATATGAGCATTCTGATCGTGGATGACGAGCCACGCATCCGCGACCTGCTGCGCATGAACCTGGAGCTGGAGCGCTACCGTGTGCTGGAAGCGAGCAACGGCGTGGAGGCCCTGGAACAAGTGCGCGCGAATCTACCGGACCTGGTAGTGTTGGATGTGATGATGCCCGAAATGGACGGGTTTGAGACGCTGCGCCATATCCGCGAGGTGTCGACGGTGCCTGTGATCATGCTGACGGTCCGCCAGGACGAGCAGGACCGCATACGCGGGCTGGACCTGGGAGCCGACGATTATATCGCCAAGCCATTCAGTCCGCGTGAACTGCTCTCCCGCATCCGGGCGCTGCTGCGGCGCGCGTTTATGCCGGCGCCCGCGCGCAAAACAGAGATTGTGGTCGATCCCGACCTGAAGATCGACTTTTCGCGCCGCGAGGTGATCGTGCGCGATCACAAGGTTGTCCTGCGCCCCACCGAGTATCGCCTGCTGTACCACCTGGTGAATAACGCTGGGCGGCTCCTGACGCATGAAACGCTACTCTCCAAGGTCTGGGGCCACGAGTACCGCGACGAGGCGCACTATCTACGCCTGTACATTACCTACCTACGCCAGAAAATCGAGCAGGACCCCGCGCACCCGAAATACATCCTGACCGAACGAGGTGTAGGATATCGCTTTAAAGAACTGGAGGGCTAGCACTATGCACAAACAGGCTCGGCGGCGACACTCCCCGTCTATGCTATGGGGAGCGCTCCTACTCACCTGGACTATCTTGATCTCGCCATGGTTGTTCACAGCCTGCGCGCCATTCGGTGGCCTGAGCACGGGCAGCGCGACCCCCACCGGCTCGCTTGACCCTGGGAGCAACCTGCCATCACCCACACCGCAGAGCCTGCAAAACTTGCTGCAAACCGAACAAGTCCTGCTCCTGACGCCGCATCCCTTGCGAGACCTGTATAGCCTCGCCCGGCGGCTCAAGCTGCATACGCCCGCGCCCATCCCCCATGTTGGACGGACCACGCCCCTCAACGAACATGTGGGGCAGGAGGATGCCTTCTGGCTTAGCAACCTGGAGACGCGGCGTTACACACGCATCCACGCGAAGCTGGTCTACATCACCCCCCACGTCTATATGTACGTCCAGGATGGGCAAAGCGCGAACCTGGCGGCGCTCCAATCATCCGCCACTACGTTTGAAACGCAGATCTATCCGACCGACCGCGCGACCTACGGCAGCGAATGGTCGCCTGGCATCGATGATGATGTTCACCTGACGATCCTCAACGCCATAGGGCTAGGCCGAGGCGTCGGCGGCTACTTCTCATCCGAGGACGAGTATCCCACCAGCGTCAATCCCTATAGCAACGAGCGCGAGATGTTCTACGTGAGCCTGGAGGGCACTATTCCGGGTAGCGCCGACTATAATAGCACTCTGGCCCACGAATTCCAGCACATGATCCACTGGTACCAGCATCCCGTCGATCTGAGCTGGACCAATGAAGGCATGTCGGTGCTGGCCCAGCACATCAATGGCTACTCATCCGGCGGCGTCGAACAGAGCTTTTTGCAGCAGCCAGACACGCAGCTCAATGATTGGACCGACGATATGACGATGGCCCTGGCCCACTATGGCGCGGGGTACCTCTTCATGGACTATTTCGCTGAACACTACGGCGGCTATGCTATCCTGAAAGAACTACTGCGCGACCCCGCATCACCGCCGATTAACTTTGATCATGTCCTGGCAAAACATGGCTACCAGGATCGCTTCAACGATGTGATAGAAAAGTGGTATATCGCGAACTTTGTGCAAGATACAAATATCGATCACGGCCAATACGGCTATCCGACCATTCACCTACAAGGATTGACGCCCCAGCATAGCGCCAGCAGTTTCCCTTTCTCTGAAAGCGACTCGGTCCACCAGTATGCCGCCGAGTACTACGATCTCAAGGCAACGGGCCGCCATGGGAAGCTGGCGATCAGTCTCAAAGGGTCCCCCACCATCCGTGTGATAGGAAACGACCCCTACCAGGCTGCGAACGAGTGGTGGAGCAACCGATATGATAATATGGACAGCACTCTCACCCGTAGCTTCGACCTCACAAGCTTGAAGGGGAAGCAGGCAACACTCCAATTTGCCGCCTGGTTCGACCTGGAGCGCGACTACGACTATGCCTTTGCCGAGGTCTCAACCGACGGTGCCAACTGGACAACCTTGAAAGGGCCCGCCACCACCGACAGCAATCCAAACGGCGCCAACTGGGGCCATGGCTACACAGGAACAAGCGGGGGAGGGAACACGCCACAGTGGATACAGGAGAGCGTAGATCTGACCCCCTACGCGGGTAAAAAAATCCAGATCCGCTTTGAGGAGGTCACGGACGACGCCGTCAACCTGCAAGGATTCGCGATTGACCAGGTGCAGATACCAGAACTGCATTTTCAGGATGTGGGCAGCAGCGATAACAGGTGGGTAAGCAATGGGTTTATTCGTTTGAACAACATCTTACCAGAACATTACGAAATGCAGGCGTTAATTTATCAGGGTCAGAACTTCAGCGTGAGCCGGGTAAGCGTTGATCTCGCCACGGGACAGGGAACGCTCATAGTACCAGAATTTGGCACAAAGGTCACGCGCGTCATACTCATTGTCTCAGCCTATGCAGCGGAAACGACGCTGCTGGCACACTACCAGATTGACGCGCATATTGCGTAGGGACGAACGTACACTTGATGATCATCGTTCCAGGATGAGAGGAAGAACACATTGAACAAGAAAGAACGTGTTGATGCAGCTCTACGAGGCGACCCGGTGGACCGGGTGCCGGCGAGCATGTGGGGTCATGATTTTGAGCGTGAGTGGAGCGCGCAGGCGCTAACAGAGGCCATGGTCGAGAACTTCACGCGCTACGATTGGGATTTCATGAAGGTCAACCCGCGCGCCAGCTATCACGTCGAGGACTGGAATGTGAAGGTGCGGCCATCAGGTGAGAAGTATAAGGCGCCCATCTTTGAAGATACCCCCATTAAAAGTCCGGCCGACTGGAGGCGCCTGCGCCCACTGGAGCCGGACCAGGGGGTCTTGGGAGAGCAATTAAAGGCCCTGCAGCTCATTAATCACTCCATCGGCTATGATGCCTACTTTGTGCAGACCGTCTTCTGCCCCCTGGCTGTGGCGAAGTACCTGGCGGGCAACAGCAACGAAGCCGTGCTGCAGAGTATTCACGATGACCGAAAAGCCTTGCACACCGGGCTGCGCATGATTCTAGAGACGTTCACCGCCTTCGCCATCGCCTGCATGGAGCAGGGAGCCAGCGGGATCTTCTACGCCACCAATGGCTGGGCCAGCGAGAGCATGCTCACTCAGGACCAGTATCGCGAGTTTGGCGAGCAGTACGACCGGGAATTCCTGGACGCCATTCGCAGCCGGAGCAAGTTTAACATCCTGCACAACTGCGGCTCGCACATCTACTTTGACCTGCTGTCGGAATACCCGGTGCAGGCCTTAAGCTGGGCCACGACAGTTGAGGGCAATCCCGATCTTGGCGAGGGCAAGAAGCGCTCCGGCAAAGCGGTAATGGGAGGCATCAGCGAGAAAACCACCTTGAAAAATGGCACTCCCAGCCAGGTGCGCGAAGAGGCACAGAAGGCCATTGAGCTGACGGGTGGGCAGCACTTCCTGCTTGCACCGGGCTGCTCTATCCCGCCGGAGACGCCGGCGAAAAACCTGGAAGCCATTCAGCGCCTGCTGTCTTGACACATTTCAAGGCATTCGCTATACTTCCTCGATAATGATGACGAGGGCTGCACTCTGGCGGCACAGATGTTGTCATGTGCGTAATATATGGAGGCAGAGCAGGGAAGGTTGTGGTGGTATAGAGAGGAAGCAGCACGAGACATGGAGCGATACCGAACGATGCGGGCGTATTCAGCAGGGGGAGTCGTTTTCCACCTCACTCCCGCGCGTTCCTCCGGGCAGCAGCACATACTGCAAGAGCAGTTCACGGCGGGCGACCCCCACACAGACAATTCCGTGAATGTCGAGATAGTCCTTGTGGGGCGCCGGCATGCCGGCATCTGGACCTTGCCCAAAGGCACCCCGCAGGCTGGCGAGACCATTGAGCAGGTTGCGATACGCGAGGCCCAGGAGGAGACCGGGTTGCTGGTACGCCTGGTTACCTACATCGGCAGCATCTCTTATTCGTTCACGCTCGACCAGGTACGCTACCATAAACAGGTGCGCCACTTCCTGTTGGAGGCCATCGGCGGTGATATCGCCTTGCACGATCACGAGTATGACCAGGTCCAATGGTTCCCCTGGGACGAAGCTTGCCGCGTGCTGACCTACCAGAACGAGGTGCATATCCTCTATCAGGCCGAAGCCCATTTACAGCGTTGGTTACAACAGTACCGGCAACAGAAAGGGAAAGTATAGCCACATGCAGAACCGGCCGAACCCACCACGTTCCGCGCTTTTTCGGCGCATCCTTTTTCCTTACAGTGGAAATGAAGTGCTTACCATCAGGCAAGGGCTGCGAGTGGTGCTTGGCTGGATACTCCTTATACCCCTCTCTATGACGCTCTGCGCACTACCAGTATCTATAGCCGTTGCGAGCAGCCTGTACAAGGCCCTCGCGATGGTCTTGCTAGTATTTGGATCGGGTGCGCTCATCTTTGGCCTGCTTGGCTGTTTTGTCGTGGGTGTCAACAACTGGGCCGTGCGTGTGCGAGATGAACGGCGGGCCCGCAAGTCCACAGTAGACCGTGGAGGTAGACATGGATCTTAGCGTTGAAGGCAAGACTGAGCGAATACCTCCCGGATCGCACATCTGTCAACTCTATAGCAAGGTAACAGAAATTCCAGGTGTGACAGCGCGCCTGATGCGGGTCGGGCTCTCAGCCTCAGAAAAGTGTATGTTTGCTGCCGCTCCCGCCCAGGTGAACGAGTTGCGTGAGGAACTGCGCAAGCTCCAGGTAGATGTGGAAGCGCTGCTGGAGTCCGGTCAGTTGGTATTGTACGAGGAGCGGGAGGTGTTCCTGGCCAATGGGAAACGCTTTGATCCGTATTTCTTACTCTCCGCGCATCAAACCTTCATAGCCCAGGCCCTGCGCGAAGGCTGGAAGGCCGTGCGGATCTCCATCGATATGAACTGGCTCACCAAAGATATCGCCACGCCTGAACAGGTATTGAAGTACGAGGCGGCCTCCGACGCCGTTTTTACCTTTCAGAACGCGCCCATCATTGCTCTGATGCACTACGACCACAGCAAATTGATGCCCAACCTGGTGGCCGAGCTGCTCAAGCTCCACCCCATCTCAGTCGTCGGCAAGTATATCAAACGCAACCCCTACTACCTGAACTCCGAGCAGTACATGCTCAAGATCCTGCGCATGAGCCGGGAAAGGGAGCAGCGAGAGCAGCAGAACAAGCCTCCTCAATAATTCTAATGCTTGCCATCCTCGCTGCTCTCCAGCAGGGCGGTCAAGGCTTCCTCCACCGTCTGAGCCGAACCGATGCTGAGAATCATCTGTTCAAGGATCACTGGCTCTGAGGTCATAGAGACCATCTTCTCAGCCATGCGCTGGAGCCTGGGAAAGCGTTTCTCGATCAGCGCGAGTACCATTTTCCGTAGCGCAGCTATTTCTCACTGGCTTGTAACTGGACGATCATCTCTTCAATAACTGCCAGGCCCTTGCCATCCTTCGTTAAGGGCAGCAATGCCAGAATACCCGGTAGATGCGCCTGCATCAGATATCCGGCGCTTAGTTCCCAGAGCTTGATCACCTGGAAGTGAAACTGGTAGCTGGGCTGCCCGCTCTCCAGTATCCTGATCAACGGCGATTCGATGATCCCGCTGTCTTTGAGCAGGTAAATCACGCACGGGATCACCGGGCAGTCAAACTCTTTATCCCACAATATTGACACTGATCACATCCTCCCACGTACGCTTCATTCATACATGTAGTATAGCATATATGAGACGGGATATCGCTGAACGGGTACAAGAGTACTGTTCAAAACATGAGATATTTCCTATAAAACTGGCGTATATCATTTTGACAGTTTCACGCCTCTATGCTTCCCAGAGGATGCGTATATGGAAGGAGAGATAGCATGTCTCAGAAATGGGTTTTGCGTTTATTCTTTATTGGCGGGCTTATGCTCGCGCTCATGGGCTGTGTGCCGGCCGCTCCATCGGGGCAATCCAACGTGGCATCGTCGGCAACTCTCGTGCCGGCAGCGAGTCCGCGGCCAACAATAGCCGCTGTTCCGCGAGGGACCGTGCTCTACCAGGCGGATTGGTCGCATGGACTTACGGGATGGCAGGCTTCAGGAGGCTGGCAGGTGATGCACGGACAACTGGAGGTGAATGCGCCGGCTATGGCCTCAATATTTGTTCCCTACAGGCTCACGGTGACCAGTTACGCGATTGAAGTACATATCCAGGTCGTGCGACTCTTGCATGAGAATGGAGGGTATTTTAGCATCTTCACACAGAAAGTGCCAGGGAGAGATGGGTATCAGGCGGGAGTGAGTGATCTCAAAGGGACAGAGCCGCGCCCAAACGGGAGCCACCCTCAGGCGCAGGTCTTCATCGACCCAACCAGCTCGACGACAACGGGTACCGGCATGCCGATCGACTACGAACCTGGTTGGCAGTGGCACACCTACCGTGTTGAGGTTCAGGATAACCAGGCACGCCTGCTGGTTGATGACGTGCAGATAGGCACTGCGAGCAGTGACAAAACAGATGTGCTCTCGAACGAGCCGCTTGGACTAAGCACAGAGCAGACCGTCCTGCGGGTGAGCGATCTGCGTATCATTGCGCTGTAGGCGCTGTCTGCGCGGCGACCGGGAGCGTAAACGCAAAGGTACTGCCTTGCTCGATATTGCTCTCGGCCGTGATGCGCCCGCCGTGGGCCTCGACGACATGGCGGGCAATCGCCAGACCCAGGCCGCTGCCGCGACCGCCCCCGCCGATGTAATCGACTTTTGAGCGCGCGCGATCTACTTTATAGAAGCGCTCAAAGATGCGAGGCAGGTCTTCAGCCGGAATGCCTACGCCGGTATCGCGCACAAAGAAGCGCTGGGTCTTCCCGTCAGACAGGAGCATGGTACCCAGGATAACCTCGCCGCCGGAGGGCGTAAATTTGATGGCGTTGTGCAGCAAATTGACCAGGACGCGGCCGATCTGCCTGCTATCGGCCGCGACCCGCGTCCTGCCATCGTGTATCTCGGTGCCGAGCTTCACGCGGTGTCGCTGAGCCTGGGACAGCAGGCGCGCCATGGCCTCCCACACCAGTTGTTCCGCCTCCATAGGCTCAATCGCCATCGGCAACTGGCCCGACTCGATGCGCGAGAGCTCCAGCAGATCCGCCACCAGGCCCGAAAGGTAATGCACCTCCACCTCAATCTTCTCGACAAAGGTCTGTGCCTTATCGGGATCGGTATCTATCGCGTCCTCCAGCGTCTCGGTCAGCAGGCGAATAGAGGCCAGGGGCGTGCGGAGTTCATGGGAGACGTTGGCGATGAAGTCGCGGCGCACGCGTTCCAGGCGGCGCAGCTCGGAGAGATCTTCGATGGCCACAGCGAAATAGCGGTAGGGCGGCAGCGGTTGCTCCATGAGCGCGCCCTGCTCCGGCTCGCCCTCCCTGGAATTGGCAAACGGCCTGTGTTCAAGGGGAGTAACCGAGATCTTCCAGGTGGGTCCGCGCGCTTCGTTATCATGCTCCCCATAACGCGGGCTATCCGTCTGAATGCTCTCACGCACAAGCTGGATGATCGCCGGGTCAGGGACAAGCTGCTCCAGATTCATCTGCCACAGCAGTTGGCTGGTCCCAAACAGGGGCGCGACCTGCTGATTATAGTACTGAATGGAGAGCGCGCGGTCAATGACCAGCACCGGCCAGGGCATAGCCTCCAGCAGCTTTTGGAAGAAGTAGCGATAATTGATATTCGTTCTCTCTGCCACCTGGAGTTCCTACGATTCTGAGGGCACCGCCGGCTGAAGCTGCGCCTGGGAATGCAGGCGGCCCATAATATAACTATCGATATAGACGCCGCCCCGGAAGACATTACGGCGTTTGCGCCCCTCGATCTCAAAATCGAAGGTTTGATAGAGGTGGATCGCTGACTCATTGTCGACGTACACATCCAATTCGAGCCGGGGCAGGTTCAGCCAGTTATCCGCCAAGTCGATGATCGTGAGCAGCAGGAGCCGGCCCACGCCCTGACCCTGGTGCGCGTCGTGGACGGCCATGGCGATAGCGCCCACGTGCCGCTCGCGTCCCTCGCCAATGGTCAGATTGATGCTGCCCACGACCTTCTTGTCGATCTCGGCCACAAACACATGGACCCGCTCATCGTCCAACCAGCCCGCGATAATCTTCTGCCAGCGGTCAAGCGTGGTCGAAGGCAGGAGCGAGGTACCCCAGAGGACATTGGGCATATGCATCAATTCATAGATATCCTGTGCGTCGGCGAGGCGCAGGGGCCGGATCACGATGCGCGTCTGACTCATGGGCCATACTTCTCCCAATAGCTACCAATGATAAAGGGCCACCCGCCTATGGTGGCCCTTCACGATAGCTCCTCGAACAGGACTCGAACCTGTAACCTACCGGTTAACAGCCGGTCGCTCCACCATTGAGCTATCGAGGAATGTCTGCCCTTACGGCAAGAGTAGTATACAACAGGTAGCGCAAATTCGTCAAGACTTTTTTTCAAAACCTATGCCTTGTGCAAAGTGATATTGCCCGAACCCACGTCCAGATGCAGCACCCCCAGCGATGTCGAACTGGGGGTCAGCGGCCCATGATAGCTGGCGGAGCTGTCGGTCGTGGTGACATTGATAGCAAACTCGCTGGTAATCTTGCCGCTGTTCACAGAAGCATCAAGGGTCACGTCTGTTGAGGCCGGCAGGGTGACATCCAGATTGCCCACCTCGCTATGCAGCCTGAAACAGGGAGCGCTGTTCGGGTTTGTACAGCTATCGCTACTGGGGATGTTCAAGGTGCCATCGAAGGTCACATTGCCGTTCGCGGTCTTCAAGGAAGAGCCTGGGAACAACTGCCCCTGTCTCATCGTGATGTTGCCGGCATCATTCTTCACATTCATGACAGCGTTCACCCCGGTGAGCGTGACATTGCCTACCGACGCGTTGACCGTCAGCATAAACGGCGCGCTCGCCGTATTCAGGCTTGGAGGCAGCGCGATCAAGATATCAACAGAATCGTTGGAGACATTGAGCGTGCTATTGCTGGGAACCGCCGCGGTTATGCTCAGGATAGGGCCGCTGGACGGGGCCGCGACGGTGATGCGCTTGAATTCCGCGTTCGCGTCATCCTGGCTGCTCGCTTTGACCATCTTGATGGCGGTGACCACGGCTTGCGAGTTGGTGGCGGTGGCATCAGTCTGCACGGTAATGTTACCTACGGGATTGTTGACCTGGAGCTGGGTAATCCCGTTGAGAGAGACTGTCTGTGGGTTCTGCTGCGTGTAGGTGTGGGTAGTAGGGTTGATAATACTGATGCCGCCTGGCGTCGCGCTGCGCAGAGCAATGAACACGACAACAGCCGCGGCGAGCACCGCCAGCAAGATACCACCCGCACAGCCGCCGAGCATCCAGGGCCACGCGCGGCCGCGGGGACGATGCGGGCGCCGGTTGTGCTCGTACGGCTCCCGTTCTCGCTCATATTCATGGGTTGCGCCTTGATACCCCGCCTCCTCACGGCGCCGTGGTCGCGGCGCGGCCTCGGGGCGTAGCCGCTCGCCCTCGTAGCGTGACTCCGCAGGGCGGCGCCGGCGCTCCGGGTATTCATCTCTGTCTCTGCTCATTGCTTCTCGTTATCTCACTTTCGGGCTGATATCCCTCCCGGTCCAGGGATGGTGTACTACTATCAGTAGTACGCTCGAGATACGGCGTAGGTTCTCGTCCCAGTAAAAAGAACGCGGGCACAAGCGCTATCAGGCATAACACGCCTGCCGCCAGGAAGATCGCCGTGTAGACCTCGTGGGCAGAGGCGATGAGGTAGTCTCCGTAGACCTTGTTGTAAGGCGCGCTGAAGGGCGTCACACCCGCTGGCGGCACAAAGGATGCCGCCAGTGCGCGCCAGCGGCCCAGACCCCAGGAGGTCAACCCGGCCAGGCCCAGGATCATGCCGATCATACGCAGCACCGTCACCACCGAAGAAGCCATCCCTGCCTGGCGGTTGCGGGCGGCGTGGATGGCGGTCGTCCCGATGGGCGCGATCACCAGGCCGAAGCCCAGGCCACCGATCAGCGTGCTGATCGTGATCTGCGTCCAGTCGACATTCAGCGGCCAGAGATGCATCAACCAGAAACCAATGGCGGTCGGTATCAGGCCCAGCACGGCGGTCAGGCGGCAGGAGATGCGCGAGCAGAGCCAGCCGCCGATCAGCGCGCCCACAGGGATCATCGCCGTTAGCCGCAGCAGAGCCAGGCCGCTATCGATGGCCGGACGCCCCAGGACCGTGGCGATGAAGATCGGTATATCAGCCATCGCGATGATCAGCGCCGCCCCCACCAGCAGGCTCACCAAAGCGGTCGCGGCGAAGGCCCGGCGCCTGAACAGCGAGAGTTCGATAACGGGCCAGCGCCTGCGCCGCTCAGTGAATATCTCCAGGAAGATAAACGCGGCCAGCAGCAGCAGCGCGGCCGCAATCAACCAGGGATTGTTCTGAACCGGTGCCGTGCCTGGCCCGCTGACGCCAGGCGTGATCTGGGCCGCCTCCTGCGAGAGACCCAGGCTGAGGCAAACCAGTGAGGCTCCCAGCAGCAGGGCGCCGGGGAGGTCGATGCGTTCCTTGAGATGCGCGCTGGGGGGAATGAAGAACCAGGTGAGTAGTAGCAAGACCGCGATGATGGGGATGTTGAGAAAAAAGATGTAGCGCCAGCCCAGGCTCTGCACGATAAGCGACCCATACAGCGGACCAAGCACACCGCCTGCCTCGGTCACCATACCCACCAGGCCCAGAGCCACGCCAAGTCGCTTCTCGCCATAGAAGTCGCTAGCAACTGCCATCGCCACGGGCACAACCGCGCCTCCGCCAGCGGCCTGCACAAAGCGCGCCGCCACCAGCCAGGTCAGACCAGGCGAGGAGACGTTGATACCGATGTTTTGCAGGAAGCTGAGGTCAACATTATCGCCTAAAAAGGGCGCCAGGCCGCAGAAGAGCGACCCGCAGGCGAAGATGAGCAGGCAGATGATGAAGACGCGCCTTCGCCCATACATATCCGAGATGCGCCCCATCAGCGGCATAGCGATCACGTAGCCAAGCAGGTAGCCGCTGATGATCCAGGCAGCGCGGTCAAATTCAATGGCCTGGATCTGTAGGTCCTGGATCATCTGCGGGATGGCCGTCACCACCACCGTCTGATCGAGCGCCGTGAGGAAGACCGCCATGCATGCCACCACCATTGCCAGCAACCCTGCTTTGGAGCGCAGAAGCGTGGACTGCATTGTGTACCCTCTCAGTCGACCTTATATGGGGGCCGTGATCGTCACAGTCTCTCCAAACTTCGACAGCTTAAAGGTGCGCACAGTCTTGCTGGTATCACCCTGCGTCGCGATGCCTGTGATCCGAATCAAGTAGGGCCGGTTATCGGCTTTCCCGATGCAGGTTGTCACATCAACGATAGAGCCGGCCTGCGCGGCATCGCCGATGATACTGCCCAGGTACTTCGCGTCAAGCTTGCCGTTGATGCTCCAGCAACTGGTGCCATCGACGTTCGAGTCGCTGGGTGTACCGGGCTTCTGGATATTGCCCAGGATCGAGGCGACCCCCGTTTTGGAATCCGAAAGGGTGCGGGGATCGATCAGACCCGTGGTGAGCTGCCACTTGCCGGTAATAGGATCGGTGATATACTCCTTGTCGTCGACAGAGACAAATTTTACCTGGATGGCCGAACCAATCACAAGCGCGCTGGCATTAGCTTGAAGCTTATCAGGCACAACGATATCGCCGTCCGCAGTTTGGATAACCAGTGTGGCGCCCGTGCCGGGGTTATCAACCTTGAGGTTGAAGTGGTACGCGGTGACTTTCTGAATGGCGGCCTGGGCGCTGGCTATCAATTGCTGCGCGGTAGGCGTATTGCTGCTGCTACCACCACCGCCACAGGCGGCGAGCAGCAAGACCAGGGCGATGAGGCCGGAGAGCACCGGAGCACGTGAGGCTCGCACCAGCCAGGGATAAGTACGCATGTATTCCTCCTGATGGTACTATCTTGTCTATTAAAGCGATTGTAACAGGTCAGCGACAAAATTGTAAGTAGGAGCGAGCCACGCCATTTTGTGTAGGGGCGCCGCTGGCCTGCGCCCAATAGGCGTCAAGTGAAGGGCAAGGATCGATGGGCCGTCTCTGCATATCCGTAGGGCGTGGCTTGCCTCGCCAGTCACCTAACGCGCCC
>JALYTT010000523.1 GCA_030854145.1 Chloroflexota bacterium | reverse complement strand
CGGCTGGCCATTGAAGAGGTGTCGCAGACGTTACAAACGATGATCTTGAGCGGATTAGAGAAAAGAGGAGACTGAGCCATGAAACGCAGCACTGAAAGCATACTGACAACGCATACCGGGAGCCTACCCCGGCCGGATACCCTGGTGCAACTGATGGTCGCCAGGGAGCAGGGGAAACCGGTGGACGCGGGCGTGCTTGCCGACAGCGTACATACCGCTGTTGCTGAGGTAGTCAAGCAGCAGGCTAGCGTGGGCATCGACATCGTTTCTGATGGCGAGATGAGCAAGATCGGCTTTGCCAACTACGTCAAGGACCGCCTGACGGGCTTTGACGGTGAGTCGAATCCGGTGGTTGCGCAAGATGTGCTGGACCATCCAGATGTGCGGGTGCGCATGTTTCGCCGCAATGAAGGCAAGGAGAGTCGCTACTTTACGCCAGCCTGCAACGGCCCCATCACCCTGCGCGACCAGGACGCGGTACACCAGGATATCGCCAACTTGAAGGCGGCCCTGCAGGAGAGCCAGGTCAGCGAGGCCTTTATGCCCGCCGCTTCGCCGGGAACGATTGCCCAGGTGATGCAGAACAACTACTATCCTACCCAGGAAGCCTATCTCTACGCGCTGGCCGACGCCATGCGCTACGAATATCAAGCCATCGTCGAGGCGGGTTTCCTGCTCCAACTGGACTGTCCCGATCTAGCTATGCAGCGCCACACGCGTTTTGCCAGTGCCAGCCTCGCTGAATTTCGCCGGCAGGTGCAGCAAAACATCGAAGTGCTGAACCATGCTCTCACAGGTATCTCACCGGAGCAGGTACGCATCCACGTGTGCTGGGGCAACTATGGTGGGCCGCATCACCGGGATGTGCCGCTCAAGGACATCATCGATCTACTGCTCACGATCCAGGGCAACGGCCTCTCCATCGAAGCGGCCAACCCACGCCACGAGCACGAGTGGAAAGTGTTCGAGGAGGTGCGCCTGCCGGATGGCAAGGTGCTGATCCCCGGCCTGATCGACACATGCAGCACCTATATCGAGCACCCGGAGGTCGTGGCCCAGCGCCTGGAGAACTTCGCGCGCACCGTCGGCCGCGAGAACGTGATCGCCGGCACCGATTGCGGCTTCGGGACCTTCGTGGGAGCCGGCAGCGTGGCGCCGAGCGTAGCCTGGGCGAAGCTTCGGTCGTTGACGGAAGGTGCCAGGCTGGCATCACCGGAATTGTGGTAGATGTAGGGACCCGGTGATGCACATGAACAAATTAACCTTCCAATGATATCCTGAGGCTTCTCTATGAGGTCGGCTTGTACCATTGGAGCATTTATTTGCTCATGTGCATTAATCTGTCTGTGATGCTATGGACCCGTGCCGCCAGGGCATTCGGGGGAATTTTTATACAGTCATAGCCGGAAGAGTTATATGTTTCTACATGGATTTTCTCGAAAATGAGAGACTCTTCAAAACTTATCTTTCTCGCCCCAGTTGGCTGACAGAAACCAAGATTTTCAATAAAAAATACCTGCCTCTGGTAAATGTTCTCACGCTCAATTCTATCCATTTCCTCTAAAAGACAAGCAGATGGAGGATATCCAAGATAACGGCTTAAGGCATATGTACAGATTGGCGAACGGTCATAAAATTGTCGTTCATAAGGATACGTTGATGTTTTGATTTGCCTCCGTTTTTGTAGACGGACAATTTTATCAATGAAGTCAGGCTGCATCCAAGGCTCAGGATTGTCATTCATCTGCTCAAGCGCAATGACATCGGTTGCGGCTTCCTCCACAACCGCATATCCCTGGCTTTTCAACACATGAATGATTGAGGTTTTTCCTGAGCCTGGTGTGCCAGTGAGAATATATCGTCTCATGGAAATCCTATATCTACGCCAAATGGCGTGACGAAGCTGGGACATGGCGACCGCAAGGGTCGCCACTACACCTTATCCGTCAATCGATGCGTGACAGATATTATAGAGTCCCTACGGGGAATATACTATACTACGGCAACCTTTCCGTCATGGGTCGGCGCTTGCTGAGGGACCAGGTTATAGCGTTGCGGATCGAAGCGGCGGGTCCTGTGCCGGAACTCAAAGGTAAACGATGGCCAGAGTGTGGTGTTGTGACCGCGGGCATCGAGGTACCAACTGGCGCAGCCCGAGGTCCAGACGGTGCCTTTCATACGTTGCTGCATCTCTGTATTGAAGGCTTCCTGCACCTCAGGCTGCACCTCGACAGCTTGCAGCTTCCGCCGGTCCATGGTGCGCAAGCAGTCCAGGACGTACGTGATCTGAGACTCGATCATGTAGACCATCGAATTGTGTCCCAGGCCGGTGTTTGGGCCGATGAGCAAGAATAAGTTGGGAAACTTCGATACAGTGGCCCCTAAATAGGCGCGGGGACCCGCCTGCCAACTATCGGCCAGCGATTGGCCGTCGCGTCCATAGATAAACTGGGGGAGCTGCGTGTCGGTCACATGAAAGCCGGTCCCGCAAATGATCGTGTCGATCTCGTGTTCACTGCCGTCCTCAGTCACGATGCTATGGGCGCGTACCTCGCGAATGCGCTCGGTCACGAGGTCGACGTTGGGCTGGCTCAGCGCTGGATAGAAGTCATCGGAGAGCAGGACGCGCTTACAGCCCATGGTATAGTGGGGCGTGAGCTTTTCCCTGAGTGCCGGGTCAGGCACCTGCACCTCCAGGTGCTGGCGCGCGATCTTCATGCCGCTCTCCAGCATGTTGGGCCGGTGGATAAACCCCAGCGCGATCAACTCGCGCTGCCAGTACATTTTGGCGCGCACAAGGCGCTGGGCGATGGGCAGGAAGCGATACAGCGTCTGTTGCCACGCGGGGATTGGGTGATCCAGACGCGGGACAATCCAGGGGGGAGTTCGCTGGAACAGGAAGAGGTGGCCGACGCGCGGCTGGATCAGCGGGACAAACTGGATCGCCGAGGCCCCGGTCCCGATCACGGCCACACGCTTGCCTGTCAGGTCGTAGTTGTGATCCCAGCGCGCCGAGTGGAACAGTGTACCCTCGAAGTGCTCGATGCCTGCAATGGCCGGTAGCGACGGTTCGCTGAGGGGCCCGTTGCCGAGGATCAGGATGTTGGCGGTAAGCTGACCCTGCGAGGTGCTAATGTGCCAGCGCTCATCGACTTCGCTCCATGAAGCGTCCAGCAGTTCACAGTTCCAGCGAATGTGTGGCAGGACGCCAAAACGCCTGGCGCTGCGGCGTAAATACGCCTGGATCTCACGCTGGGGGGAGTACGCGCGGCTCCACTGTGGGTTGAGCGCAAAGGAGAAGGAGTACAGGTGCGATGGAATGTCGCAGGCGCAGCCTGGATACGTGTTGTCGCGCCATGTGCCGCCGATGTCTGTCGCCCGCTCAAGCACCTCAAAGTCGTTGTAGCCGCGCTGCTTGAGCCGTATGGCCATGCCCAGCCCGGAGAAGCCGGTCCCCAGGATCGCCACACGGACATGGCGGACAGGTGTTTCGCCGTTTGATGACTCAGGTATCAGGCTCGCGTGCTGGGGAGTGTCGGAAGACGCCTCACTCGATGAAACTTGGGACATAATAGCTTCCTCCATGGATGGCTGCCAGGTTGGTTGGATAGGTCCATACACAAGAGTATAGCATATTCTTTTTTCACCTGATAGGCATCAACTAAAAATTGCCGCCCTGCATCCGTGAAAACAATCATGCTCGCACGCTGGTCGGTCGGATCGGGAAGCCTCTGCACATAGCCCTCACGCTCCAGATCAGCGATGACGCGTCCTGCTGCTTGTTTCGTGATACCCGCGCACTCAGCTAAGACTGTCGCCTGGGTCCCGTTGACATCAAGATGTGATAGCAGGGTCGTGTGAACCATGCTAATGCCTTGTTTTTCCTTGTGGTCTTCAGGATGCAAGATAGGTATGCCGGTCACCAACTGTCGAATTCAGCGGCTATTTTCATCCCGTCCTACTGGCCGGAAATCTTCGCTTTATAGGCCTGCCATTCTTGTTCATCCAGCCCGACCTGCTGCTTGAGCGAGCGCAGATCGGCTGAACTGAGAAATTCTTCAGCCAGATAACAGCATCGTCCGAGGTGTTCTTCCTTGAGCGAGCGTGTTGTGGGCAGAATGTGCCATCCTCGCCTTCGAAGCTGATGTAATTTGCTCAGATCATGTGAAAAAAGGGTTTGTAGCGTATCAAAAGTCTCCATCTTTTTCTTCCTTGTGTTTCCTCGCCAATGAGGAGATGAAAAGATGCCTATTTTCTACTACAGTATATCACGTGAACCACTGGGGGGCGCAATGCCGTCGAGCCGGGGTGGTGGAGAGGATCACTGAAAAAACGAAGATTCTTCGCTGGTCTACTCTATGTTCAGCTAGAGGACTGACAATCTGCATGTGACGGGTGAGAAATGAGAGTATGCCCCCCTTCGTAGCTACGCAATTGATCGCGTTGGTCAAGCCAACCAGCGCGTCAAGCCAGCACATACGCGATCAATTGTGCAGCTACGAAGGGGAGTGGCGTCCGCCTGGGCGCCACTCCCCTGGGCGCAGGGACCCGGCTTGCCAGGTTCCTACGCGATAGGGCTAGGGCCTGTTTGCAAATCATAACCAGAGCATGATAGAGGCAAGCGTGACCATAGCCAGGAAGTTGACCGCCCGCTTCTCATACCGAGTGGCCACCCGCCGAAACTGCTTGAGACGATTGATC
>JALYTT010000522.1 GCA_030854145.1 Chloroflexota bacterium | reverse complement strand
TGGCAAGCCAGTCGACAATGTAGCCAGGCGCGATAAATCGCGCAGCTACGAAGGGTGAGCGACTTATGCGTGGCCCTGAACCTGAACTATGCGCAACTTACAATTGTAGTTGCACTATGGTATAATTAAGATGTGTAAGAGAGCGCGTATAACCAGTGAAGGGAGAACCCAGTGTCATATCCGACTGACAACTCCTCTTCCGACTCCCATAAGCAGGTCGCTGAGGCATACCTGGAAGTCATTGAGCTGATCGATCGCCGGGTGACGCCTCTGCTAGGTAAGGCCACCACGCGTGTCCTGGTCCATGGTGCTGCCAGGCGGGTAGCGAATACATACCCGTTTCTGCATTTTCTCTCCAGAATGCCGTATACTGATGTTGTTCCTGCCGTTGCGCGTGAGCAATTCTCTGGCGTTTCGGTCGAGGAGCTGCGCGCCGGGTTGGACGCGTTGTTACAAGAGTGCTTCACCGGTCTGCGAGAATTGACCGGCGACCTGATCGCCTTGCCATTGCATGCCGAAGTAACACGCCAGCTTGAGCAGATGGCGCGCTAGTCAGGAAGACGGGGGAGCAGCGTGCAGTCACAAACTCCAATCTCAGAAAGCGCCTATCGCTCTCCTGAAGAACACAACGGAGATCGCTTAGCGCTCCTACTTCGTGAAATGGAGTACCTCAACACCATTGGCAAGCGCTTCGTGGCGGCCATTGATCGTTTTCAGGTCCACCGGGCGCTGCTCGCCGCGCTGCAAGATTTGTATAGCTTTTCCGCTTGCTCTATCCTCCTCAAAGGCGAGCCTTTTGAACTCTCGATAATTCCGCGCTATCCCCTGAGCGTGCCGTTCTTACAGGCCATGATTCAACGTATTGCCCGCGCCGCCAGCATCATCGATTTCCCAGCCGTTACGCCCGACGAACTGGCGGTTGCGGCCTATCTCGACGCACCCGACGAACTGGCCCTGCTTGATCCCAGCGCCTCTGTTGGCGGGTCCGAGATCGGTGACTTCCTCAATATTCCCCTGATTGTCGAGAATCGCATCATCGGCATGCTCAGCCTGTTCGATGAGCGCGAGGGAACCTTCGATACCGACCTGCTGCAACTGACAACTATGATTGCTGACTACGCGGCCGTCGCGCTGGAGAATGTACGCCTGCGCGAGCGCGAGACGGCGCTCTGGCGCGATGCCGAACTGGAGCGCCGCCGCCTGGAACTGGTCATCAGCAGCATGGCGGAGGGTCTCTTGATTACCAACGCTCACGGCGCGATTACGTCTATGAATCGCTCGGCACAACACTTGTTTGCCCAGATTGAGGTGGATCTGAAGCTGGAGCAAGAGCAGCCTCTGCGTGCGCTGGCTGCCATCAATCAGGCCGATTGGCTCCAGGAGTTTGCCTGGATCATCGATCAAGCGCTGCTCGGTCAGACCGTGACGAACCAGGAGCTGATCGTCGGCGAGAGCGGGGAGACGGTCCCGCTGACTCTGAGCATCAGCGCGGCGCCGCTCCACGATAAGAGCTTGCCACAGGCCCGGCCTATCGGCGTGGTCGCCGTCTTGAACGATATCACTACCAACAAGCAGATCGAGAAGCTGAAGGACGAGTTCGTCTCGGTCGTCTCGCACGAACTGCGCACGCCGCTCACCGCTATCAAAGGCTACACCCAGCACCTCGTGCGCCGTCTTGAGCGCCGTCTGCGCGAGGTCCGTAGCACACAACACAAGAGCGCTCTGCCGGCAACCGAGCCGCCGGAGAGTTACGACTTACGCAGCCTGCATATCGTGCAGAGCCAGGCCGAACATCTGGAGCGCCTGGTCAACGACCTGCTCGACCTCTCGCGTGTGCAGTGGGGCCAGTTGCACCTGCACTATACGCTTTTCCACCTGGCAGATGTGCTTGCCGCCCATGTGCGCTCGGCCCAGGCCAGCGCCGAGCAGCACAGTATCCAGCTTGATCTCCAGGTGCAGAACAGCAAGATCGTGGCCGACGAATTGCGCGTGGGCCAGGTGATCGGCAATATCCTCGACAACGCCGTACGCTACTCGCCCCAGGGTGGCCAGGTGCTCGTGCGGCTCCAGGAACAGACAGACATCTATACCGTCAGTGTCATCGACGAGGGCATCGGCGTCAGTGCGGAGTACCTGGACCACATCTTCGAACGCTTCTACCGTGTGCGCAACGCCGCCAGCCGCCAGTACTCAGGCATCGGCCTGGGCCTCTACGTCGCCAGGGCCATTGTGGAGGGCCACGGTGGTCACATCGGCTTCTCCAGCAACCAGGGCCTCGGCAGCACCTTCTACTTCACGCTGCCGCGCGAGCCGCGCTCATAGGCTTACGTTCTGCTTTGGATGTGGAACCTGACTTGTCTCGTGTAGATGTATGGTATACTTTTCAGTCAAGATCACCGGTATGATAAGTAGAAAGGTGTGGAAGTGATGACAACTGATCCCCAGCGCGTACCCCCTCAGACAGGAGAGCGCATGAGCTTCAAGGAGTATCTTCTGCTTGATGCGCTCTTTCCTGGCATAAAATACGAATACCAAGATGGCGCAGTCCGCTTGATGTCGGGAGGTTCAAGAGAGCACGCCAGAATTGCCGGCAATATGTATGTGGAGTTGGACCTCCAGTTCCGTTCTGGCCCCTGCACTGTTTATAACTCCGATATGCGCGTCCAGGTCGCCGAGAACAAGTTCTATTTCCCCGATGTTACCGTGACCTGTAACGTGGAGGACCGCCGCAGAGGCATCAAAACCGTTCTCTCTCCGCGCCTGGTTGTCGAAGTGCTTTCCCCCACTACAGAGCAAGTCGATCGCACTGAGAAGATCAAGGCCTACCAGGGATGCCCGACCATTGTCGAAATCGCCCTGGTCAACCAGTTCACCCCTCGTGTGGAGGTCTGGCGGCGCACTGAGGAAGATCAATATACCTGGCACTATGCCCACTACGAATCCGGTACCGAGGTCGAGTTGACCAGCGTGGATGTGTGCCTCTCGATGGAGGAGATCTATCGAGGTATCGACTTCGATGACCCCCTGCCTGAAACTTAGCGGCCAGGCCGTTCGACCCGTAGGCGTGGCCTGTCTCATAGACGTGTCCGTAGGGGCTATAGCTTGCCCATTGGTTGAGACAGAATAGGGCGAGATCGCGTCACCTTCCAGGGCGCGTCAGGCCACAGGGCGCAGGCCTTGTCGGCAGGCAAGGGGCGCCGACAAGGCCTGCGCCCTGTGGATCAGAGCGAATCTCTAGAACGCTTGCAGCAGGTCGCTCGGCGTCGAATCGAAATGATCGCGCAGGTAGGAGAGGCCGAACGGTGTGAAGTGGATGGTGGCCCAGCTCGCGCGCAATACCTGGATGTTGCGCAGGATGCGCGCCTCGCCCCACAGCGGGTAGAGCAGGTCGCATAGTCCGTTCACGCAGTCTCCTGTACTGGTAATCAGCACGCCAAGGGAGATGACGGCTATGATCAGCAACGGCTGGGGCGGGAGAATGACGAGGCCGACCAGCGAGGTGAAGAGACCGATGTAGAGTGTGACGCCTGAAACGAGCGCCGGAAAGAGCGCTTCGAGCACGATGTATGGCTTAGGTGGCTCGCGTAAAAACAGGGTGGTGATGCCGAAAGGACCAATGGCCCAGCCGATCAGCCGGTCATGACGCAGCAAGGCCAGGAACAGGTGAGCACTCTCAAAGAGCACAACCCATGCCACCAGCACTCCGATAAAGATCAGGAAATGGGGAACCTGGGGCATGTGGCTAGCCGTTTGTGTTGCGACGCCGTGCATGCTCATCCTCCTCGCTCTTCTGCATCAAACAAAGATACCTGGTCTTAACAGTATACTATATTGTATCTTCTTTGTTCACACGAATGCAATCGATTATAGTGGTTTCTCATCCTGCCAGCCCTCGGCCCCGACCAGTGGCACAAAGACGCACCCCCCCAGCGAGCGCACCTCTGGCCCCCAGGGAGCGCGATGCACAACCAGCAAATCCTGGCGTTCCTGATTCCCCACGGGGATGACCAGTATGCCCCAGGTCACAAGCTGAGCCAGCAGGTGCGGAGGCACCTCGGGGGCCGCTGCCGTGACCAGGATGCGATCATACGGCGCTTCGTCTGGCCAGCCCAGAGAGCCATCGCCAACGAAGAGGGATACATTATGGATCTCTAATTGTAGCAGGCGTTGGGTTGCCTGGAAAGCAAGCTGCCGGTGACGCTCGATACTATACACATAGCTGGCCAGTTTTGCCAGGATGGCTGTCTGGTAGCCGGAGCCGGTCCCGATCTCCAGCACACGCTCCTGCCCGCTCAGTTGCAGCGCCTGGGTCATCGTGGCCACCATCAATGGCTGCGAGATGGTCTGCCCCTGCGCGATAGGCAGCGCGCGGTCGGCATAGGCCCAAGCACGCTGTGGCTCATCCACAAACAGTTCCCGTGGCAGCGTCCCTATGACCGCTAAAACACCCTCATCGTGCATGCCGGCCTTGCGCAGAGCCTTGATAAGTCGTCGCCGTTGTATTTCAAGGTCACGAGCCATAGAAAAATGCCCTGTGTAAAACACAAAAGGAAAATCTGACTGCCCTTAGTGTATGTGAAGGATGTGTATGCGTCAAGACGAAAAATGAGGAAATAAAGAAAAACACGAGAGGAACGCTGTAACAAGCGTTCCTCTCGTGCATCAGGATGGGCGCTACTGGGATCGAACCAGTGACCTCTTCG
>JALYTT010000086.1 GCA_030854145.1 Chloroflexota bacterium | reverse complement strand
CGCCCGTTCTTGGAACACGGGCGAGGCAAGCCATAGCCCCTACGCGGATTTGCAGCCCAGTAGTTTCTACGTTAGAATTAAAGCAGAAAACCTCTACGATGTTCTGACAAATAGTATAACCGATAGGTCATGGAGCTGTTACCTATGATAACGCAGATAAAAGAAAAACAGGCGGTCCAATCCATAAAAGCTGTTCCCCATATTCAGGAACTTCCCTTTATAGGGAGCTTCCCGGCCTATAGCAAAGATCGCCTGGCACTATTCCAGCGCGTGGTGCGCGAGTGCGGCGATGTGGGCCTCTTTCATTTTGGCCCTTTCCCGCTGATTATCTTTAATGCTCCGGAATTCGTGCAGGGCATCTTCGTTGAGCATGCCTACGATTTCGACAAGGGGCCTGTGCTGCATAATGCCTTTGAGCCGCTGATCGGGCATGGGCTGTTCATCAGCGAAGGGATGCTCCATCGCCAGCAGCGCAAGTTGATGGCGCCCTCGTTCCAACCCAGGCAGATCACCGAATACGCTGATGCTATGGTGAAGTATGGCGAGCAGCTCCAGCAGACGTGGCGCGCTGGGCAGATCATCGATGTTGGGCGCGAGATGACACATGTCACGATGAGCATCGTTGGCAAGGTGCTCTTCGATGCCGAGGTGTTCACCGAGGCCGACGAACTGGGGGCGGCGATGACGACCATTTTGGAACACGCCAATTACTCGGTCTCGCGTTTCTTTCCCATTCCTCTGAACTGGCCTACCCCGCGCAGCAGGCATACAAGACAGGCCGTGGCCTACCTGCGCGGGCGTATCCAGCAGATGATCGACGAGCGGCGCGCATCCTTCGAAGAGAAGCATGACTTCCTCTCCATCCTGCTTCGTGCGCGGGGCGAAGATGGCAGCGCTATGCCGGATCAGCAGGTGATGGATGAATCGGTGACGCTCTTTGGCGCGGGCCATGAGACGACGGCGACGGCGCTGACCTGGGCCTGGTACCTGCTTGCTCGCAATCCTGATGTCTATGAGCGGATGCGGCAGGAGGTCGATACCGTCCTGCAGGGCCGCAGGCCGGTATACGCGGACCTGGCCCACCTGCCCTATACGTTGCAGGTGTTCAAGGAGACCCTGCGGCTCTACCCGCCGGCCTATGCTATCAGCAGAGTCGCGCTGCACGATGTCGATCTTGACGGCTATCATGTGCATAAAGGCGAGACGGTGGCGGTCAGTCCCTATACCATGCATCGCCGGCCGGACTTCTTCCCCGATCCTGAGAAGTTCGACCCGGAACGTTTCACGCCTGAGAACGAGAAACGGCTGCCGCGCTACGCCTACTTCCCCTTTGGCGCGGGACCACGCGTCTGTATCGGCAACTACTTCTCGATGATGGAGGGGCACCTGCTGCTGGCGACCCTGGCGCAGCATGTGACCTTTGAGTTAATGCCAAACCAGCGCGTTGTGCCCGACTCCAATAAAACTATCACAATGCGCCCGAAATATAGTATAGATATGCTGGTACAGCGGCGCGATTAGTTGGAACATGGCGCCCGCGTTGTCGGCGGACATTGTTGGCGGGCAAGGGGAGCCAAAGAGGAGCCGAAGGAGCGCCACTACACCTGGTCTCTCAGACGGAGGGTAACAACGTATCAGATGACGCGCTAAGAAATGGGGCAAATGACACTCCGGCTGGCGCCCCTGACGGCATATACTTCTCTGAAAACACATAGGAGCATACTTTGCAATCATGTGTATTCGGGAGCAAAATAAAGGAGCACAAACCATGCAGACCGACGAGTACCAATTGCAATTAGGATGGCAGGGAGATGATGGGTTAGGGATCCAGCTTATTCAACAAATACTTGCTGGGACAAAGACGGCGACCTGCTGCCCCAAAGGGGCCTTTACTGAGAAGGCTCTGGCTACTCTCGTGGCAAGCAAAGGCAAGATTGTGGCGGTGGTTGATCTTGACGGCAAAGTACACTGCCATGTCAGAATGATCGATGTATTTGAAACGACGTTTGGCCATCCTGATCCACGCCTGGTGCGCGGAGAAGGTGACGGAGATGATGTGGGGAAGTTCAAGCACGATCACAGCGACATATGGGCCGATGAGATGGCCGCGACGGGTCAGCCGCTGACCGGCGAGACCGTGCTGATCGCAGAGGAGTTTGAACTTGTAGCGGAAGACGACAAGCCGCAACTACTATAATATGCATCGAATGCCTGGCAGATATGCAGAACCTACAAGCAATTGAGCTTACCGTTCCTTTTTCGTATACTATGGAAGAGGAAGACTCTCTACTTATGAAGTACAAGAAAGGATAGACCTATGAAACGCTCGTTAAAGGCTGGTTTTCTTGTTGGGGGTATCTTAGGGATCTGTGTCTTCTATTATGCGCGTAAGGGAGCAAAACAACTGGTCAAAGATTACAAAGGGTTGCCCTGACAAATTAGCAAGCTGAACAGATGTGCTATAATGAGAACAGCTATTTTCACAGGAAAAGGCGGTTTCTCATGACCATAGATGCAGTATTTACTCGCTTTCCTGCCCTCACTACTAATCGATTACATCTGCGCCAGATTCGGCCAGCGGATGCAGAGGCATTCTTTGCTATCAAGTCTGATCAAGAAGTGACGAGGCACTATGGACAGGAGCCTCATCAGTTGCTCGACGACACTCGTGCATGGCTTCAACGACTCCAAGCCTCTTATGAGCAGCGCGACGCCCTCTTCTGGTGTCTGACGCTCAAGGGCGCGGACACGGTGATCGGTTCATGCACGTTCTGGAATTTTGATGCCGGCTTTCATTGCGCCGAAATCGGCTACGAACTCCACCAGGCGTACTGGCAACAGGGTCTTATGGCTGAGGCGGTAGCAGCCATCCTGACCTGCGGGTTTACCGAGCTTGAGTTGCATCGGATTGAGGCAAACCCGCTGGCTGGCAATACCTCCTCCAGAAGTCTCTTACTCAAGCTTGGCTTCACGTATGAGGGAACTTTGCGCCAGCGCGTCTTCTTCCGCTGCCATTTCGAGGACCAGGAGTATTTTGGATTACTCAAAGATGAATGGTTGAAACGGATATAATATGTTACAATCACTAACCTTCATTACTGGAAATATTGCAAAGGCAAAGTTACTAAGTTATTACTTGAATTTCCCTGTAACACATCAGAAAATTGATCTTGTCGAAATACAATCCCTTGATTTAGCTACCATTATCGAATACAAAGCCAAAGAAGCATACAAATACGTTGGGTCTCCGGTTCTGGTAGAAGATACTTCGCTTCGTTTTTTCGCGCTGGGCAAATTACCGGGACCTCTAATCAAGTGGTTTTTAGAAGAACTGGAGACGAGTGGGTTATGTCAATTGCTTGATGGCTACACAGATAGGTCGGCGCTGGCCGAGGTGCAGTTCGGCCTGTATGATGGAAAGAATTTTCAAACGTTTGCCAACTCTATAGAAGGTTTCATCTCCTCTGTCCCTCTTGGTGCTAATGGCTTTGGCTGGGACCCTATTTTTATTCCTCGTGGTTATGAGAAAACCTGGGGTGAGATGACGATTGAAGAACAACAAATAACCTCCCTGAGAAAAACAGTGCTGGAAAAACTTGAACACTATCTGAAGACGTTGTAACAGAAAATAGCGCCTTTCTGAGCACTTTAGCCACCATGCACAAGAAGAATGTTGGAGATGGTCGAGCGCTGGCGTATCCCTTTGATAGCCGAATACTCGGGCGAGTCATACCACACTTTGGCTTGCTCGACACTCGGAAACTCAATGATGACGATGCGCTTCGTCTTCCAGTCGCCCTCTATTGTCTCAGGTTGACCCCCACGTACCAGGAATTTCCCGCCGTAGTGTTCAAGCGTCGCTGCCGTTTGTTGCGCGTATGTCTGATATTCTTCGGGGTCTGTGATGTCGATATCGGCCACGATATAGCCCGCCATGATATCCTCCTCTTGCCTTGAGAGACAAGAAATCTGCTAGCTTGCTCAAGCCGCTCTCGTGAGAAATGCTGAATTGCTCTCCCTATACTACTACGCCCTTCTCCGTTTTGCAAACCTATGGGAATGAGGGCGCTCCCCTTGTCAAATGAACTGTGACAGAACATTAGGATTCCCCACAGGCATTGAAGGTGTCTTTCACCTCCGATTTTATACTCTTACCTACGGTGATATGAGTCATCCCGAATTTTTCTAGCACCTGAAAGATCTTATAATGCTTGTGAAACAAGCGGCAATAATGAGGACCGCCACTTGTTTGAACTCTATAAAAGATGTTTTACAGGCTTCTCAAAAATTCGGGATGACTCATACCACACGCGTTGTTAAGGAATTGATCAGGGTTACCTCTCAGCTCTTCCTAAAGTGAGCAAGCTTCCTGGTGATCCCTGGCAATGATCTCGGCGAGCAGTATGTTGAGGCGCTCAGGATGAGTTGGCTTACCGTCAAGAAAGATGTCGGCGACACTCGCTTCCTCAAGCCTGCCTCGCAACAAGACCTCCATCCCTACAGCCAGTGGGGCATGCAGTTTTTCGTCATCGGGACGGCGATCGTCCAAAGGGAGGGTGATGCTCCGGTAGTCCAGGTCGAGCGTGAGGGTCGCCTCATCCAGAGCAAGCACGACTCCGCGTGTGCCGATGCGCCAGACAATCTCCCAGGGCTGGCGAGCAGTATCAACGATGACAAGATGGCAGGGACGAATGACCACTCCGCCTGCTTGTAGGTTGGCATCATAGAGCGCTTGAGCCGTGTGCGCCTCGCCGAGTATCTGCACGCTGGCGCCCTGGTTGTGGGCATCTTTGACTGATGCGAGCTGTAGAGAAGAAGGATGGGTTGGCAATGACATAGTAAAGCTCCTTTGTATGGTGTAGACATTCAACAAAAGAAGAGGCTTCACTGGCCCACGGGGACACATATCGCGTATGATGACAGTGGAACGTGTGTGAGAAGGGGGAATGGCAGGTATTGCGATAGCGAGCAACCTTCGACGAATCGACCACTGTTGTGGGGCAAGGTATGTTGCTGCTCCACGCGGAGCAAGTGCTGCTTGTGAGGAGAAAGGCCCGGATCTGGCCCTTTCGCCGTCCAGCCGACGGCCTCATGATAGAGGTCAAAGACCTCTTTGGCCCAGGTCCGCAACGGCTCGTCGGCAGGGAACATGTCTTTTACCTCATGCACAGCCCGCAAGAAATGGACCCAACACCGTTGATGGAGTCCCTGATGAATGTTGTAGCCTCCATAAAAATCACTGCCCAACACGCCCTGGAACGCCTCGCCAATCAACTGCTTGACCACTTCCCCTGCGCGAGAGTGATGGTATTCGTAATAGCGAAGCGTCGGGGTGGAAACACTCCAGATGTATCCGTTTTGTCCATCTTCTCGCCACCCCGTTTCATCGGCTTGCACGGCAGGGCTGCTCCGGAGCGTGGCCTTGAGTTCAGCGAGCACCGGTTGGGCATAGGCCACCAGACGATGCAGCAGTTCGGCGATCTCCCCGGCGCTCACTTCTACTCCGTGCAGGGTGTGGAACAGGACGCAAATCTGCCGCACAGGCAAGCGCATCACGGTGCGCATCGTGGCGATCAGGCTGATCAGCCGCACTCCCAGCCGTCCTTGTCCCAAGACCTCGCTCTGGAAATCGACGGGAGCCTCATGCCATTTCTGACAGTGAGCACACCACCCCTGGTAGATGCGATGATGGATGACTTCTACTGGCGGCGGTGGCGGTACTTCGATGACCTCTCGCACCCTCGTCAGGCTGAGGCCACCCAGGCGCAGGTGGCAGTCAGGACACACGACGATCCGGTGCTCCACGATCTGGGTTGGCGTCGCACGGGGCGTCCATGGTTGTGGTGAGCATCACGTTTCTTGCGGACCTTTTTCTCTTCTGTCTTCGGTTTCTTCACATTGGTTTTCACAAAGGCAGGGGGCGGCGTTTTCTGCTTCTCGAGTTCCTCAATCCGTTTCTGAGCAGCACCCAACTGCCCTTGGAGCACATGAACTTGCTCCAAGGCTTGCTTGAGTTGTTCTTCTAAACGTGCAATGTGTTCGTCTGCCGTCATGTTCATGAGTATATCAGAGAGGTCAAGTCTGAACAGTTACGGCGGACAGGCGCAACGCTGCGCGGCAGCCAGGATGTTTATTCGCGAGCCAGAACTGCTGGTTTTCGACGATCTCTCTAGCGCGCTAGATGTGGAAATCGAGCTTGTGCTGTGGGAGCGGATCTTCCGGCAGAGCGGGCAAACCTGCCTGGTGGTCTCACATCGCCGCTCTGTGCTGCAACGCGCCGACCAGGTGCTTGTGCTGAAAGATGAATGCGTTGAGGCTGTAAGTAAGCTGGACATTTTAAAGAGGGGATAGACATTTGTAGTGCTTGAGAGTTCTGCTCAAGCACTACAAATGTCTATCCCCTCTTCGGATCAGTGAGCAACACTAGCAGAGAGGCAAAGGCCTGCTCTCACCTGGTGGGGAATAGTTGACTTTTGGGAGGCAGGTATACTTTTTTATAGACGACTGTGTTCTTCGATAGGCTGGGCGAGTATTTTTCATTGCTTCCCCAGAGAGCTATCTATCGGATGAATAGTGTGAATGCTCTACTAGAGCACGCGAGATAGAATGGAGGGCAGAGAATGTGCAGGCGATTTTTGTTGGTATCGGGAGTTCTTCTCGTTGTCTTGAGTAGTGTCTACCTGGTTCGGCCAGCCGCTGCTGCCTCAGCCCGCCATGTGGTCGCTCGCGCAGGCGTCTCTATCAAAGAATACTCTGTTCCTACTGCAAATAGTCATCCTGATGGTATCACGGCAGGACCGGATGGCAATCTCTGGTTCACAGAGGCCAGTGGGTATAAGATTGGCAAGATGACACCAAAAGGGACGTTTCGGGAATATCTGGTTGCGACAAGCGATGTGGGGCTTGAAAATATTACGGTAGGACCGGATGGCAATCTCTGGTTTACCGAGGATCTTGCCAACAGAATTGGGCGTATGACGCTTACGGGAGCGATCACTGAGTTTGCCATCCCGACCAGCCGTAGCTACCCTGAAGACATCACGGCAGGGCCGGATGGCAATCTCTGGTTTACGGAATACTCTGGAAATAAGATCGGGCGCATCACTCCCCATGGAAGAATTACTGAATTCTCGTTGCCGGATAATGAGAGTCTTCCTAATTATATTACGAAGGGGCCAGAGAAATCACTCTGGTTCACGGCATCCGGTGCCAATAAGATTGGCCGCATCACCACAAGTGGTTCAATCACCGAGTATGCTGTCCCAACCATGAATAGTTATCTGAGAGGTATCGTTACCGGCCCGGATGGGAACCTGTGGTTCACTGAAATCAATGTGAGCAAGATTGGACGCATGACCAAACATGGCGTCATCACCGAGTATCCTATTCCAACAAGTGGCAGCTATCCCTGGGTCATTATAGTAGGGCCGGACGGCAACCTGTGGTTCACTGAATTTTTTTCAGAAAATATTGGACGTATTACCCTCAGTGGCTCAGTTACTGAGTTTCGACTCCCAAGAGGGAACAGTCCTGATGGAATCACGGCAGGCCCTCTCAAGAGCGTCTGGTTCACGGAGTGGAACGCAAACCAGATCGGCCAGGCCGAACCGCTGCACCATGCATCATCAGCCGTAACGACGAGGTAGGCTAGTCGAGGGTGAATTGGCCGGTCCCAAGTGAGAAGGCTTTTCGCCTTTTTGATGGAGAAAAGGCTATGGGGCATGTGACCTATGTTCTGTCTTGCTCGTCGTTCTGAGTAGCGCAATACTGATCAGAACATACAAATCGGCGCTATAATCTGAAGAGCTTGCAAAAGAATGCAGAACAATTCAAAGATGCGAGCCTTGTTGAAGTCTATCATTACCGGCGTCCTTACCCGGATGAAGCCATTAACAAGCTTGTCGCCCTGGTCACTGATGAGCCACGCACTATCCTCGATGTGGGATGTGGAACCGGGGATCTGGCTCGTCGTCTTGTGAACCAGGTAGAACGCGTCGATGCGGTCGATTTTTCCGCACCCATGATTGCCAGGGGAAGAACGTTGCCAGGTGGGAATCATCCTTGTCTCAACTGGATCTCTATGGGCGCGTAGAGGACACCACGTTACAGCCTCCCTATGCCCTGATTACAGCGGGTGAGAGCCTGCATTGGATGGAATGGGATATCGTGCTTCCCTTGTTTCAGCGTATGCTGACCCCTCATGGCTATCTTGCGCTTGTGGCGCGCGGAACCGAGCACAATCTCTGGGATGATGATCTACAGGCGCTCATTCAACGCTTCTCGACGAATCCGGAGTCCGTCCCATACGATTTTGCTCCTTACATTCTACCAGCAGAATATGCATCCATCTGTTAGTAGATGCACGGTCCAATGTGAAAGGGGCAGGGAATGGCTGAATTTTGGGAGGCAGGTATACTTTGAGAATGATCTATCGGGTGAATAATGCGAGCGCTCCACAAGAGTACGCGCGACAGAATGGAGGGCAGAGAATGTCCAGGCGATCTGAGGGTGAATTGACCGATCTATGAGAAGGCTCTCCAGAGCTGCTGAAGATGAACTATGCGTTCATGTCGCTGGAGAAGCCTTCTCGCTCAGTTACGGGCTAGCGAATGGATAACTTCTTAGTCCGTTTCCCTGGTAATCAGGTAGCCCAGGCCAAGTGTAACGAGATCCTCGACGATGCCGACGATCGGGTCGGGCCATTTCGTCACTTTATCCAACCACGCGCGAGCGTAGTAGCCGGCTGCCGACCCGGAGGCGGCACCGGCAGCGCCCAGCAGCGCGCCCAGTAGCGGAGATTGTTCGCTTTGCTGGCAGAGGACCCATCCGGCGAGCGCGCCTATGACGATGCGCCCAGCCAGTGGCGCCGGCGCGAGGCGACTGGGCGTGGCTGGCAACTTGTCGCCAACCAGTTCGCCGGCTGCGAGCAGTCCGGTAATGATGCGGGCGGCGGGTGAGTTGAGATAGCCGATCAGGTTCGAGGACGAGGCGTCCTCACCCTCGGAGCGCAACTGGCTCAGCAGGGCCAGCGGCGTCATCGAACGCAGGCCTCCGACGAAGCCCAGCGCCGCTGCACGAGTATACGCGCTCACCTGAGCATCATTATCATGAATTCGCGTAAGATCGACGATCTTCCCTCTAAGTGTATCAATAGCCATGAATTTTACTTTCTCCTCAAAATACTCGACAGTAAAGCAAGACTGGAGCATTGGTTACATATCATCCAGATAATCCAGCTATACTATATCACGGTTGGAGTGAACGAAAAAGTTATGCTGCCAGGGTTTGCTTGTGGCTAGTTGCCATGTAGCCGAGCAACCACGTCATGGCAGTGCTACATTATACAGCGAAGTCGAAAGTGAGGAAGAAGTGATACAGGCGAATATCTTGATTACAGAAATGGCGACGGTGGTGGGATTCGTAGAAGATGAAATTATTGACGGGGCCAGGATTGCAAAGCTTGAGCTGATCAGAGGGAGATAGTCTTCTGGCGGCCTGTAAGGCTTGCATCGCTCGCACATCTTTCATTGATGATTTACGACGCCGAGGAATAGCTACCATCTCCTGATTAATCGCCTCTACGATCGGTGCCACCTCACCGTACAGGACATATCCCAGAATTCCCGCATCGTTTACAGCTTGCGCGTACCTCCAATTAGCATCAAGGAAGCGAACGATGCCATTTGTAATATACTCATGAACGAGGCGTTTATGTTTATCCTCTCTTGCTTTGTCAACAATGAGCTTACACTCCCAGGTGAAGTAAACCTCATCTTCATTATCCCAATTCTTACCCCATATCTTGATGTCTAATTTCACCGCTTTTTTCGGTGATACTTCGCCTGCCATCATTTCAGGAGTATAGATAAGTCGTTGCGTTTGCGTACGTAAAGGAAATTTGTACCTGCGAGTCAGTAGATTCATATACCTTTCCATGTTAATCGTAAATGTGTCTTCTTCCCAACTACTACTCACAGTACTTTCCCGCTTCAGTCTATGATAAGCTGCTACAGTTGTCTCCAAAACTTCCTGAAGAAAGCCAGCCCATTCTTCGGGGCTAACGAATATATCAGGCAGATCAACATCTAAAGACTGTTGATCTAGTAGATACTGATCTAGCAGACTCAATGAACTGCTCCTGCTGCTGCCCTTTTCGAGCGACTTAATATCTGAGCAACAAAGTTTCCAGCATCGGCATAAGCTTGAGAGCGCGTCCAGAGGCGCCGCTCACTTGGACGTACAACATAGAAACGCGGCCCATCGTAAATACGCACATGCCGACGCGTATACAGTGTCGAGGCTTGACGTTCCCACAAACGACGATCTAACCTATAGAGCAAATTGTGCAATTCAAGAGAATTGCTTATAAAGCGCACAGCCTGTGCATCAACAGTCTGCACTAACTCAAATTCTACCACACTTAAAGGTTCGCTATCCTGGTAGACTCTAGCATTTAATGCCTGATTTTGATAATGCAAAAGCGACTTGGCGACTTCAATAAATGCCTGGGCATACTCTTCAAGCATAGAAGCCTCTGGGGGTCGAACACATCTAGCTTTCTCGTCGTTAATATGGCGTTTCTTGCGTTTTGACCACTCAAAAAACTTTATTTCATAGTCTACCATATCTTTTACCAACTGCTGTTCTATTGGCGCTACATCATAAATGTCGAACACCAGCTCGTTAATACGGTCCTTTGCTTTTTCAATATCTGCATCATACCTTTCCCCCAATGGCTCATCACGTTTTTGATAAAGTAGCACAATCTCTTCGAACAGAGTGAGAGCCTCTTTTAAACGAGGATCATCTTTATCAGGAATGATAAGAGGCATACGCTTATATTCACCATGACGAATTGCTCCTCGTTCAACAGCCCATGAGGTAGCGGTAAGAAAATGATAGTAGCGGGCCAGAGTGGAATTTATGTACACCACGATCCACTTTAGAATTTGTTCTTCTCCTGGCTGCCCTGCAATGCCTGTGATCTGATTACTGTATGCTACTTGATCTCCAGTAAAAAAAGCTGCCTGGCATGAGCTTTGATGAATTAACGCCAAAGGGCCAGTATATATGATTGGAGTGCGAGGCCGCTCAAATCGGGACTCTTGCAGTGTTCCATGTATCTTTACAACGTATGTCTGAAATTTGTCAGCATCTACGTAAGGCATATCTTGTAGCCAGAGGGCTTCTGTCTTTCTGTTCCCTATAGAAAAGCCCTCGCGAATCTTCTCTCTGAGTTGTCCTGTTTTTTCCAAATGCTCTAGCTCTAATTGTGGCAACGATTGCAAACGCTTAATAAGGCCAGCATCACGCGGATTGCCCCACAGCGCAACTTTCCAAAGTGCAGGATGAGAGTGTAATTCTTCGCGTTCCAGAAATCGTATATCCGCTGCATCTATAACAATTGCCCCCAGACTTTGTGATAATGACGATGGCTTAGGCGTTGCATAGATAAGCTTATTTTGTTCAGTGGGCTGTTCAGACTGGTAGAATAAAGCTATAGATGGGCTGAGAGAATCGGGGAAGAGTTCATACACCAGTGCAGAAAAATTTACTACAGCTCGTACATGATACATAGAAAAAAACTTTTGACGAAACTTCTGATGAGTATTGCTACCTACAATGATAGTACTCTTCGTTGGTGCCAGCATCGCCACCTCTCCATGCTGCACACAGAAGTGTGGAGCGCGATAGAGGAATGCCTGCACCAGTTGTTTGTCCCCCGTTGGAAGATTCCGGTCTGTCACCCACTTCAACGCTAGATCTCTCAGCGTACCGTTACCCCAGGGCGGATTACCGACAATGCGGTCAAACTTCTTATCGGAAAATCTGCGATCTATCTCTTCCGAGAAAAAGTCAGCGTGGATGAGATTTGAAGTTTCCATACGTGGGAAGCGAAAGTTTTCCTGAATTATATCTTCATTCTTAAGATAGTCTAACATCGACGAGCAGAGGCTAAAGGCCGCGATTCTTACCGCATTAAGCTGAACATCGACGCCAAAGATGCTCTGCTTCATAAGTTCAGTAAGTTGAGGGGCAGAGGGATGGCCCGGATTGTGTTGTTTCCATGCCTCGATCAGCCGTTGGTACGCTCTCACCAGAAAGACACCGGAGCCACAAGCGGGATCAAGGATCGTCATCTCAGAAGTGGTTTTTGCCAGGGGAAGCGTTTCCTCCACGATAAAGTCAACTAATGCTAAGGGAGTATTATAGGTTCCAAGCTGTTTACGCGTCTCGTCAGATAGGAACGTATCATAAATGCCACTGATGAGTTCAATAGGCACGTATGAGAAGTCATAGGGCCAAAATGACAATTGTCCCGTTTCCAAGTCTTCCCTTTGCAGAAAACGCTGTATCAGTCCTAAATGCTCCTCGCTTACCACCTGCCGTTCTGGCTCATCTACCGGAAAAATATCGCCATTAAAGCGTTGGTGGAGATAGTCGAAAAGGCGGTAGGTTACTTCTTTCGTGCTGAGGGCTGTAAGATAATTCTCGGCAGCTCCATGCGTAATCTGTGACACCCATGTCTCGGTGAGAATCTTCCTATCTTCCAGATAACGAAGAAATATCGAACGCCCCAACAGGGCATATGCAACCTCCGAGGAGAGGTTCATATCAAGCAGGCGGCGACGTAGCTCACCCATTGCATCTAATAGGCGTTGATCGGCGCGCTTCTCACGGTTGATATGTTGCCCGTCGTCTGTTTGCCAGAATGCTCCTGTATCCAACAGAATGCGCCTGTAATCGCTGAGGGTGCCTGTAATCTCCTGGCGTGCAGTCTCAATATCGTAGAGAGATTGTAAGTGATGCAGCAGCCGATGACGATGCGCTCCATCATTGGAAAGTATCTCATCTGGATTATCCCTGGGCGGCGGACCATCATAGCCATTGAATACCAGAATGTCTTGGCGAGAAATGACATAGAGCAGCGGTGCCTTGCCCTGACTCCATACGCTACGGTATAACTGTGCCAGAGCTGTGGTATCGACTTCTTCGAACTGGCTGAAATAGACGACGGGGTTTCCTTGTATAAAATATGCGCTGCTGATATGAGGAATAGAGCGGTCATTGGGCCAGGAAACCACGGATCGAAAGCCAGGAGCATCGACGAAGTCTAGCTCTTCTAGCAACGTATTTTTTAAGTCGATGGTATTCATCGGATCACTTCCTCATCCCTCGCAGGTTCTTTAATCTCAGTGGTGAGCCGATAGGCTTCTTCTATTAGCATCTCTACAACAACACCCATGACTTGTTGTCCACCGACGCTCAGCGCATCAATCGCGATTCGTTCGCCTTCCTTTGTTTTACAGAGGGCAATGAGCATATTTTTCCCATTCACCAAAATTGCATACTTGAGCGGGTCAGATACGTTCATTACCTCGCGTAGCGTTTTTGCTGCCTGCCCAATCTTGCGTGTTGACCACCCATAGCTTTTGAGATGGCGAATGAATTGTAGTTGTACCAGGTCATCTACAGAGTACAGTCTACGGGTTCCTGGTCCGTGCGATTGCTGCTCGCCAGGTACAAGCAACCCTGTCGAGGCCCAATAATCCAGTTGCTTATGAGAGAAGCCGGTCGCGCGCACAACCTCAGTAGTTGTATAAGCGTGAAATGCCATCCATTTTATCCGTTTTTGTACCTAATCATACTCATTCTAGGACGAAGCATACACGATAAAAACCCTAATGTCAATTACTTTTTGGGGTTTGTGAAAAGAGCTTCACATTCGACACAATTGAAGAGGTCTTTATTGCAATGCTCACTCAAAAGTTCTTTGGCAAGTAGTTGATGATGAGAGGGAAAACACATGAAAACCCCTCAAGGGAATTTCCAAAAAAGCATTAAATGGCCGCTGCGGCTAAGATATGCTTTGTGTCACACAGAAAAAAGAAAGGGAGCTAAGCGGGGGGGTAAAGGGCATGGATAGGATCATTTGTGACTCAGCCGGGTCACAGCGAGATTGCAAGCTCAGCTCCCTATATTTAGTGTACCGGTCCATCCAACAAGCAGGGTGCGAATTGATGAGGCCCCGCCTATCTCCCTGGCTATGCCACCCTTCGTGGGCGCAGGCGCCGGACCAGCACTAGCCCCAGGATTAGACCGGCCGCCAGGCCACCGATGTGATCGTAGATGGCGATATTGGGGATAGAGAAGCTCCAGACGAGGTTGAGCACCAGCCAGAAGAGCCAGTTAAAGATCGCTCCCTGGCCGTAGGCGCCCAGCGACCGGCGGTTCACGATGTAGAAGGCGCCCAGCGCTCCAAAGACCCCGAAGATCGCTCCCGAAGCCCCCACGGCTAACGTCTCCGGTGGATACAGCACGAGGGTGGCAATGCCACCGGCGATACCTGAGGCCAGGTAGATGACCAGGTAGCGCCACTTCCCATAGAACATCTCGATGGCGGTCCCCACGAAAAACAACGAGAGCATGTTAAGCCCGATGTGAAGGATACTGAAGTGCAGGAACATGGCGGTAAAGATGCGCCAAAACTGTCCCTGCTCGACAAGGAGGTTGTACTGCCCTCCGGCTGCGGTGAGGACCCCCTGGTCAATATCGGTGATGCTTTTGCTCAAGTATGCTGTGATCAGGAAGACCACGACGTTGATGGTGATCAAGATGTTGGTCACAAAGCGTGGATTCTGGTTCAGCACAAAGCGCGCCCGCACAGCCTGGCGCTGTATGGTATTGGGTGGCGACCAGGCGGGAGCGGGCGCCGCGACCCCTGGCGCGCTGGCGGACTGCCCAGAGAGCGCGGTGGCGGTGTTGTAGCCAGGCGCCGCCACCGGCTCCAGCGGTGGGAAGCAGTGCTCGAAGCGCCCGCCATAGGTGAGACGCGTGGCGCGCGCGCGCGCCAGCCCGGCGTCGTAGGTCTGCCCATTGGCTTGCAGCAGGTAGCTGCGCAGGGCATGTGCATAGCCGTTAGCCGGGTCCTGAGTGATGTAGTTATCAATGTCCAGCAGCGCGCGATCATAACGATGGTCCAGCACGTTCAGCAGAATCTGCGCCATCTGACTTTCAAGACCGCCCTGTGGTTGTAGCTCTTGTACACGGGCACAGGCCATGGACACAACGCGATACGAGTTCAGGCCCATGTTGGCCTCTGCCAGCCCCAGGTGGACCGCGGGATTGTCTGGATCAAGCTGGGCGGCATGAGCATAGGCGATCGCTGCTTCGCGCGGCTGCCCTTCTGCGAGCGCCTGTTTTCCGCGCTCCATGTAGGATTGTATGTCTGTTTGTGCTTCCAAAAGTTTACCCTCCAGCAAAACGTAAGGCCATGATTGCCAGCAGCAACGTGACTACGATTGTTACTACTGCCAGGGGCCAGCGACGCGCGAGACGATGTGTATCCAGCCATCGCAAGCGCGCGCTTTCTTTCCCTGAGGCCGGAACAAAGTATGGTGTAAAGATCCATCCAAGAAGACAGCCACTGAGCAGTCCGCTAATATGCGCGTAGTTATCGACGTTGGGAATGACAAAATCAATGCCCAGATTCACTCCTATTACCAGTACGAGCCACAGGAGCGCGGGGATACCATTGGCGCGCAACGCCCTGCGGTGCATCAGCACAAAAGCGCTGTAGATGCCCACGATGCCAAAGATGGCACCCGATGCTCCCACGGCTATCTCCTGTGGCTCGAAATAAAAACTGGCGATCACGCTGATAATACCGGTTACCAGATAGAGGAGCAGGAAACGCAGGTGGCCGAATATGCGTTCGATAATGATGCCCAGGATCAGGAAGTTGAGCATATTCAGCCCGATGTGCAGCAGGTTCGCGTGCAAGAAGATCGGCGTGATGAAGCGCCAGTACTGCCCGCGCAGGATCAGTTCGTTGTCCTTGGCGCCATAGGCGATCAACACGTCGCTGTTTTCAGCGTTCGAGAGCACGCTGGCAATGATCGCGCGCGTGCCCTGCGCACCCGCTGCCAGTGCGACCTGCCAGGCGGTGAAGCACCAGGTCGCGACTGTGACGATAGTGATGATCCAGGAGACCCAGGAGATGCGCGCGAACCAGGGTTTGCCCTGATAGTAGTGAAGCGCAGTATAATAGCTTTCTCGTATCACGAGGGTACGCGGGCTTGTAGATTGTATTACAGGACTACTGTTCACTATCACCTCAGGGCAGCCGGATGTAGATGGCCAGGCATGTACACAGAAAAACGATGACCGCGATATAGCCGTTCATGTTGAAAAAAGCCACATTCAATCTGGAGAGATCGGTCGGGCTGATGAGCCGGTGCTCGTAGATCAGCAGTCCCGCTGCAATGATCAGGCCGAGCCAGTAGAGCAGACCAAGGTGCAGTAGCACGCCAACGGCCAGCAGCAAGATGATCGTCAGGCTGTGCATGAGCGTTGAGAGGCGTAGAGCCGCCGCGATACCGAAGCGCACCGGGACGGAATGCAGGCCCATCTTGTGGTCAAACTCCAGATCCTGGCAGCTATAGATCAGGTCAAAGCCGCACACCCAGGCCGCGACCGCCAAACCCAGCAACAAAGGTGGCAGCAGGTTCGCCACGCTGAGCGTCGGATTAACCGCGATCCAGCCGCCGATAGGCGCAATGCCATCGGTGATCCCTAGCACAAGGTGACAGAGCCACGTAAAGCGTTTGGTGTACGAATAGGTGAGCAGGAACAGGATAGCCACCGGCAGCAAGATGACGCACAGCGGGTTGAGCTGCCAGGCGCAAAAAAACAGCAGCCCCAGCGAGAGTAGCGCGAAGAGCAGCATCTCCAGCGGCCTGAGCAGGCGCCTGGGCAGCGCACGGTTTGCTGTACGTGGGTTTAGCGCATCGTGACTGGCGTCTACCAGGCGATTCATAGCCATGGCGAAACTGCGCGCCCCCACCATGGCTAGCGTGATCCAGAGCACCTGCCAGCCCGAAGGCAGGCCGCGCGCCGCCAGCACCATGCCGAGGTACGCGAAAGGCAGGGCGAAGATAGTGTGCTCAAACTTGATGGCTTCGTAAAATACGCCGATCTTCTTTATCATAAGTATCCGTTTACTTGCTCGCTCCCTACTCTATACATACGTCTGGGAACGTGAAAGGTCGCACAGTGAGAACCCTTCACAGATTATATCTGATGAGTGTAGCCATTGCCCACTGTGCATAGTACCTGCTGCCGCAAAAATGGGTGGGTCGTGGGG
>JALYTT010000521.1 GCA_030854145.1 Chloroflexota bacterium | reverse complement strand
GATCATGATCTCGTCGGCGAACAGGCGGGCTTGTCAACGGCGCCCCTACCTCTCATGCATCTCCTTCTCGGCCAGATGGACGCCGTGGAAAGCACCCCTACGCGGACGCGCCTCTATAAAATATCGTAATATAGTAAAGAACCGAACGTCGAAAATACAGAGAGGTATCTATGCCCTATCAGATGTGGATCAATGGCAAACGCACATCAGGAACAGCAGGCAAGGTTATCGAGGTGCGCAATCCCGCGACCGAAGAGGTGATAGATACGGCGCCTGCCGCTAATGCCGCCGATGCCGAGCAGGCCGTGGCGGCGGCGCAGGCGGCTTTCCCGGCCTGGAAGAAGGTGCCGGCCGGCGAGAAGGCGGAGATGCTGCACGAGGTGGCGCGGCACCTGAGCGAGCGCAGCGAGGAGATCGCGCGCCTGCTCACGCTGGAGGGCGGCAAACCCCTGCTTGAGAATCGCGACGAGATGGGTTGGTCGGCGGCCTGCTTCCGCTACTATTCCGAGCTTGGGCGCAGCTCCAGAGGGCGCGTCATCCCCTCGGTTGAAGAGAGCCAGCTCGCGATGGTGCTTAAGGAGCCATACGGTGTGGTGGCGGCGATTGTGCCCTGGAACTATCCGATCCTGCTGATGGCCTGGAAGGTGGCCCCCGCGCTGGCGGCGGGCAATACCGTGGTGCTCAAGCCATCGGAGATGACGCCGCTCTCGACGCTGCTGTTCGCCGAATGCTGCGCGCACCTGCCGCCAGGCGTCCTCAATATCGTGAGCGGCTACGGCAAGGATTGCGGTGAGCCGCTGGTCGTCGATCCTCGTGTGCGCGTGATCGCCTTCACCGGCTCGCTGGCTACGGGCCAGCATATCGCGCAACTGGTGGCGCCGCAGATGAAGAAGCTGCACCTGGAGCTTGGCGGCAAGGACGCCTTTATCGTGGCGGAAGATGCCGACCTGGAGGTGGCCGTGCCAGGGGTGGCCTGGGCCGCGCTGCTCAACGCCGGGCAGGTCTGCACCTCGACCGAGCGCGTCTACGTCCACGAGTCGATCGCGCCAGACTTTATCGAGCGCATCACGGATTTCGCCCGGAACCTGCGCCTGGGACCCGGCATGGAGGCGGATACCGATATGGGACCGATCATCGGCGCGCAGTACCGCGCGAAGATCGAGACCCAGGTGGAGGCCGCGCGCGCGCAGGGAGCGCAGGTGCTGACCGGCGGCCGGCGACCACCGCATCTGGCGCGCGGGTATTTCTATGAGCCGACCGTCATGACGCACGTCGATCACTCGATGGCGATTATGCGCGAGGAGACCTTTGGCCCGGCGATCCCCATCATGACGTACCGCACCTTCGACGAGGCCATCGCCCTGGCGAACGACAGCCAGTACGGCCTGGGCGCGAACCTCTACTCACACGATCCCCTCAAGGCCAAGCGTTTCTTCGAGGAGGTTGAGGCCGGCACCCTGTGGATCAATGATCCCTTGACCGATAACGATGCTGGCCCCTTCGGGGGCTTCAAGATGTCCGGCATGGGTCGCGAGCTGGGCGAAGAGGGCCTTGACGAGTTCCGCGAGACGAAGCATGTCCACTGGGATTTTGAGGGTGGCATGAAATCATGGTGGTACCCCTACGGGAAGAAATAACCACCATTCACATAGATAGGATACCTATGCAATCGATAGCATCCCATATCCTGCTCTCAGACGAAGTGGAGAGCGCGTTGCAGGAGCAGCGGCCCATCGTGGCCCTCGAATCGACGGTGATCGCCCATGGGCTGCCGTATCCCGCTAATATCGAGGTGGCGCGCGCTATGGAGGCCGCCATTCGCAGCGAGGGCGCGCTGCCAGCGACCATCGGCATACGCGAGGGCCGCATCGTCGTTGGTCTGAACGCCGACGAGATCACCTACCTGGGTACAGCGCGCGATGTCTTGAAGGTCAGCCGGCGCGACCTGGCGGTGGCGCTGGCCACGGGCCGCGTGGGCGCGACCACTGTGGCGGGCACGATGCTATGCGCGAGCATGGTCGGCATTCGTTTCTTCGCGACCGGTGGCATCGGCGGCGTGCATCGCGGAGCAGCGACCAGCCTGGATGTCTCGGCGGACCTCACCGAGTTGAGCCGCACCCCTGTGCTCGTGACCTGCGCGGGCGCGAAGTCCATCCTTGACCTCGATCTCACCCTGGAGTACCTGGAGACGCAGGGCGTGCCGGTCATCGGCTGGCAGACGCACGAGTTCCCGGCCTTCTATGTGCCATCCAGCGGCCGTACCCTCGCGCATCGCGCCGACGAGCCGGAGGCTGTGGCGGCGATTGCGCGCGTCCAGTGGGAGTGCAATCTACAAGGACTGTTAGTATGCTGCCCCATCCCCGAACAATACGCCATGCAGCCTGGTCCGCTGGAGGCTGCCATCGAGGAGGCCCTGCAGCGCGCGCGCGTGGAAGATATTCGCGGTTCAGCCCTCACGCCCTTCCTGCTGTCACATGTCGCTGACGCTACCGGAGGCGAGAGCGTCGAGGCCAATAAGGCCCTGCTGGTAAACAATGCGCGCTGGGCCGCGCGTTTCGCCAGGGCCTATTATGGTGGGGCTATGTAAAGCGGCGGTGCAAGAGGAACGGACGATTGAGCGTTCCTGGTCCGTATCGGTACTCAGAACTGAAGTAGATGCAGAAAGCTAATGTGTACAGAATTCCGCTGGCTCTATGCTCACACCACCGCTAAAAGGCTATAGCCAAATGAAGTCTGGAGGCGTAGAATATTCCTACGTTTAGGGCTAAGAGGTATAGCTCACATTAAGTGGTGGAGGAATGGAATTCAAGCACAAATTTGGTCCTAGTTTTGAGCTTGATCACCAGATAGTGTGGTGTGGCTGTACCAGTTAAGAAGGAGATGGTAGGATATGGAGTTATTGCCTGGGGAAAAGCCTTATTTTTCAACAAATCTGGGTCATGCATATTTAGGTGACTCATTAGAATTGTTACCCAAATTACCGCCACAATCTATTGATTTAATTTGCACTTCTCCGCCTTTTGCGCTCCTAAGACAAAAGGCTTATGGAAATGTTCACTCAAAAGAGTATGTAGAATGGTTCATGAAGTTTGCAAAAGAGTTTGCACGCGTCTTAAAACCAGACGGCTCCCTAGTTATTGATATAGGCGGAACATGGGTAAAAGGCCGTCCTATTCGTAGTGTCTATCATTACGAGCTTATGCTTGAGCTTATCAAAGCTGTGGAAGAAGGAGGATGCGGCTTTAACCTCATACAAGAATTATATTGGTACAATCCCGCGAAATTGCCCACACCCGCGGAATGGGTAACAGTACGTCGCATACGTTTGAAAGACGCCGTAAATACTGTATGGTGGCTCAGTTTAAGTGATTTTCCAAAAGCAAGTAATAAACGAGTATTGAAACGGTACAGCGAATCACAATTGAAGCTTATGCGAGATGGATATAAGCCAGGACTTAGACCTTCAGAACACGATATTAGCGACAAGTTTGGAAGGAATAATAACGGCGCGATTCCACCTATCATTATTAATGCAGGGTTAGGCAGAGATGACGAGATAGGTGATCCTGTGCTTATGGATATCAAAGCCATCTCATCGCAAGTTATATCAGCCTCGAACACATCAAGCAATGACCTCTATTTACGCCTCTGTCGTGAAAATAGTATCCCTCCCCATCCAGCTAGATTTCCACGTGCTTTGCCAGAATTTGTAATAAACCTGTGTACAGAAGAAGGGGATATAGTGTTGGACCCGTTTGCAGGCTCAAATATGACTGGCTCTGTGGCTGAAAAATTAAGGAGACGTTGGATTGCTCTTGAGCGGAGTGAGGAATATTTACAAGGAGCCGCCCTTAGATTCAGAGAGCCAAATGAGGATGGACTCTCTTATCTTGCAGAGATAAAAGATAATGCTCACGTTGCATTGTCGCAAATTATGATGGAGAAAACAGCTAATGGTTGTCCCGTACCTGGTATACTAGACAGTGGAAAGAGAGAGAAAGGTACGGATGAGCATGGCACAGAAAAAGCAGTACACAGCCGACTTCAAATTCAAAGTGGTAGTGGAAAGCTTCCAGAGGGATACCACCATTGAAGAGGTCTGCCGCAAGTTCGGGTTGGCCTCCTCGGTGATTCATCGCTGGCGCCACGACTTTCAGCAGCATGGCCCCGACATCTTTGCAGACAAGCGCGATCCCAAGACTCGTAGCGCGGCGCAGGGCTATGCTCCAGGCGAATCCCCCGATGATCTGAAGAGACTGATCGGAGAACTCGCCGTGCAGAATGAACTGCTAAAAAAATCCCGGGGGCTCTTGGGCAACTAAGCACGCAGCAGAAAGTGGACCTGGCCCGCACGCTGTGTACTTCCGAGAGTCCGATCAACAAAAGCCAGCTCGCCCGCACGCTGGGGATTGCTCGCAGCAGTCTCTATGTGCAGCCCAAGCGTCCCAAGATGGATAAGGCTCTGGCGGTGCAGATGGAGGAACTGCATGAACACGATGATACGATGGGCCATCGCAAACTGGCCGTTCTGCTGGGGACAGGCAAAAACCGCGTCAAGCGGGTGATGCACAAATATGGGATTGCGGCCCGTCGCAAGCACAAGAAGTATGTCTATCCCGGCAAAGCTGCGCAGATCGCGCCCAATCTGCTCCGGCAGGACATCGAGATGCAGGCCCCTGAGGTGATTTTCTCCGACATCTTCGAGGTGCGCC
>JALYTT010000085.1 GCA_030854145.1 Chloroflexota bacterium | reverse complement strand
GAGTCCACTGAGGGCATTATTCGCCCTACTACTCATGGGTGCTTTCTGGATTATCCTCATCTATCCTTTTATCGCCGATAGGGTTGCCCCTTCTATCATGGTGTTGCTGCTTTTCCTGCTGACAGCGGCTCCGGTCTTAAGTATCTGGCGTGTGGCGTTTGCTGAGCTCATGCATTTGCCGCGTTTTCGGACACAAGCGGTTATTATCGGAATCACTGTCGCCGCAGAAACCATTGCCAGAGAATTCAGAAGTTTGAGGCGACCGGGTATCAATCTCCTGGGCTACATCAGCGAAGATGCAGGTGAAGTTGTACAGAAGGAGGGTCTGCCCGTGCTGGGTGGTAGGGATACCTTACGGCACTTAATACACGATGGCATGATAGATGTGATCATTATGGCCACTGATTACAGAGCGGACCCGACACTTTTCCGAGAAGCCCTGGAGGCAACACGGCTTGGTATCTCGTTAACCCCTATGGCCATAGCGTATGAAGACATGAGCGGAAAGATACCCGTTGAACATGCTGACGACCAGTGGTCCCTGGTATTGCCAGTAGAAGTAGTTACCTCTCCACTGTATCTTTGTTGGCGCAAGGGCCTGGATATCATCTTCGCTCTCCTTGGTATAGTGCTCTTGCTCCTCATTCTCCCTGCTCTGGCGATCTTGATTAAGCGAGACTCACCCGGCCCCGTCTTTTACAGGCAAGAGCGCTTAGGGCGTCATGGGCGAAGATTTTCCATCTATAAGTTTCGCTCTATGTGTAACGATGCGGAGCGGATAGGCTACGCTGTATGGGCAACCGGGGATGACGCGCGCGTCACACGCGTCGGACGCTTTCTGCGCATCACGCACCTGGATGAACTGCCGCAGGCGTTCAATATTTTGCGTGGCGAAATGAGCTTGATAGGACCACGACCGGAGCGAGAAGCATTTGTCACTGAATTAGAAAAGGTCATTCCCTTTTATCGCTGTCGCTTGATGATCAAACCTGGGCTAACAGGCTGGGCACAGGTAAAGTATCCCTATGGTGGTACGAGCCAGGGGGCATTAGCCAAGTTGCAATATGATCTCTACTATATCAAACATCAGTCATTTACAGTGGATATTTTGATCATTGTAAAGACAGTAGCCGAAATCTTATTTTGCCGTGGAACATAGACAGCTATCTGCGGCACGCGGCCCTTTCATGAGGAGGAATAGACGGTGACGTTTGAACAATACTGGAGCGCATTATTAAAACATTGGAGGCTGATCGTCATCTGCTTCCTGGTGGTTGGTGCAGGAGCATATGTTGGGAGCAAGCTTATGACGCACGTCTATCAATCATCGGCACTTGTCCAGGTGATGATTCGTTCGAGCAATAATTCAGCAGATTACAACAGTTTGCTGGCGAGTGACCAACTTGTTCAAACGGAGGCTACATTGGCGACGAGTGACCCTGTGCTTCGCGAGGTGGCCTCGCACTATCGCGGTCTGACGGTCGAGCAACTCGCGAAAGAGGCAACAGCGACGCCCAGGCTGAATACACAGCTCTTTGAAATCGATGTGCAGGATGCGAGTCCGACACGTGCAGCAGCATTAGCTAACGATATTGCCGTGACATTGAGCAAACAGCAATTCCAGCTATTTCAGCAAAACGCGGCGCAGAGTGAGGATTTCCTGCTCTTAGCCCAGCCGGCCCAGCCTGTCTTAACCCCTGTACGACCGAATGTGCTTCTCAATACTGGCGCTGGATTGCTGACTGGCCTGTTCCTGGGAATGTTGCTGGCTATGCTTTTTGAGCTATTAGACACTCGCGTTCGTACCCCAGAAGCCCTCTCCCAATTGCTGGGCTGGCCGGTTCTGGCGACGATCTGGCTTGCAAATCCTGCTAAAAATGAGAAAGAAGTTGTTATTCATCCAAAGGGGCGCGACATCAATGGTGAAACCTATCGCATCTTGCGCACAAATATAGGGTTCTCAGCAATCGATACACCCCTGCGTTCCATAGTAGTCACCAGCGCCTTGCCACTCGAAGGGAAGACCACTATCGCAGCCAACCTGGCAATTGTGATGGCGAAGGCGGGTAAAACTACGCTCCTGATCGATGCTAACTTGCGTCACCCTGGACTACAACAGATTTTTGGCCTCTCAGCCGACAAAATGGGCTTAAGCAATGCCATACTGGCATGTAGTACGCCAGCGACTGCTCATGTTTCTCCTCAGCATCCATCTCTCACTCCTGCCACGCCGGAAGCACCAGCGAGCACACCGGCTGTCTCCTCACCATCGCTTGACCCTTTCATCCACACGGTAGACATTCCCAACTTGTGCATCATGCCTTCCGGGCCACCGCCACCGAATCCCTCGGAGTTACTTGACTCGAAAGCGATGCAGCGCCTCTTGACAGCACTCAGCGATTATGAGGCCGAGGTAGTGATCTTTGATACTCCAGCTTTGCTCGGTTTGTCAGATGCCAGCATTCTGGCGTCGAAGGTTGATGGCACGCTCGTTGTAGTCGATGGCACGCGCGCTACAACGAAATTTCTCAAACAGGTGCAAGAACTGTTGGGGCAAGCAGGAGCTCATGTTCTTGGCTGTGTTGTAAATAAACAACGCCGTAGCCGCAATAGCACGATCTATTCCTACGACGATGGCACTGATGTGCAGATCAATGAAGGAACACATATCAATGGGCGTATAGACTCGCTTCCCGTGTTACCTGTTACGCCAGATGTCCTCAACAAGCCGGATCTCCTGGAAAGGAGCGATGAAGAGAATGGCAGTATGAACAATGTGAATCCTCCTGCCCTTACAGATGACTTTGATGCTACCGATCAAACGATCAAGGTACCTCGCATTAAGAAGAGCGATGAAGAGAATGGCAGTATGAACAATGGAACTCCTCCTGCCCTTACAGATGACTTTGATGCTACCGATCAGACAATCGAGGTACCCCGCATTAAGAGAAGGAGGGGTAGACAAGGTGAAACTGAAAGCTAAATATATGATTTCCGTTGAGGAAAGAGGAACACGGACATCATGAAAAATATAGCACAGGTGCCCCGAAGATGGGAGACTATACGAGAGCTGATTTCTCCCCCTGTGATTTTCTCAATCCTGGCGGCATTAGCCACGCTTCCCATAGGCGTGGTCATTGGTGCATTGAGCCCGGTATACGGTGCTGTCATCACTGGCATTATCATTATAGTGATCATCGTACTGCTCAGGCTGAACGAATTTGCAGTGACGCTGATCGTCGCTCTTCACATATTGGTTGACTCGTATTTCGGCCTCGATGTGTACCAGATCGCCATGTTAGTGGCGTTGGTACTGCTCTTTGCCTGCTACTTCGGGCGCTCTGTCGATCATCCCTGGACCGGGCCGCGCTCGCTCGGTTTCTGGGTGTTGTTTCTCCTTCTGACTATCTACCCCACCATAAATGGTGGCGCTTTCAGACTCACTAACGCCATTGCCTACTATCTTAATCTCGTTCTCAGTGCATTTGTCATGTTCTGGCTGGGCAACATCATCGCGAAAGATATTGCGGCGGTGCGGCGCGTGTTTCAATTGCTATCGATTCTAGCCGCGCTCATCGCCATCCATACTATTATCCAGGCAACCACCGGCAAGTTCTTATTTGAAACTGCGCGCGCTGAAGCCATGCTTGCCCAATACTCGAACTTTCCCATAGTGGGGGCAGGAATCTCGCGCGCCGGCTCGTTTTTCGGCGGCCCAAACGGAAACGCGGCATTTCTTGTCACCAGCTTTTTCCTTCCATTTGGGCTATTTATAGAAAGTAAGCTGCTTTGGACAAAGCTGATCTATCTTCTGGAAATGCTGTTAATCCTGCTGGCATTGATATTCACCTATAGTACCGGGGGATGGATAGCCACGCTTGCAGGCACACTGGTCCTGGTGTTCCTGGTTGGGCGTCTCCGTCATTGTGTGCTGCTACTTACGTTGATAGCGAGCCTGGCAGTAATACTATTTACGGTTTTTCCTTCACAGATCGCCGTGCAGCTCTCTCATGCCAGCGAACAGGGCGACCTCGCCCTGCATGTGGGAGGCTGGCAAACGGCTGTGCGGGTCATCGAAGCATTCCCCCTGTTTGGCGTTGGCCTGGGAGATCAGGCCTATCTCGTTCACGCGGAGGCTTTCCGCGTGCCTGCCCAGATTGTGCCTTTACAAGAGCCAGATAATTCCTACTTACAGTGGGGAGCAATAGCCGGAATACCTGTCATGCTAGTATTCCTTTTACTGCTGGGTCGTACATTCTGGTTTGCATGGCGCAACTGGCTATCCTTACCTACCAGTTATCGTCCTCTTCTCGGAGGCGGGATAGTCGCTCTGATTGCGCTCAGCGTTATCAGTTTGAGTGTCGATGGTTGGACAGGTGCCGCCGGCCAGGCCTATCTCGGCTGGCTGATCGCTGGTATAGTCGCCTCACCGTTACTTGGACGTTGCCTGACCCAACAGACAACGCCAGCAGTTGCCAGGACGGCAGAGACAGCCATATCCAGGCCGGGCTATCTCGAATGGACGAAGCGCAGCCGGGTTCATGATATGCGTGAATACGGCTTGGGGGTGACGGTCAAGCCGATAATTCCTCGACCAAAGGTGGCTGGCAGCCAGGCGAGCCTACCAGTGACTCATACGGCAGATAGCGAGAACTATCTCGGATTACTGCGCAACTTTGTCAAAAGCTCAGGCATCTATGCTATCTCGTCGCTGGCTTCCCCGCTCGTTTCGCTGCTGCTGCTGCCATTCCTGGCGCATGTGCTTTCCCATAGCGATTATGGAGCGCTGGCGGTACTGGATACTGTAATAGCTTTAGCAGCGAGCGTCACATCACTGGGACTGGATGCGGTCTTTGCGCGCGTGTATTCGTATGAGTGTAAAACACCCCGGGAGCAGCTCGATGCGCTCTCCACGCTTGCCTTGCTCTTGTTTCTGATCCTGGTTCCTGTCGTGTTTATAGGCGTAATCGCTGCTCCATGGCTGTCCGTGCTGGTATTGGGCAATGCCTCGTATGCTAGCGCTATCGTGCTGGCAGTCTTGCTGGTGCTGTTGCAGAATCTGACCAGGCCTGGGCTGATGTGGATGCGGGTAGAAAGCCGGGCTACACCCTACACGATCATGGCTATTGCGAATTTCTTGCTCGTGGCCGGAGCCTCTATCGTGCTGGTTGGCATGCTACATATGGGTATTGTGGGGGCTTTGATGGCTGTGGGCCTGGGAAATCTGATTGTTGTTGTCAGCACCTTGCCGCTGATTTTTTGGCACGCGGGTTTTCGCCTGCGTTTCGCTATGATGGTGAGCATGATCACGCTCGGCGTTCCCTATGCCATGAATTATATTACGCTGTGGGTGCTGCAATTATCGGATCGCTACCTGCTTGTACATTTCGCCTCGCTTTCTGCGGCTGCCAATTATGCGGTCGCGTATAGTCTGGGTATGGGGGCCGGGTTCGTCGTTACCCAGCCATTTGCGATGGCCTGGTGGGTTCTGATTTATCCTATCGCACGGCGAGACGATGCGCCGCACGTGTTCAAATTGATCTTCCGCGGCTATGGCTTTGTTCTGCTTTTCGCGACCCTTGGTCTGGCGCTGTTTGGGACAAGCGTTCTCGATCTGCTGTTCCCCGCAGCCTATCATGGGCAATCGCTGATCATTTCAGTTGTTGCGCTCTCTAATGTGTTCAATAGTATTTTCGTGGTATTCAACCTTGGCATGACATTGCGGCGCAAGACCTGGCTGGCCTTCATCGCGCTCCTGTTCTCCGCATTGCTCAACGTCGGGGTCAATATCGTGCTTATCCCTCTCTATGGTGCCATGGGGGCCGCTATGGCTACGCTGGTTGCCTATATCGCACTGGCGCTGGTGAGTTATCTATTCAACCAGCGCATTTATCCCGTGCCGTTCGAGGTGGGCCTGTTCCTGTTTGTCCTGGGACTCGGTATCGGGCTGTATCTAGTAGACAGTAGATTAGCCCAGGGACAGAGCGATGTGATCGTCTGGGGTATGCATATCGGCCTGCTGCTACTGTATGGAGGCACTCTCACAGCACTGGGCTTATTTCCCTCACGGAGAAAGAAAGAAATGAGAGTAGAGGAGGATTTTGCATAATGCAGACCAAACCAGGCGTTGTGGTACCAGTCACGGAAGATGATACATTCTCAACCAGGGCGCCCATCAAAGTATGTATGCATGTGATACAAAGGACGAGAACTGATGCGCGCATACTGCGTGACGCAACTGCTCTTGTAGAAGCCGGATGTACAGTCACCATTGTTGATGTTGAAAGCGATCGTACGCGGCCTCCCGAAGAAGATATGGCTGGCATTCATGTGAAACATATTTTCATGCCGAGTTTATTTGTGCCGGCACGCTTCAAACCCTGGTTTCTCGTCAAATTATTGCTAGTAGTCATGCGTGGCGCCATGCAATTAGTGAAGGTACAAGCAGATATCTATCATGCACATGTGGAAAAAGCGCTACCCGCTTGTTATATTGCTACATGTTTATTAAGGAGGCCTCTGATTTTCGATGCCCCCGATTTGACTTTATCTGACCCAACTATCATGCGCCGACGTACATTGAGATCGCTCTCGGCACGTCTTCTCGCCCATATGGTATCCCGCTGTGCCGCTGTGATTACCGCCTCGCCCTATTATGTATCAGAACTACGTACACTCTATCGCGCCTCGGACGTAACAGTGGTTCGCAATGTACCCGCCTATCGAGCCGTGTCCCGCAATGACCGCCTACGACAACGCCTGGGGCTTGGTTCTGAGATATCTATTGCTCTCTATCAGGGTGGCATCCAGCCTAATCGTTGCCTGGATAGACTCGTTAGTGCTGCAAAGTTCCTTGCACCCAACATCGTGATTGTGATAATGGGCGAAGACCAGGTGCCAACGCGCTCCCAACTTGAGGCGCTCATCGCCAGCGAACAGGTGGCTGATCGGGTCAAACTGCTGCCTCCTGTACCCTATACGGAACTCCTGGAATGGACGGCATCGGCAGATATCGGGTTAACGATCTTCCCGCCAGAGTACTCACTTAGCATTCGGTTTACCTTACCCAATAAACTCTTTGAATACCTGATGGCGGGGCTTCCCGTGCTCAGTTCTCAGCTCGATGCAGTGGCGGAGGTGATCCACACCTATGATGTTGGGCAGGTGGCACCATCGCTGGCGCCAGCAGATCTGGGGGGAGCCATCAGTGCGATGCTGAACGATAAGGTGGCCCTGCAACGCATGGGGCATAACGCTCTCCAGGCTGCAAAAAAAGAGTTCTATTGGGAAAAGGAAAGCCAGTCACTCGTTGGCCTTTATCATACCATCCTAATGCCTTCCATGGAGTATAAAGCAGCGGTTCTACCGAACTAGTATCAGGCCATGCCTTCTTCTACAGCAGATATGTTAGATCTCGCATGAGAAGGACTTATTCTAATAGATAGGATATATCACGATGAAAGTATCATCAGGTGCAAATGTTTCAATGTCGAAAGGTAAAACAGTGCAGTCTGCGCAAACAGTATGTATGCACGTTCTAGGACCCGCACGAACTGATGTCAGAGTGATGCGCGCGGCCACGGCGCTTGCAAAAGCAGGCTTCCAGGTTTCCGTTGTTGATATAGAGCGTGAGAGCACACGGCCTGCTGAGGAGGAAATTCGCGGCGTCTGGGTGAGACATGTGATCATGCCTGAGTGGTCCGCCTCTTCTAAGAGCTTTGATCCACGGTTTCTTGTCCGAGCGCTGGTCGTGCTCATGCGTAGCATTTTTTTGCTGCTGCGCACCCCTGCCGATGTCTATCACGCGCATGATGAGACGGCATTGCCATCGTGCTACGTAGCAGCGCTCCTGCGTCGTAAACCCCTGATCTTCGACGCCCATGAAGTCCCTTCCTCATCTCTGAAAAGTGCCGGCGCGCAGGGTTTGAAAGCGCGCTTAAAACGGCTTTTTCTCGTGGTAGTGCCTCGCTGCAAGGCAGTCATTACTATCTCACCTTCCATCGTAGAAGTGTTTCGCCAGCACTATCGCTGTCGTGAAGTCTGCTTGATTCGCAACGTCCCTGAGTATCACGTGGTTGCCAGGAGTGATCGACTGCGGCGATACCTTCATCTTGACCCAGACGTACGGATAGCCCTCTACCAGGGGAATTTGCAGCCTGACCGTGGACTCGATAGGTTAATCCGCGCGGCGGCATTTTTAGAGCCCAATAGTATGCTTGTGCTGATGGGACGAGGGATCAGAGACATGCAATCTCAACTGGAAGCCCTTATCGCCAGTGAAGGAATTGCCGAGCGTGTCAAAATCATACCCCCGGTGCCCTATGAAGAACTGCTTGCCTGGACGGCGTCAGCAGATCTTGGCGTAATCTTCTATTCACCTGATTACCCGGAAGTGCAAATGTACCTGCCGAATAAGATCTTTGAATACATGATGGCCGGCTTACCTTTCCTCTCTTCTCCAGTGGATGCGGTCGCAGAAGTTATCAATACCTATGATGTCGGCCAGGTGCTGCCTTCGCTTGCGCCTGTGGACATTGGCGCCACGATCAATGCGCTGCTGGCAGATCGTCTTGCGCTTGAGCGTATGCGTCGCAATGCGCTGGAAGCATCGCGGCAGGACTTTAGTTGGGAAAAGGAAAGTCAACGGCTCGTTCGACTTTATCATGGGATTGTGGGAATGCCCAGAGCAGAGGTTCACCAGTAGGCTCAGAACAATCATGAACTGTCTATGTAGGTTGGTTGCTTTAAAAGGAAAATGCCAATTCTGTGGAAGAGAGGGACAAATGCACGAGTTTTCATTAGCAACGTATCGCCATCTCCTTTTGGCTTTCGAGAGCGCGGGCTATGCATTCTGTCAATTTGAAGAGATTAAGCAGCGCCTCGCAGCAAAAGAGCCCTTTGTAGTCCTTAGACACGATATTGATATAAGTCTGCGTGCGGCTCTTGAGATCGCTCACCTGGAACATGAGCTGGGGGTACAAGCAACATACTTCGTCACCTTCCATTCGCCGTTCTATAACCTATTGAGCTGGTCGAATGCGCGCACCCTATCACAAATCCACCAGTTGGGTCACCAGATTGCCCTGCATCTAGATTTTATGGCATGCGAGGAGCAATATATCGATGCTCTTGCAGAGATCGATATATTGGCTCAATACTACCCATATAGCAATACGCAATTGGCTAGCTTACATAGCCCCAGCAATTTGGAGCTTTTTCCTATAGAATCTTTCAGACAACTCCAGAATGTCTACGGTACTATCTTCAGCAAGGAAATGACCTACCTGAGTGACTCGACGGGGAGATGGCGCTACGGCCATCCTCTCGAATCGGAAGCGTTCTCTTCACGAAGACCGATTCAACTCTTGACACATCCGATCTGGTGGCTGCAAGAGGGGGAATTGCCCAGAGAGAAACTGGAAGCCTGGCTCTATAAGGATTATCTCAATGTTCTGGCAACTGCCAAAGAGTTCCTTCCCAAACTATTCAGGGATACTAGCGCTCAACAGGAGATAAGAAGGTAGGAGCTTTCGGAAAGCCTGGAAACTTCTGGCATGCGCATATGCCAGAGACTATGTTGCTGACATGCGTAGCGTCCCCGGTCTTAGCGAGGGCTGGGATATAGGCTCGATTGAGTATCAGGAGGTAATGATGATGTCCACCGATAGCAGCAATTTTGTAGGAAGCTCTCACCTGTTGCGAGTTGATGACGTACGTTCCGTGGAGAGCGAGGCACAACGCCCAGGCAGGCAGCAGCTCACGGAAATGGAGCAGCTTCAGTTAACAGCCTGGAACGCGACCCGGCAGGATTATCCCCGGAATACATGCGTCCCACAATTAGTGGCAAAGCAGGCCGCCGCCACACCCGATGCAGTGGCGCTCGTAGCGGGCGATCAGGCGTTGAGCTACGGGGAACTGAATCGACGTGCCAACCAGCTCGCTCACTACCTGCAAACCCTGGGTGTGGGACCCAATGTACTCGTGGGTTTATGCGTAGAGCGCTCTCTGGATATGGTGGTAGGGCTGCTAGGCATTCTCAAGGCGGGTGGTGCCTACCTGCCGCTGGACCCCAGCTCCCCGGCCGAGCGCCTCGCCTTCATGTTGGCAGATGCGCATGCCCCTGTGCTGGTGACACAGCGCGCCCTGGCTGCACCCATCTCCATCCAGGGAACGCAGGTCGTTTGCCTGGATGCTGACGCGGCGCTGCTTGGGCGGCAGAGCGTAGCCGATCCGTCCTCTAAAACCGCAAGCAACGATCTAGCCTACGTCATCTATACTTCGGGATCGACCGGCCAACCCAAGGGTGTACAGATCATCCACGATGGTTTGCTTAACCTCGTATTCTGGCATCAACGTGCTTACGAGGTGACACCCTCAGATCGGACAACTCAGCTCACCAGCCCCGCCTTCGATGCAACCGGGTGGGAACTCTGGCCCTACCTCACGATAGGGGCAAGCGTCTATTTGCCTGCTGACGACACCCGTACCTCGCCCCCATCGCTCCGTGACTGGTTGATACGTTGTGGAATTACTATCACGTTCCTGCCGACTCCTCTGGCCGAAAGCGTGATGTTTCTGGAATGGCCGCCGGCCGCCGCGTTGCGCCTTCTGCTGACCGGGGCCGATACGCTGCGCCACTATCCACCAGCCACCCTGCCCTTCGCGGTGGTCAACAACTATGGTCCAACCGAGACGACCGTTGTAGCTACCTATGGGCAGGTACGCCCAACTGCGCATGCCGATGGACCGCCCTCGATCGGCCGTCCCATCGCCAACACGCAGATCTACATCCTGGATGAACAGTTGCAGCCGGTACCCATGGGTGTGCCAGGTGAACTGTACATCGGTGGAGCGGGTTTGGCCAGGGGCTATCTCAATCGTCCCGAACTCACGGCTGAACGGTTCATTGCGAACCCATTCAACGCTGAGCCAGAATCTCGCCTGTACAAGACAGGTGACCTGGCCCGCTACCTACCAGATGGTCAGATTGCGTTTCTGGGACGCAGCGACCATCAAATCAAAATTAGAGGTCATCGCATCGAACCAGATGAGATTGTGTCTGTACTGAACAGCCAGCCGGCCATCCAGGCAAGCCTGGTAGTGGCTCGTGAAGATAGCCCTGATGATAAGCGCCTGGTGGCCTATCTCGTCCTCGTCCCTGGGACCCACCTTACAGCAAGCGCTTTGTACGAGGCCATCAGGAGGCACCTGCCCGATTACATGATCCCTGCCACCTTCGTACTACTGGACATGCTGCCAGTGACACCTAATGGCAAGGTGGATCGAAGCGACCTGCCCGCACCGGATGCAGCCAATGTGCTGAGAGATGCTGTCATTGCTGCACCTGGCACGCCTACTGAAGAGCGACTGGCCGGAATCGTGAGCGATCTCCTGGGCGTCGATCAGCTTGGGATAGATGACAACTTCTTCCTGCTTGGTGGAAACTCGATGATGGGGACCCAACTTATCATGCGCGTGGCCGAGACGTTTGGAATCAGCCTTCTTTTGCGCACCCTGTTTGAGGCTCCAACGGTACGCCAACTGGCCCTTGAGATTGAACGACGTATTATTGCCAGGGTGCAGGCAATGAGCGACGAAGAGGCCAGGCTGCTGCTGGGATAAAGACAGCAGGCATGGTCTTACCTGGTCAATGGAGGTACAACAATGACTACGAACACAGGAATGATGGGGAAACAGGATCCAATGCTGAGTCTTTACCACTTGCTTGACCCGGAGGTGCTCGGTAATCCTTATCCTTTATATCGCCGTCTCCGCAGTGAGGACCCGGTCCACTGGGACTACTTCCTGCACGCCTGGGTCGTCACGCGCTATGTGGATGTTGTTCAGGTCTTCCAGCGCTTCTCGGCCAATCGCACCCCCACACCTGAACAATTGAAAGCGCTCGGCCTCTCGGCGTTGACCCCACTGTCCGAGGTGATGGTTAAACAGATGTTGTTCCTGGACCCGCCCAACCACGGGCGTGTGCGCGGCCTGGCCTCCAAAGCCTTCACGCCACGCCGGGTCGAGATTTTGCGCTCACATATCCAGGAGATCACCGACAGTCTTCTGGATGCCGTCCAGGACACAGGGCGCATGGACGTGATTGCTGACCTGGCCTACCCATTACCCGCTATCGTTACAGCCGAATTGCTCGGGGTTCCTACCTCCGATTGGAGGCAATTAACCGCCTGGTCCGCCGACTTCGCCCAGGTGCTGGGCAACTTTCAGCATACCCCCGATAGCGCGCCACGCGTGATGCGCAGCCTGGAAGAGATGATCGCCTACTTCCGGGCAGCCATCCGTGAGCAGCGGGCTCATCCGCGCGATGGCTTGATCCATGCCTACCTGACAGCAGAAATCGATGGCGACCGGTTCACCGAAGAGGAAGTGATTGCTAACACGATTGTAACGATGGTCGGAGGCCAGGAAACGACCACCAACCTGATCGGCAACGGCATACTCACCCTGCTGCGTCATCCCGATCAGCTTGAGCGGCTGAAGGCCGATCTCTCACTGATCCCTCCGGCGGTTGAGGAACTGCTACGCTACGAGAGCCCAAGCCAGCATACCGCGCGCCTGGCTCCCGAGGACACCGTGCTGGGCGGCCAACCAATCAAGAAGCGCCAGGCAGTTATCGTCGTGATGGGGGCTGCCAACCGGGACCCCGAGCGCTTTCCTGATCCTGATCGGCTCGATATTGCGCGCTCCGACAACCGGCATGTCGCATTCGCCTGGGCCAGTCATTTCTGTTTCGGCGCGCCGCTGGCGAGGATCGAAGGGCAGATTGCCTTCGAGACAGTGCTGCGGCGTATGCCCAACTTGAGCCTGGAGCCTGGACCCATCACCTGGCGCGAAAACCTCGGCCTGCGCGGCTTAAAGGCGCTGCCAGTCACATTCGCATTCCCTTTCTCTTGAAGCGTGATCGATCAGTGGAAGATGCCCCGGATGTCAGGAAAGGATTGAAAGTCATGCCAGATACAACAGAACTTGCTGAGGCCAGGCGTGTCCTCCTCGAAAAGCTCCTGCGCGGGGATCTCCCGCAGGCGGCAAAGGCTACCAGCGCCGTTCAGCAGGATGCCAAAGCAGAAATGACCACGAGTAATGAACGTGTGATAGCGATTCAGGCGGGAAGCTCCAGGCGACCTTTCTTCTATCTACACGGCGAGTGGCAAGGTACTACTTTCTATTGCTACCCCTTAGCCCACGCTCTGGGAGCGGATCAGCCCTTTTATGTGATAGAACCGTATACGTTTGATGGGCTGCGCGTCCCACCTACAATCGAGGCTATCGCGGCGACTCACCTTGAGTCGTTGCGTCGTATCCAAGCAGAGGGTCCGTACTCTCTAGGGGGCTGGTGCAATGGCGCTCTGATGGCCTACGAAATGGCCAGCCAACTGCACGCACAAGGGCAGGTCGTTGATGTACTGGTTCTGATGGATGGCATGGTTCCTGGCCGTCATAGAAGAGTTCGCAGCGTCATCAGTCGCTTGTGCGGTTTGCTGCGCCTTGGCCAGGAGAAGCAATTAGATTGGTTTCTCATCGTACACCATGTGTATAGATATCTGCACTTTCCGCGTTATAGGCAGCTAAAAAACGCCGAGCAGATGGGAACCACCACGCAAGGTGAGCATAGTCAAAGGCGTGGAAAAGTAGGCTTCAGGCTTCCGCGACTCGGCGCGCTTTTCACAAGAGCCGAAACCCTTCGCCGGGGCTATTCAGAGGTATTTGAGTGGGTGGCCGCGGGTTACGCGCCCGACCTTTACCCAGGCAAGATCACCTTCTTTTGGGCAAGTGAAGAGCCAGGGCTCCCTGGAGAGTGGCGAGAAGTGGTTCAAGCCAAAGAAGGAGAGGTGGAGATGCATTTTATTCCCGGCAACGACCTCACCTGTAGAACCGAGCATCTGCCTGCGTTGGCTGAATGTTTGCGCGAGTGTCTGAGCAAGACGTAAACAACGGCGCCGGGTTACGTTTGGCAAATATAACCGTGTGCTTGTAAAATGCGACATGACCCGTCGTATAATCCATCGTACGCGTCCGGTCCGCGTAGTGACGCGGGCGAGGCAAGCCATAGCCCCTACGCGGACCGGACGCGTACGACTTTTGAGAAGCCCTGTTAAAAGCACGGGGTTGGCAAAAAGGCCAGTTACTGTATAATATAGGTAACCTTTGGTGAAAGTGCGGAGGAGATGAAAGAGAAACTGAAAGTGATTGAATCATGAAGCGCTCATCTATGCTTATTTTCCTCATCCTGGCGCTCATTATCCTGTCTGTTTTTTCTGCGCGGTACCTGATACCCCAGCCATCAATGAATATAGCGACTAAATTTAGCAAACCTCCTATTTTGGGAGGTTTTAACATAGATACTCCTGAGAGAGCGACAAAAGCAGCAACAGATAGTGTTCAAGTAGCCTTTCAATATGGTCAACCCCCTTCTGAGAGTGACGAGCTTGGGCAAAAGCTTGGGTCACTCCACATGAAAGTGATAGACGGCTATATTTCTAGCTATTTATATTATTATGAATGCCATCGTACGAAAGAAATGCGACCTGCTCTTTTAGGCCCAGGGCAGTATTGTAAAGGTGATCCTCATCCAGAGCTAACTGATGCAAGTGTCCTTCTGGAAACTATTGCTACCCATTTGAAACAGGTGAAGGATAATCAATTAATCATGGGGTATTGGGTTCTTGATGATTGGGCACAATGGGATGCAGGAAGTGCGCGCCAACTCCTCATAAAAATTCATCAACTGATTCAGCGATATACTCCTGGCCGTCCGGCTATTTGTGGGTTTGGAGGAAGTATAGGGCTATACCAGAACGATGGCTGGGATGATTGGATCGCTGATAATTTTTCTTCTCAGGGATGTGATATGGTAGGCTTTTATATCTATACTTCTTCGCTCTCTAGTACCGCACCAACTGCATCAGCGGATGCCTATGATTGGTCCATGTCAGGAATACTTACCTCTATGTTTGTCAGTTTGCAGCAAAGAGGATGGGATATTAACAAAGAGCCGCTTATTGGCATAGGACAGGCCTTTGGAGGACCTATAGCTCATACAGATCGTTACTGGGTAACGCCAAGTGCAGAAGATATTGAAGCGCAAAGCAGGAGCTTCTGCGAGCATGGAGCAAGCGGACTGGTTTTTTATGCCTGGGATGACTCAGGATATGGTCCGCTGACCCAAACACCTATGAATAGTACTGAGATAGAAACTGGTATCCGAAACGGGGTGGCCGCATGTAAACAGTATTGGAGCAATCATCCATAAAGTGCTATTCTCTTTGCTGAGTTCTTTCCTCGATTGTTATACATATTGCCCGCCTGGTAAGAGTGATAGTGATAGCCAAATACGGCTATATACGCTGGAAGAGATGTACACAGTTTGCGCCCTATGTTATAGTGCTTTTCAGATGATCTCGCAATTTTTGTGGATTGGTTGGTAGGGGGAAAAGCGCATCCTATGAGAGGCCTCTTTGTTCTCCTCGCAGAGCACCGCAGCGTTCGGCACTTCTCCACTCCACCAGGTCCAAACCGCTCGCGAACACCTGGATCACAGCACATATATTGTCGGTTATACAGATATCTATGCGCAGATGTTGTGATGCATGCCAGCGCGTGAAGCTAGATTACCGCTGAAGCTTGCCGTCGGGCTGAGCAGCGAATCACGCATCCAGTTTCTGGTCCCTGGGGGACTTCATCGCACAGTGAAATGAGCAGATTTGTCGTAGTGATGTTGGGTCGTGAAAAGAGCGTGCTTACACGCTGTTCAATCACGCACTCAAAAAAGGGATGGAAGGGCGCGGGCGCTCAGGCGTCCGGCACCTCTTCCATGTTACAGGAGGTTTTTTTCAAGCGATGACAGACACCACCATATCTAACGTGCCACCACCTCGAACACGCCGGTCCATCTCCGAGATGATAGAGTCCAGGTCAGGTCGGCGCAATCGCCTGATACACCTCTGGAACACACTCACGGCTATGCCAGAGGCTTCGACCACCGCGAGCTTCGCGCAGCGTGAAGCGGCGCGTCAATCGCGCTTGACCAGTAACGTCTTATTTTTCTTCACTGTCATGGTTGTGACTCTGCTGCCGGCGTGTTTCTTTGCTCCAGGCCACGCCTACTTCTGGCTGGACCTGGGACTGGCAGCGGCATCTATCCTCGCGCTGGCACTCAATCGGAAAGGCTACACGCTGGCCGCCGGGCTTCTCGTCAGCCTGACAGGCTTCCTGATATTGACGGTGGCCCTCTTCACGACCGTTCCGTTCGACGAGACAACACTCCAGGGGTACGATATGTACGTCATCGTAGAACTGCTGGCGGTCTCTTTGTTGCCTATACGCAGCATCTTTCTCGTCGCCTTCATGAGCACAATTGCGATTATCGGCACGCTGGTCTATGTGCCTCATACGGCAGTACTGGACAAGGACCTGCATGAGCACCTGCCGGTTATCATCGCACAGCCTGTTGGGACGCTGTTTCTGGTGGCAGGCATAGCCTACATACTGGCCTCTACGATGGCAACAGCGATGAAACGCGCCGGTCGCGCGGAGTTGATTGCCCACCTGCAACAGGAGATTGCCGAACAAGAACATTTGCTTGCCGAACAGAAACGCGCGCTTGATACGGGCATCCAGCAAATTCTGCAAACCCACGTGGCTGTGGCAAACGGCCAATTGCAGGCCCGCGCGCCGCTCTCGCAGGATAATATGCTCTGGCAGATCGCCAGCGCCTTAAATACCCTGCTGGTCCGATTCCAACGCGCGGTCCAGGCAGAAACAGACCTCTGGCACATTGAGCAGGCGGTAACCTACTACGTCAATAGTATCCAGCAAGCTGAGCAGAACCACCAGCATCCCCTCCTACCCCTTTCGCACACCCAGATTGATCCTTTGATCGTTGCGCTCCAGGGCAAGACCTTCAACACCATTCCACTGCCCCAGGTTCCTTCTACTGGAAAGTTGCTCCCGCGACAACGTCGGATTGTCCCCAGGGAGTAGGGCTCTGTTTCTGCTAACAGGCCTATAAACGAACTCAAGGTTATATGTTCGTCTTCGCCCTCCGTTCTACCTACGCTGGGACACGCGCGTCGCTAGTGGACTGACCCACCTCATGTGACAAGCGGGAATGCAAGGGGCCGCGGCCCCTTGACTGGGGGGCGGGGGGT
>JALYTT010000520.1 GCA_030854145.1 Chloroflexota bacterium | reverse complement strand
AAAGGAACAACTGCTGTCGCGACCGTGATTACTTAACCGACGCTCTAGCCTGGCTCAGGCGCCAGGCCGAACGCGCTGAGAGCCGGCAGCCGAGCACCCAGGACAATCAGTAGGATGCTGGCGATAATCACCGGCACGAATGCCGCTGCCGGCAGGTGCAGGAGGTCCCAGAGGACGCCGCCAACGAAGGGGCCGACAAAGGCGACGGCGTATGTGAGCGATATGGTAATACCCGTGAGACGCCCCACTTCCTGAGGGCGCGCCAGCAGTGGTGGGAGGGCGATGCCAAGCGTAAAGACGATCGCCGAGCTGCCACCCAGCAGGGCGGCCCACAGAGGTTCCAGGCTGCCCGGCGTGAGAAGCCAGCCGGCAATCGAGAGGGTACAGATACTGCCTGAGATGATGAAGGGCAGTCGGCGCCCGGCCAGCCGCTGCGCAAACAGTGTGATCCCTATGCTGACCGGCAATTGTGCCGCGTTGAGCGTCGCCAGGGCCAGTGGCGTCATGGCTGTGTAGTGCAGGGCCTGGTTGTATGAGGGGATCCAGCCGTTCATGCCGAAGTAGATCAGGCTGCCCCCTCCCAGCAAGATCCCCAGATGCAGGGCATTGACGCGCGGCTGTTTGGGCTGCGGCACCGTCTCTTGCGCTGTCGCAACGCCGGTTGCTGACTCCGGTGGCGCGGGGCGCGCGCGCATTGTGACCGGGGCAGAAGGAGCGAGCCAGAGCCAGAGCACCAGCAGCGCGACGACCGGCAGGCCCCAGAACACAAAGGTGGCGCTCCAGGCGTTTCTGCCCAGAAACTGCGCCATCACCGGCACCGTGATGCCGGCGGCCACGGCCTCGCCGATGATCAGTCCATCCCCGAAGAGTGCGGCCACCAGGCCGATCTGTGCCGGGAACCAGCGGCAAGCCAGCACAGGCACCGCCGTCTGTGCCAGCGCGATGCCCAGGCTGAGCAGCAGCGTGCAGAGGAAGAGCGACAGCGCCGCCGGCCAGAGCGCGCGCAGCAGTGTGCCAGCGCCCAGCAGCGCCAGGCCAATGGAAACGCAGAGTCGCGCGCCAATGCGTTCTGTCAGCAGCCCCGAGGGCCAGGCTGTTGCTCCAAGGACCAGCACAGGTAACGAGGTGAGCAGCCCTGTCCCGGCATACGAGAGCCCCAGGTCGTGCTGGATAAGGGGCAGCACGGGCGGCACTGCCAGGATCACCGAACGCAAATTGAAGCCTACCAGGGTGAGTAGCACACAGACCAGGACTTTGCGCCAGGCTCCCGTGATAGGCTCATGTTCAGGGATGGCTCTCGTTTGCCGTGCCATCCCTCTCTTAACGTCCACTGCTGCTGCGCGCCTGCACCCGGCGAATGATCGCATCAGCGGCGACGGCGAGGACCAGAACCACCCCTTCAACCATCTGCTTGACATCGGTACCCTGGCTCTTCAAATCGAGGCCGTTCTCCAGGCTGCCGATGATGAGCATGCCCAGGATGATCGACCAGACAGAGCCGCGGCCGCCAAAGAGGCTCACCCCACCGATGACTGCCGCCGCGATGGCGTCGAGGAGTAGTGTCGGGTTGATCTGACTTGCCACCGAGAGATCACGCGAGGCCGCCAGCACGCCGGCTACCGCCGCCAGCAACGAGCAGAGGGTGAAGACAGAGATACGAATCCATGTCACACTGATACCTGCGCGCCGTGCGGCTTCGTTGTTGCCGCCAACCGCGTAGATATGCCGCCCATAGGCCGTCTTTGTCAGGATGAGCCAGAAGATCACAATCAGAGCAACCAGGATAGCTATCGATTGGGGCACCCCTAGATATGACTCAAACAGGATCAGCGTCCCCGCGGCCACCAGCACCGTCAGTGCAAGCTGGACGATAAGTTGAATTGGTGAGATCGTCTTGAGTCCGGCGTTGCGGCGGCGCATAAAGTTAAAAATGAGCGCTCCGAGATAGATAATGAGAACCACAACCGGCAGGCCAACGCCTATGATATCGGGCAGGTAGTTATTGGCCAGAGAGACAATAAAGTTGTCGTGAATAATCAGCGTTGTTTGATCTGACAGCAAGTGCAACAGCAGCCCGGCATATCCGATGGAGGCGGCCAGGGTGACAATAAACGAGGGAATGCGCAGGTAGGCGATCAGGACTCCGTTCACAAAACCCACCAGCGCGCCGATCAGCAGGGCGATGACGATGGCTTCCCAGGCCGGGTAGCCGCTGCGCTCCGATAGCACGCCCATGATCGTGGCGCAGAGCGTACTGACCGCGGCCACCGAGAGATCGATCTCGCCGAGCAGCAGGACCAGAATGCTCCCCAGCCCGATAATGCCAATCGTGATGTTCTGTAACACCAGGTTTGAGAGATTGCGCGGCGTGAGAAAAAGTCCGTTCGTCGTGAAACCAAAGTAGAGCGCGATAAGAATAAGCGTAAAGAGGACCGGAAGAAAGCCCAGATCGGTGCGTAGCAGTTGCCCTACAGTCCGGCGTGGCAGGTATGAAGGGACCTCGACGGAAGCAGGGGCATCGGTTGCCTCCCTCTCGTTGATAACTTCGCTCATTGTACTGCTCCTTCGTGTGCGCCATTGGATTCTGACTCACCACCAAACTCCGCGCCTGTAATCGCCGCCACCACGCGCTCAGGTGTCGTATTCTTGATATCGAATGTGCCGACGCGCTTGCCAAGGCGCAGGACAATAACGCGATCTACGACTTCAAAGACATCCACCAGGTTATGCGAGATCACTACCACTGCCAGGCCCTGGTCGCGCAGGCGCCGGATCATGTTGAGTACCTGGTGGGTTTGGGCCACACCGAGCGCCGCCGTCGGTTCGTCGAGCAGCACCACTTTGGCGTTGCGCAGGATGGTCTTGGCCACGGCTATCGATTGTCGTTGTCCGCCAGAAAGCGCGGCCACAAGCGAGCGCACCGAGGGCAGTTTTACATCCAGAGAACTCAGGACGTTTAAGGAGCGCTGTTCCATCGTTGTTTCCGAGAGGACCGGCCATGCAGTGCGTATCTCACGACCTAAGAAGAGGTTTGAGACAACGTCCAGGTTATCGCAGAGTGCCAGGTCCTGGTAGACCGTCTCGATGCCTAAACGCGTAGCCGCCTTCGGGTCAGTGATCTTTACGGGTGTACCTTCCAGGAAGATATCTCCTGAGTCCGGTGGTCCGACACCAGAAATCGTTTTGATCAGCGTTGATTTTCCCGCGCCGTTATCGCCTACGAGGCCCACGACTTCGCCGGCATAGACCTCGAAGTCTACATCGGTCAGTGCGCGCACGGCTCCGTAGGTTTTATTGACGCCTTGCAGCCTGAGGCGTGGCTCGCCCCGAAATGACAGCTCTGGCGCGGGGGAAGACATCTCAGTATTCGACGGGATCATATTATCCGCCATGGAATCCTCCACTATAGATGCTTCCCGTAGCCTGTCGCTGTGCGCGCTTTTGGGCTGCTGTCTTTCTCGCCTCCAGGGTGCGCAAGCGGCTGGCTACGGGAACCGAAACCAGCGGGATAGGATGCTTCAGAAGCACCCTATCTCCCTGGTAAACTGGTAGTACGCGGTTAGCAGGCGACATACTACCGGGGACAGGCTAGCAGATGCCACCCGTGCCTGCGGGCAGACCCTGGCAGACATCGCTCTTGGTCACGAAGCCATCGGCAATGACGGTCGTGGCAATGTTCGTCTTATCGACGGCGACCGGGGTCTCCAGGATCGATGGAATGCTGCTGCCATCGGAGGTCTTGGTCTGGCCATTGATCATGGAAGTGGTGTCCTCGCCCTTGCTGATGGCAGCCACCAGGCTAGCCGTGGCCTGGGCCTCTTTGGTGATGGCCTTGTAGACGGTCATCGCCTGGTCGCCAGTCAGAATGTTCTGGATACCGGCAACGGTAGCATCCTGGCCGGTGACCGGAACCCTCTTATTGAGGTGCTGTGCCTTCAGTGAAGCGATGACCGAGTTGGCCATGCCGTCGTTGGCAACATAGGCGATCTGGATGTTGTTGCCGTTCTGGGTCAGCGCCTGGTCCATCTCGGTGCGGGCCGTGTCGTTGTTCCAGTCAGGCGTGAAGGTGTCATAGACCTTCTTCAGTTCACCGCTGTCGAAAAGCGGCTGGAGCTTGCTGATCGCTCCCTGCTTGAACAGCACCGCGTTGTTGTCGGTCTGCGACCCGTTGATCATCGCGACATGGTCGCCCTTCTTGTGATGATCGACGATGTACTGACCCTGCAACTCACCAACACGCACGTTGTCGAAGGAGACGTAGAAGCTGAGGTCCTTGGACTGGATGAGGCGGTCGTAGGCGATGACGGGCACGTTCTGCTGCTTGGCCTTGGCGACGATCGCGGCGGCGGCCACGCTGTCATGCGCGCCGACGACCAGGATGCAGTCGCCCTTTGTCAGGTCGGCCTCGGCCTGGTTCAACTGTGTGGCGCTGTTGCCCTGGGCATTGGCGTAGTCTACCGTGGCGTTAGGCAACGCGGCTGTGATATCAGCTGTCAGCAAAGGCTTGTCTTTGCTGTCCCAGCGCGCGGAACTCGCGGTCTCCGGTAGCAGTATGCCTACCTTCGTACAGCCTTTGCCGTTGCTGTTGCCGGCGGCAGGGGTGTTCCCGCTGCCTGTGGTTGGGGTATTCGCGCTGCTTCCACAGGAAGCCAGAATCACTGAGAATAAGAGAACGCTGACAATGCTAGCGAGCGTCTTGCGCTGCTCACTAAATAGC
>JALYTT010000084.1 GCA_030854145.1 Chloroflexota bacterium | reverse complement strand
TCTAGCAACCAAACACGTATTTGACAGCCAGGCGGGCTTGTAAACGGCGCCCCCATAGACATTAAGTTAAGAATATTCGCGAATCCGAGTGGCATTCCATCCCTTTCCGGCCGGCCAGCGCTTGCCGAGATACGTCCGTTTCTTGACAGGAGTGATCTGCTCCGCTGGCCGGTCAGGCCAGCGGAGCAAGGAGGGGTCCTCCAGGAGTTGGGCGGTGGAGGGGCGAGCACGGCGGCGGTTGTGCTGGCAGCCTGAGTGCATATTGCCCAGCACGTCCAGCACTTCTTCAGCCAGGTTCCCCCGCCGGATGGCCACGGCCAGCCGATTGGCTTCTCGGCGCACCACCTGGGCGGCTTTGATCAGGCTGCGATGGGGGTCGTCCCAACAGCCCTGGGTGGTGAGCCACTGCTGGATCACCATGGCCGAAAGCTTGGCGTAGATCTCACAGAGGATACGCCAGGGCTGTTTGCTGCGCCACTCATCGATCTGGCCATACTCCTTCCAGAGCCGGAAGAGTCGCTCAATCTGCCAGCGGGCTCGCATTAAGACAAGAACCTCCTCAAAGCGGAGCCGATCCCGGCTTGCATTGGTGAGTACAATCGTCCAGTCTGCCAGCCGCAGCACCTCCTCGCCCGCCTCCCGCCCATGATCGGCCGCCGCCTCCTTGATGCGCTCACGCCGCTCGTCGCCTACCGCTTTGGGCACCCGCTCCATGAGCACCCGCACCCAGATCCCTCCCTGTCGACCGAGCCGGGCACTGATCTCGACACGCTGGCCCACCTGTTTGGGAACCAGGGCCCTCAAAGACAGGCGATGCCCGCTCCGCGTCCATAATCCCACCCCCGGTTGATGGCGCGTCAGGAAGAACCGCCGCTCCCGCTTGCTGCGCCCGTGCAAGGCCAGGAGCCGCTTGAGGCTGTAGAACCCCAGATCGGCCACGTACAAGCAGCCCGCTGGAAGCTGCTCCAGAGACAGCGGCGAGCGCGTATCGGTGGTGCGCCCATGACTCAGCAGCGGTCCCTGCATCTCTCCCGTCGTGAGATTCCAGCGCACGAAGACTTTGAGCGCCGATCCACTGGTTCCCCGACTGCCGCCACAGCCCCGCCACCTCTTCTGGAACGCGTCGGGCAAGGGGACCGTACTACTATCCTCCACGAACACCCCGTTGAAGCGACGCAAGAGCGCTCCTTCCACCGCGATGCCCTCCTGCCAGGGAGCCGTCACCAGCCGGTGGAGCATCCGTTCCAGAAACAAGGCCAGTTCCTCGGTAAAGCGATAAAACAGGCCGGGAATGCTCACCTGCAAGGCCACCCAGCCCAGGTTTTGCACGATGGTGGCCAGGGTACTGTCCGGGGTCGTTAACCAACTGAACACCAGCCCGACAAAGAGCGCTGTCCCCGTGAATTTCCGTTGCCGTTTGATGCAACCGGTCTCCCGTGCAAGCTGGTTGGCTTCCACTGTCACAATCTGCTGTAAGAGGGCACACTGATCTGCTATACTACTCATCGGGTCTTTCTTCCTTTCATAGCTCACGATTCTTTTTTTCTATGATCGCAGAAAGATCCTTTTTTGTCATCCCCCCCTTAACTTAATGTCTATGGGGCTTGTAAACGGCGCCCCTACCCCTCATGCATCTTCTTCTCGGCCAGATGGACGCCGTGGAAAGCGCTCTGAGAAAACCTCCCCCTGCGAAAAGCCATCGCCCCTACGCGGACCGGGGCGCGCACGACGTAGCATGGCATGCACAGCTTTTAAATGGCCTGAGTTATAAGCGTACCTCAATTCAAATTATCCCTAGACATGCTATACTTTATATAGATATAAGAAAGTAAGATGCTTTCGCAGATAAGCACTTCCCAGCAAACTTTCACGAAATGGAGAACACGTAGATATGACTTCTGAAGAGATGCAAACGTTGCTTTCAAAGGCGAACCACGCCATTATCGGTGTCAACCGCGCAAGGGGGGGACCGCAGCTTACCCCCGTCTGGTATGCGTGGGATGGGACAGCCTTTTTTTTCACGACCACGAAAGACCGCGCCAAGTATGTGAACCTCAAGCGCGATTCATCCATCTCACTGATTGTCGATGATTTTCTCACCCGCAAGTATGTTACGGCCTATGGACGAGCCGAGATTATTGAGCAGAATGTCGGTGAACTTGCGCGCCCTATTATTCAGAAATATGTGCCGGCCGACCAGGTTGAAAAGATGGTTCAGGGGGTAGCTGACGATCCAAGTCGCGTGCTCGTCGTCTTACATCCGGAGAAAGTTGTTGCCAACTAATACTCGTATTATCCTTGACACTGATCCAGGGATAGATGATGCCCTGGCGATATTTCTGGCTCTGGCCTCGCCTGAGGTGCAGCTTGAGGCCATCACTACCGTCAGCGGGAACGTGCATGTCGATCTGACGACGCGCAACGCTTTGAGCCTCCTCGAACTGGCCGGGCGCGCCGACATCCCCGTTGCGCGCGGGTGTACACGGCCGCTGCTGCGTCAGCCGGTGGAGGCGGCCTATGTGCATGGGAGCAATGGCCTTGGGGAGGTTGAACTTCCCACTCCTCGCACCAGTGTCGTAGCTCAGCATGCGACAGAACTGATCATCGAGAAGATCTTGCAAGCCCCTGGAGAGATCACGCTGGTAGCTATTGGGCCACTGACGAATGTGGCGCTGGCTCTGCGCCGCGAGCCGCGCATTGCCCAGGCTGTGCGCGAGGTAGTGATTATGGGTGGAGCGCTGCGCGTTCCTGGCAATACCACGCCGGCGGCAGAGTTCAATATCCTGGCAGATCCCCACGCGGCCCATATGGTGTTTCATGGTGGCTGGCCTATCCGGCTGGTCTCGCTCGATGTCACGAATCGCACGCCCTTGCATCGTGAACAGGTGGTGCAGCTTGCCCACAATGGTCATGTAGTCACCCGCTGCATGGAGCAGATGATCGATTACTACTTCGATGTCTTCACGCCCGCCTACGGGGTGACCGCCTTTGCCATGCACGATCCTCTCTGCCTGGCGGCCGCTTTCCAGCCGGAATGGATCACCTGGGAGCCAGCGTACGTGGATGTAGAACTGCAGGGCATGCTCACCCTTGGAGAGACGGTGGCCTTTTTCAGAAACTATAGCGAAAGTGCTTCCGCTCCTCCGAACATGCAGGTTTCTACGGGGTTGATGCTGAAGGCTTTGTCTCATGGTACCTGGCACGGATCGCCGCGACCTTTGGCTAGGAGAGAGGATCACCGCGTGATGAAAAGGACGCGATGGAGGCGTTCCTGCATGCCTGTCTCTCTGTTTGCTGTATAGGAGGAAAGATGGCAGCATTGACTTTCTTTTTGGCAACCTCTCCATCCAAAAAAACGCTGAGCCTGAATGAGATGGAGACGCTCCTTCTTGCCTTGTTGCATGACAGACATATCTCCTTGCCAGCGGCGATCTTTGTGGGGGCCGCTCGCAATGAAGCCCGTGGGGAAGAGCTTGAGACAGCACGGAAAGAAGGGACATATCCACAGGCTGGCCACTCTATCATTCCCAATGGGCCTGGGTCCATGCTCTCTGTGGTCGAGGCTCTCACAGAAGGGCAGGAGATGGCTCTCGAAACGCTCTGGTATTATGGTGATAATGAAGCCGCCTTTGTCGAGGCTTTACGTCGTCTACCTTTGAGGGAAAGAGATGTCTGTTTCTGTTTCCCTTCCCTTGATCATGAGCTTTCCGAGGCCACCCGGTGGGCAGATGAAGGAGCCGTGCTCTATGCATTGACGCGCCCGTTTCCGATTGACTTTATGGATACATTTAGCGCCGACGCAGCCCCTGTGATTGACTATCCTGTCTCTGATTATTTCACCTTGTCTTCTTTTAGCGGGGGAGGCTTCCCACATTCCGCAGATCATCCGCTCAAACCTCTCCTTCAGCAGTGCTTTGGGCCTGATCTGGAGATGAAGCAGACCCGTGATCGTTGGTAAAGATCTGCCGTCTGCTGGCTCTACCAGACGCTGGCAGATCTCTCCCTCCTGATCACGCCTCGCCTGCGCTACCGCGCCTGGCTGGTTACTGTGCAGCGAGACCGGGTGCCTGTTACACAGTAACCAGGCGATGGGATCCACCTCGATGACGAAGAATACCCCCGTTTTTCTATCATGTGCATGTGCAGTGTGTCAAAAAAAGCCTTTCATGGGATGAGAAGGCTCCCTTTTTACTTTAGCGGGGGTAATTCTGCCTCATTTCAGTTTAGTGATGGCGCTTAGCAGGGAAATGTGTGTACGAAAAAATATTATAACCCCAATTTCTGGGGAACTGGTCAAGGAAGAGCATCCTCTGATCAACAGAGGATTTGCTCAAGAATCAACAGCTTATTGTCAAAATTTACACCTACGATAGATGGCGACAGACGCTTCAATGAATAAGTTGGAGTAGATGCCACAGATGTGGCCCAAAGATGAACAGGCCGATGACGACTGAGAGCATCGCGCTGAGTAAGACCGCGCCGGCCGCTACATCTTTGGCGATCTTCGCCAGGGGATGGTATTCGGGCGAGGCCAGGTCGACGCAGAGTTCGCACACTGTGTTAATCATCTCAGTGACGAACACGCCAGTGATAGCCATAAAGACTATGGCGAACTCAATGGCCGAGATATGCAGGATAAGGCCCATGATGATCGCCAGCGCCGCCACCAACGCGTGAACGCGCACGTTGCGCTGCGTGCGCAGCGCGTACCACAGACCTGTGAAGGCATAGCCGAAGCCAGCAATAAACTTGCTCCACTCACCCTGGGGAGCGGGTGGGGGCGTTGCTGGCTGACCCATTGTTGTTATGCCTTCTGCCCTACGGCCGCGAGCACGTTATGTTGGAGCCGCACCATGGTCTGGTAGCCCGCTTCGGTATGATCGTCATAGCCGACCAGGTGCAGCACCCCGTGAGCAATGAGATAGACCAGCTCATAGGTCGGGCTGTGACCCACTTCCCCGGCCTGGCGGATGACCGTGGGCCAGGAGATCGCGATATCGCCTAGATTGGTGGTCAGCTCAGGCGGCGTGACAAAGACTTTTTCGTCCTGCTCAGCGGTTTCTTCCCTGGACCATAGCTGCTCGGCGGGCGCGTCTACCAGAGGTTTGTTCAACAAGGGAAATGAGAGGACATCTGTGGGGATGTTCTGCTGGCGATATTGCCTGTTCATGTCCCGCAATGTCTCGTCATCGGTGATCAGCAGCGTCAGCATCACCGGTTGGTTCACTCCTGCCTCTTGTAGGGTGTACTGTACCACGCTGTCTAGATCGATAGAAGCCAGCGCCTGCGTCAGTAACCGGTTGAGTTCGTCGTTCTCTACGTTCGTATACAGATCTATCTGCGCGAGTGGTTCTTGCATTAGATGGTACGCCGCGGAGATCCCCACCTTGAAATGCGAGGTAGGAAGGAATCTCTACCTTTCTTTTCGTTACTTCCCCGTACGGGAGAGCGTTTTTGACCCCCCTTGACCTACGCGGTGATTATAGTTCAGCCCTTCGGGTGTGTCAAGCGGTTGCAGACTGTTTTGTGGCCTGTCTCCCAAAGGCGATCATGAACACGACAAAGCCAATTACCAGAATGCTCAGTAGGCTGATCGAGCGGTCCAGCACGATAGCCGCCAGGGCCAGGTTTGTGGTGTTGGGAGTGAATAGCGCAATCGTGGCGATCATACCGCCCTCGACCAGACCAACTCCTCCACCGGTAAAGGGGATGGCGGTGAGCAGTGCTTCCACCAGCGCGATGAACAGCGCCGCCGCGATAATATGCAGCAGGTCCCCTCTAATCAGGTTGAGCGATAGGACTACGAAGAAGAAACGCAGCGACTCGCAGGCCCAGACCCCAAGCGTCAGGCCTATGAGGGTAGGTAGATGGCGAAATGAGCCGAGCGTGCCTTCCTGGAGATGGTTGTAGTGTTCGCGGAAGCGCAGCGGCACAATGCGCGCGATATGCGTGCGGAACAGGCGTAGCATAAACAGGCCGATGACGCCAGCAATTACGGCTGCCAGCGCAATTATCAGGCCAAAGCGTACCTGCCAGGGCATCGTGTCGTGCAGGCTGATCATCACTGCCGAGATGCAGAGCAGGAGCAGCACGATCAGGTCCAGCAGGCGCTCGGCCAGCACAGTGCCGAAGCTGCGCGAGCCGGAGACGCCAGTCTCGCGGCGCAGCAGGTAGGCTCGGTACAGATCTCCTAGTTTCGCGGGCACAATCGCGTTCGCGAACCAGGAGATATAGATGATCTCCACAATCTTCCAGAATTTTGGCAGATGTACGCCATTGGCTCGCGTAAAGCCCACGTTTTGGAGCAGGAAACGCCAGCGTAGCGCCCGTAGCGGGAATGAAAGATAGTAGATGATAAAGGCGGCGAGCAGGTACAGTGCATTCGCGGAGCGGATAGCTGCCAGCGTCTTCTGCGGGTCGATCTTCGCCTGCCTGGCGAAGATGACCAGCGCGATGACGACGACTACCAGAGGCAACAGCGTGCGCCAGTTCAAGATGCGTTTCCTGAGCGATAACTGCGCCCGCGTGATCTCCCCTGTGGGAGTGCTTACAGCGGCGGCGTCTTGCGGTGGCAGCACACTGGCCTTTTTCTCCACTGTCGTTTCGGCCGGGTAACCATCCTCTGGAGATGGGTTGCTATCCTGCACATCCTTTATGGTCACAGCCCTCCACTGCTAGAGCTAGCAGGCGCCACGTCCTTGAGCCGGATAATCACGGCCAGGAGTAACGCCATTAAGCTTGTCATACTATGGACATAGAGATTATCCACCATATTGTGCGCGCTTATGCTGATGAACGCTGCAATGATGCCTATCGCCAGGGCCCGGTCGTTTGTGAACTGGCCAAGAGTCTCGGCTATTCCGGACTGAGGGTAGCTCATATTGAACAGATTGAGCATAACCCACAATCTATTCAATATGCCAGCCGGGGGAGTTTGCAAGCTAGTCTTTACTGCCGCGCGCGCCTGGTTATATTTCTTGCTAATCATAGAGTATGCGCGCGCTCCTGCGATAAAGAGTGCTAGCAGGAAGAAGAGGTAGATGAGCAAGCCGATAATACCCATCTCGGCGGCAATGTTGATGTAGTAGTTATGGGCATGGCCCAATGGGGTGATGAAGATAGTCATATAGTAGTGCGGGTAGGCATCCTGGTAGTTGCCAATGCCAACACCGGTCCAGGGGTGGGCCAGGAACATACGGATACCGGCAATCCAGTGCGCGACGCGCTCGGCGGTCGCGTAATTTTGTGGGGTAGGCTCGCCCAGGTTCAGATTTGTGACGCCGACGAAGTCCAGAATCGGCGAGAAGATTTTTATGGGGATCACATTCGCCAGAAGCAGGCCATTGGCGAAGAGCAGGCCGATGATGCCCAGCATGCCGGCGAACAGCACAGGCTTGAAGGCCCGCATATACGTCGCGCCCATGATCAGGATAAAAATCGCCGCTATGCTCATAGCGAGCCAGCCGCCTTTTGATTGAGTCAGGTACTCGGCCCCGGCGAGTGGAAGCAGCGCCGCGCCCGCCAGGAAGCGCGTCTTCCAATTGCGTCCGAGCAGCGTCAAGGCCAGCGCGATGCTCAGGATAATGTTGATATAGCCCGCGAATGGGTTGGGCTGGCCAAAGGTGCCAGAGACGCGCAGGCTGTTAGCGCGAATAAATGACAGGGGACCGATATTGAGGTATTCCTGCGCATAGCTAAACATCGCCTGGGAAACCGCTCCCAGCAAAAGCATGGCGACGATGATCCACACCTGGCGGCGCGTGCGGATATACTGCGTTCCCAGCAGGACGATCACCAGAAATTCGAGCCATTTGACGATCTCTTTCAGGCTATCGCTGAGGCTCGTCGCAACGAATACAGAAAGGACCATCGTGAAGAGGAGCAGCAGTATCGCCAGCACAAGATACCAGGGCACGCTCTGGCGGCCGCGGTCACGCGGGCCTGGAATGGTCACCATGGCATACCCGGCGGCGGGCAAGACGAAACTCATGAGCCAGGCGGCGGCGAGCAGACCAACGAGAATATCTGCGCTATTCACATTCGCGGACCCTATGCTAATGCTATCTATAGATCCCCAGGGAACAGCGAGTGGGAGGAGATAGAGCGCTGTGCGCGGCCGCAGCATGGTCCATATGGTCACTATCAGGTACAGTGGCAGGCGGATATTCCACGGTTGAGGCTGTGAAGGAAGCGCAATCAAGAGGCCAAACGCCACGATTGCGCCGGTCACGCCCACCACGTTCGCCAACGTGATATGGGAACGCAGCGGCCCTAGAAAATCTGAGTCGCTGCGCCTATGTTCTGGCCTGTGTACACTAAGGCTTCTCATGCTACTACACTAATCTCTCGCAGGCAGCTTCAAAGGACTCACACGGGAAACTCCTATGAGATAGGAGACAGATAGCTGCTTTGATTGCTGAACCATTCTATGGTACGCTGTAGACCATCTTCCATGCCTACATGTAGTTCCCAACCAAGAGCCTGCCGGGCTTTAGCGATATCCGGGCGGCGCCGCTCCGGGTCATCGATGCGGCTGGATTCAAAGCGCAGGCCGGACGAAGCATTGCAGAGTCGGATGATCGTCTGCGCAAATTCAAGCACAGTGTGCTCTTCCGGGTTGCCAAGGTTAAATACCTCACCGGTGGTATGCGGCTTGAACATCGCGCGCATCAGACCATCGACCAGGTCGCTGACATAGCAGATGCTGCGTGTCTTGCTGCCATCGCCGTAAATAGTCAGTGGCTCATTGCGCAGCGCCTGGGTAATAAAGTTGGGGATCATGCGCCCGTCGTTTTGCTGGCTATGTGGGCCGTAGGTATTGAAGATACGCACAATGCGCACATTCGCCTGGTACTGCCGGTAATATTCCATCGTCAACGTCTCGCCAAGACGCTTGCTTTCATCGTAGCAGGCGCGTGGCCCAATGGGGTTGACATTGCCCCAGTAGTCCTCACGTTGTGGATGCACCAGGGGGTCTCCATAGATCTCTGATGTCGAGGAGACCAGAAACATGGCCTTCTGCTGGCGAGCCTGCTCCAGCATCCGGTGTGTACCCTGGCTATTGACCAGGATGGTCTCAAGGGGATGCTCCATGTAGCCAATAGGACTGGCGGGGCTTGCCATATGAAAAATGGCCTCCGCCTGGAAGCTAAAGGGCTGTGTGACATCATGGTGCAGGAACGTAAAATGCGGATGAGGGCGCAAAGAAGCGATATTGTCTTCGGAGCCGGTAAGCAAGTTATCTACACAGAGAACGCTGTGCTCTTCATCTAATAGTCGCTTACAGAGATGGGAGCCGATAAAACCTGCTCCGCCGGTAACAACAACTTTCAAAGATCTGGACCTCCAAGACTTGAAGAAGATAAGCTATGTTATTTGCAGGATACCATACTAACCATAGCAAAGAAAGGGCGTTCAATGGAAGGGACCCATTCGGGCCATGCGTCTCCTTATCTCATGCCAGGCTATGCCCCTTTTGCTGGTCGTCGGATATGTTGGTCTCTCATCTTGCTACGCGACGCCCTTTTTATACGTTCTATTCAAGAGACGACCTGGCAAGGTGAAGGTAACAATTTTAAGGAATCGGTTCATGCTATAGGCCAGATGTTGTGCATTGCTGCACCTGGCAGCAGAAGGAGCTATTATGGCGCTTATTCTTTCGCGCGCTGACATCCAGCGCTGCCTGGATATGCCGGAAGCCATCGAGGTCATGCGCGTGGCCTTTCGCGCGCTGCACACAGGTCTCGCGCAGACCCCCCAACGTGTGCATGTCGCTCTCCCAGAGCAGGGTGCGGTGCTCTCTATGCCCGCGTTATTAGAGACGCCTGAGTACCATGCTTTTGGCCTTAAAGTCATCACCGTGGCTCCCCAGAATCCTCCCCAGGGCCTGCCGTTGAGCTTCGCGACGGTGTTGCTATTGGATGCAACAACGGGCCGCACGCTGGCTATCCTGGAGGGTGGCTGGCTCACAGCCATGCGCACAGGCGCGATATCTGGTCTGGCCACTGGTTTGCTGGCGCGTGATGATGCAGATGTGCTGGCCCTCTTTGGTGCTGGCGCCCAGGCAGTCACGCAGGTGCTGGCTATCGATACGGTGCGTCCTCTACGTGAAGTGCGCGTGGTCAATCGCAGCGACGAGCATTTTGAGCGCCTGGAAACTGGCCTGCATGCGCTGCTCGATCCGGCCTGCCCGCTCATCCGGCGCGTCGCGTCACCCGCCGAAGCACTCTCCGGCGCCCTGCTGGTGGCCTGCGCTACCACGTCGAGCACACCGCTCTTTCAGTGGGATATGCTCGCTCAGGGCGCGCATATCAACGCAATCGGAGCTTTTACGCTATCCATGTGCGAAGTGGACATTGAGACGCTGGCCCATGTCCGTATCGTCGTTGACCAGCGGGAAGCGGCCCTGGCTGAGGCTGGCGACGTGGTGCAGGCGCTGCGTGCCGGGCGCATCAGTGGGCCAGATACCTGGCTTGAACTGGGCGAGATCGTCACAGGCGGGCAGGCAGGTCGCTGCACTTCAGAAGAGGTGACCTGCTTCAAGTCAGTTGGTGTCGCCGTCCAGGATGTAGCGGTGGCGCTGCATGTCTACAGGCGCGCTCGCTCGCTGGGTATCGGCACCGAAGTGGAGGTGTGATTAGTGCGCTGGCGGCGTTTCCAGCGGCGATACAGAAGCTCATCGCCCCAATTGAGGAAGCCGCAGGTCGTGAAGCCGTGAACGATTACCACGGCGAGCAGCGAGCGCGGCTCAGGCTGCGCCAGGTAGAGCGAGCTGAAGACCAGTCCCGCCAGGCCCACGCCACCGACACTGCGCCAGTTCCACTTGCCCAGACGGTGGTACAGCGTATAGGTTGCTGTGCTCACCAGCCAGCCCCAGCCGAGCCACCCTGTCCACTGCGCCACCGCGGTGAGCAGGAACCCTCGGAAGAATAGCTCTTCGATGGGGCCATTGAGTACCAGGTAATAGAGACTCTGGAGCAGGTGATCGCTCCTGGTGGGCCAGCGAAACCAGGGGCCTACGAAGAGCATGCGGTAGAGGGCGGCAAAAAGTGCCATACCGCTGCCGATGCCGACCCCAAGGAGCAACTGCTGTGGCACATCGTGCAGCGTCAATCCCAACGCCGTGAGCGGCAGGTGCCGGATTACAATGTAGATGAACGGGATCGCTCCCATCGGGATGAGGCGCATAAATATATCGGGCCACAGCCAGCGCCAGCTATCGGCGACGGTGGAGCGTACCACGCTTTGAGAGTGTGTGGAGGACACGTATTTACCTCTTCGACCTATTCTTCCAACTGTGCCAGTTGTTCCTGGCCTTCCTCTACCTCGGCGCGCGAGAAATTCCCGGCGACCAGGTCCGCATCGCTTTTTTGTTGCAGGCGTGCATAGAATGCCTGGCCCTGCGCGAATAGCTCTGCGTTCGCTGGCTCTGTCTCGACAAGCTCGAAAAGGAGATCCTCGGCCCTGGCATAGCGGCCGGTCTTCTCGTAATACTGCATGACCTGGCGTTTCGTCTTGACCGGTAACTCATAGGCGTCGAGTCGAGTGAGGATCTCCTCAGTCTCTACGAAGTAGGGCGATTCCTTGATGGTGTTGCTGTCCTCCTCGCGTAGCATCACCTCCAGGAACAGGAAGAGCGATTTCAGGTAGCGGGGATAGCTCTCGTTCTCCTTTTCCAGGTCTTCGTAGGTATCGCCCTCCGCCTTGAGCAGCAGCGCGATCCACAGGCACTTCTCAACATTCAGCGTGCCTAGCGAGGTGACAAGGGCCAGCAACATGTCTTCTGAGGCCGAGTTAATCTGGGAGGAACCTAAGCCCAGCGACTGCCTGAATAGATCATCGATAAAGATCAGCGCGTCCTGGTGGCGATTGGCCTCGCGCAGGAAGATGATCCTGGCTACGGCCCTGGTGAATTGCTCAATCATCCTCAGGAGATAATCTCTGTTTATCATGGCTCTTCCCTTTTGATACGGTTCTGACCCGTTTCCTATGCCAGATGGGAACATGCGTCGGGTGGGAACATGGCCCCCGCAAGGGAGGCCACTACACATAGTCTGTGCGCCATCGCGCGATGCCTCTATGATGCCAGCCGCTCAATGGCCTGTTCGATACGGGTCATAGTGCGCTCGCGGCCGAGAACCTCCATCGTCTGGAAGAGCGGGGGAGCGATGGTACGCCCGCTGATGGCGACGCGCAGGGCACCAAAGAGCTGCGCGGGCTTGAGGCTCAGCTCGGTTGCGAGTTCGCGCATCGGGGTCTCCATGTCGCTATGCTCCCATGCCTCCAGGCTGGCAAGCAGATCACGGGCGCGTATCAGGGCCGCCCGTGTGCCTGTGATCTCCATCCCCTTCTGCATGAGCGTTGCCGTGTCGTACTCCAGTGTGCCGGTGTAGAAGAATGTTACCACGTTGGCTGCCTCGCCCAGCGTCTTCAGTCGTTCATGTTCCAGGTGGAGCACGCGCGCGGTGTATTCGGGGTCAAGCGGGCGCTGGATGCTGTCGAGGAGACCGCCCTCGGCCTGCGGGCGCTCCAGGTAGGGAAGCGTGCGCCGCGTTAGCTCGTCCAGCGACAACTGGCGAATATACACCCCGTTCATCCAGGTCAGCTTCTCGGCATCGTAAATGCCGCCCGCGATGCCGACACGGTCCAGGTCGAAGGCCTGGATCAGCCCCTCGCGCGTGAAGAGTTCGGTCTTGTCGTCGTATGACCAGCCGATCAGCGCAAGGAAGTTAAAGACCGCCTCCGGCAGAAAACCCTGCTGCTTGAGTTCGAGCCACGATGGCGCGTTATGGCGCTTGCTGAGCTTCTTCTTGTCTTTGCCCAGCACGCTTGGCACGTGGTAGTACAGCGGCGGCTGCCAGCCCAGAGCCTTATAGATCTGCACATGGCGCGGCGCGCTGGCGATCCACTCCTCGCCCCGCAGCACATGGGTGATCTTCATCAGGTAGTCGTCAACGAGATGCGCCAGGTGGTAGGTTGGCAGACCATCCGTCTTCAAGATCACGACATCATCGATATCGCTATTCTTGAATGTGATATCGCCATGAAGCTCATCATGCACAACTGTGTCGCCCTCAAGAGGCATGGCAAAGCGTACCACCCATGTCCGTCCGGCAGCCTCGTTGGCCGCGCGCTCCTCTGCGCTGAGGAAGCGGCAGCGACGGTCGTAGCGCGGCGGCAGCTTCTGCGCTTCCTGGCCCTTGCGCATCTCGTCAAGGCGCTGCGGTGTGCAGTAGCAGCGGTAGGCGTGGCCAGAGGCGATCAGTTGATGCGCGTACTGCTGGTACAGGGCCTTGCGCTGCGTCTGGTAATAGGGACCGTAGAAGCCCCCGACGACTGGCCCCTCGTCAACATCCATGCCAAGCCACTGCAAACCTTCAATGAGATAATCAACCGCGCCCTCAACGGTGCGAGCCGTATCAGTATCTTCGATGCGCAGCACAAACGCGCCCCCGGTATGGCGCGCATACAGCCAGCTAAAAAGCGCTGTCCGGTAGCCTCCAATGTGCTGGAAGCCGGTAGGGCTGGGAGCGAAACGCAGCCGCGGCCGGCTCGCAAGCGCGTCAGTCGGCTGCTCCTGTGTATGATGATCAAGCTGTGTCATGATATAAGTCTGCTCCTCTATGTCTTAGGGACAGGTACTATTTTAGCATAGTGCTGCTAGCCGTGTCACACACAATTCCTCCAAGGCGACATCTCTTCGTTCGCGCAGGGGTGTTGTTGACGTAGGGGCGCCGTTTACAAGCCCGCCTGGCAGGCCGATCACGTATGATGCTTTCAGGCTTGTAAACGGCGCCCCTACGCCCTCTAAACGAAAACGCGCGCCAGGTGTGTAGCTATGCAACCTGCTCTTCTAGCTGTTCCACGGTCTGGCTAACCAGCCGCAGCACGAGCTGGAGTACCTCTTCGTCAAAAGCGAACTTTGCCCCGGCAGCCTCGTAGAGTTGCGGCACCGTCCTTGTAGCTCCTAAAGAGAGCGCGAAGCGATACTGCTGGAGCGCAGTTTTCGGATCATGTAGATAGTTGTTCCAGACCTGAAAAGCGCCTAGCGCGGCAAAGGCATACTCGATGTAGTAGAGTGGATCGCAATAAAAGTGGCTTGTCCCCTGCCAGCCATTGCTGCGTTCAGCTTCCAGGCCGCTCCAGTCGATATCTGGTTGATAACGCTGCGAGAGTTCCACCCATTTTTGCTGGCACTTCTTCGCATCTAGCGCCTGCTCTAGATGGTCATAGACCCAGTGCTGGAAGGCATCCCCTATGATAATTGCTGGTAAGTAGTTGGTAAGTATGCCCTCAAGGTGCTGGATGCACAGCAGTGCTGCCTCTTGCTTTGTACACAGTCCGGCCTGCTGGAGATACATGGCCCCGATAAACTCCATGCTTGTCGAAGCGACTTCCGCGAACTCTATTGGTACCGCTCCCTCTTTTCGCTGGTGGATATAGGGCAGTGGGATCGTCTCAAAAACATGAAAGGCATGCCCGGCCTCGTGAAAGATCAGGGGCACGATATCTGTAATCGAATTCACAAGTCCAAAAATGAAGGGGCGATGCCTGACCTCCAGCGGCAGGTTATAGCCAGCATCCGCCTTGTGAGGGCGCTCCTCCAGATCTAAGAGCCGCTCCTGGAGCATGATGTCAAAGTAGCCTCCCAGTTGAGGATCGATGAGATGAAAGGCGGTGGCGCATTGACGCAGCAATTCATCTACGTCGGAGACGGCGCGTGGCGCTTCCCTGGCGCGCGGATTTACCCACACATCCCACGGACGCAGTTTCTCTACCCCTAATTGCTGACGACGTTTCTCCCACAATTGATGGGCGGCCGGCACAATGACCCGCTCAACTCCCTCGTGCAATGTCTGACAATCAGCCGGGGTGTAATCAAAGCGTAACAATTGCTGCCAGCGATAGTCCCGATAGTTTTCATAGCCAGCGTTACGCGCAATCTGTTGCCGCACCTGCATCTTCTTGCGCCAGACCTCATTGAGCCGCTCCTGATCCATAAGCTGGCGTTCTGCCATGGCGCGCCATACGCGCTCGCGGCGCGCGCGCTCAGGATCATGGAGAATAGTGTATAAGGAGGGTAGTGCCACCTCCTTTCCTTCCCACATAACCATCTGATCCCCGCCGATCTGCACATATTCGTCGCTCAAGGCCTTATCGTTATTCAACAGCGACAGGTTCTCTTCACGGTAAAGAGCCGCCTCCGCACGCAGGTTGCGCAACGGGAGCGCAAACCCCTCTGGCTCCAGCCCACTGGCCAGCAACTGCTCTTTTACCTGCTGATCCAGCGTCTGTACCGGAGCATATACCTCCTCCATAAACCGCTGCTTACGCTGCGCGCGCTCTTCGTCTGCCGTATTCTGAGTGCAGGCAATCTCGAATCTCATCATAGTCTCGTCGACAAGCGCGCTCAGACCTGACCATTGCATCAACCAGGGCTGCAATATCTCAAGCGAAAGAGAGCTATTGAGTAACTCGTGATACCACGGCTCGATCTCTGCCCAGCTTAATACTTCAAACTCTTCGCTTGTCTGGGGAAGGGGGGTGAACATAGATAAGACCTTTCTTCAATAAAGCATTATTTTCGAGTGCGCAAAAATATGATACAGTACAAATGAGAAAGGAACAAGCTACTATGTCACGACATCCTCATGCCAGTGAACTGATCGTGCCTCTCCTGCCAGATACCGTCGCGATCTCTTCCGACGGTGTTCTTCATATAGCCGAACATAGTGTATCCGATCTGGTGCGGGGCTATGGCACGCCGCTCTGTATTTTCGACCGTGCCACGATTGTGCGTGCCTGTCAGGAGTACCGGCAGGCTTTCAGCGAGGTTTATCGCGCCTCTCAGGCCCAGATCCTCTATGCAGCGAAGGCTTATCTCTCACCGTTGCTGGCTCGGCTGATTGCTGAGCAGGGAATGGGGCTGGATGTGGTGTCCGGGGGAGAGCTATTGGTGGCACAGCAGGCGGCGTTTCCGATGGAGCGCATCTCGTTTCACGGGAACAATAAGTCGGAGGCGGAGCTGCGCCTGGCTCTGGAACTGGGTGTGGGGCGTATCGTGCTGGATAACTGGCACGAACTGGCGCGGCTGACACGCCTTGCACGCGAGACCGCACAGCGACCGGGTGTCTTGCTGCGCGTCGCGCCTGAGGTGGAGACCGATACGCATCGCTATCTCCAGACGGGGCACGCGGCCTCTAAATTTGGGTTCCCGCTGCGTAATGGTGAGGCGAAAGCTGCCGCGCTACGCATCCTTCACGAGGGCCACCTGCACCTGCGTGGTCTGCATGCGCACGCGGGTACCATGCTGCGAGAGGCCCGTCCCTACCAGCAATCCCTGGAACGCCTGCTGCGCCTGGCCGCAGAACTCTACCAGGAGGCGCGGTGGTGGCCCGCGGAGATCAGCCCCGGCGGTGGATGGGCGATTGCTACACCTGAACAGATGGCTGTGCCTCCTCTGACAGTGCTGGCCCAGGCGCTGCACGAGACAATGGAGCGGGAAGTAGCCCTGATCAGCGATACGTTGCCTGCGCCGGCACTGCTTTTTGAGCCGGGCCGTTCGATTGTAGCCAGAGCCGGTTTCAGCGTCTATAGTATAGGAGCACGCAAATCTACTCCCGGAGGCGTCACCTATCTGTTCGTCGATGGAGGCATGGGCGATAATATTCGGCCCGCTCTCTACGGAGCCGTCTACGCGGTGCTTGCCGTGGAGCGCGCGCTGGAGCCGGTAGAGGAGTCAGTATGTGTCTCTGGACGTTATTGTGAGTCAGGTGATATGCTTATCAACAGTGCGGCGTTACCATATATGCAGGAAGGCGACCTGCTGGCGCTGCCGGCAACCGGGGCCTACTGCCTGCCCTTGGCCAGCAATTATAACCTTGTGCCGCGTCCAGCCGTAATACTGGTAAGCGAGGGGCAAGTGGAGGTAATGGAGCGGCGCGAGACGTATGACGACCTGCTGGCACGCTACCCGGTCGTTGCTACACATGATATAGAGGAAGATCGTAGAGCTTCCAGCGGAGCACATCACATGTAGCAGTTCTCCTCCAGAGGAGCGAGCAAAGATGAAAAAGCGATCTGTAGACAACCGTTTTGGAGAGCTTGACGAGCACGATATGCCAACGGAACCGATGGCGCAGGTCATCTTCTCTCCAGTAGCCGCAACTTCTCCCATCGAGGGTGGCAT
>JALYTT010000519.1 GCA_030854145.1 Chloroflexota bacterium | reverse complement strand
CGGCCCCCAGAAGATTGCCCGCCCCGCGCAGTTCCAGATCCTTCATGGCGATGCGGAAGCCTGCTCCTAGCTCTGTGGCCTCGAAAATTGCTCGCAGGCGCTTCTCCTGGATGGGGGTGAGTTTCGCGCCTTTGTTGTAGAGGAAGTAGGCGTAGGCCTGCTGCGGCGAGCGGCCAACGCGCCCGCGCAACTGGTAGAGCTGTGCCAGCCCAAAGAACGCTGCGTTATTCACAATGATAGTGTTCGCGTTGGAGATGTCCAGGCCGTTCTCAATGATCGTCGTGGAGATCAGCACGTCGTACTCCCCGTTGGAGAAATCCATCATGACGCGCTCCAACTGTGCCTCGGCCATCTGCCCGTGACCGACGGCGATGCGCGCCTCTGGAATGAGGCGCTGGAGTTTCTGGGCGATGACCTGAATCCCCATCACGCGGTTATGAACGAAGAAGACCTGCCCGCCACGATCAATCTCACGCAGGATCACCTCGCGGATCAGGTGCTCATCATACTCGCGAATGGCCGTGCGAATGGGCAGGCGCTCCTGGGGGGGGGTCTCGATCACGCTCATGTCGCGTAGATTGACGAGCGACATGTGCAGCGTGCGCGGGATAGGCGTGGCGGTCATCGTCAGCACATCGACCTCGGTGCGCATCTGCTTCAGCCGCTCTTTGTGGCTGACTCCGAAGCGCTGCTCCTCGTCAATGACCAGCAGGCCCAGGTTGAAGAAGACCACGTCTTTCTGCAACAGGCGATGCGTGCCAATAATCACATCCACCTTGCCAAAGGCCAGGTCCTCCAGTACCTGTTTCTGCTCTTTCTCCGACCGGAAGCGACTGAGCAGTTCAACGCGCACGGGGTAAGGCTTGAGCCGCTCGCTAAATGTGTTGAAATGTTGCAGCGCCAGCACCGTCGTCGGAACCAGAATGGCGACCTGTCGCTGGTCGAGCACAGCCTTGAAGGCGGCGCGCAGGGCTACCTCGGTCTTGCCATAGCCGACATCCCCGCACACCAGCCGGTCCATCGGCCGCGCGCGCTCCATGTCAGCCTTGACCTCGTCGATGGCGCGGGCCTGGTCCGGTGTCTCTTCATAGGCAAAGCCGTCCTCCAGTTCTTGTAGCCAGGGCTGCTCGGAGTCTGGTGGGAAGGCGTGTCCTTCGGCCGCCTCGCGCGCGCTGTAGAGACGCAGCAGCTCGCGCGCAGTATCCTGCACGCTCTCTTTGACCTTGGCCTTGGCTCGTGTCCATTCGGTCGTGCCCAGCTTGCTGAGCGCGGGCACCGCATCGCCCATGCCGATATAGCGGGTCACGCGGTCAAGCTGGTCGGTCGGAATATACAACTTGTCGGTGCCAGAGTAGCGGATGAGCAAGTATTCGCGCTCGACGCCGGTCATATGCAGTTTGACCAGTCCCTCAAAACGCCCGATGCCATGTTCCTGGTGGACCACATAGTCGCCTGGATTAACCTCTGCCAGGAAGGAGGAAGGGGTCATAGGTTTGCGTCGCTGGCTGGCGCGGCGTTTCGACCAGCCGAAGATCTCGGTATCGGTGTAGACCTGGAGCGCCAGTCCCCGCGACTGCCAGCCCTCCGTCAACTGGCCCTGGAGCAGCGTGAGCGTTCCCGGCTCTGGCACTGTCTTGATACTGGTGCCGGGGCTGACATACATGGCGGCTTTGTGCAGGATGGACTCATCACTCAGGACCTCGGCCAGCCGCCGCGCCTGGGTGGTAACAATGACCACGCGGTCGCGGTTGTCGAGCGCCTTCCGGCAATCGAGGGCGAAGGCGCGCAACCGCCCGCCATAGGAATTGGCGCTTCCGAACGGGGGCACCAGGTGTTCGCCTGCGCCCGGCCGGTCCGTGTCAAATTCGTCTTCGGATGCCGAGAGCATACCGGCGAAGTGTAACTGGCGGCGCTGCTGGAGTTGCAGTTCGATGCGGTCCCAGGAGATGTTTGCGGCGCGCAGGTGGGCCGGGTTCTCGCGATCGTTCTCCAGACGCGCCTTGAGCTCCTCGGCCTGCGCGTCGAGTTCGGCGATGCGGTTGTGGATGCTCTCCGGGTTGTCCACGATGACGAGTCCGCCGGGCGCCAGGTAGTCAAGCGTGGTGGCTAGCGTGTGCAGATAGGGTAGGTAGAAGACGATATCCTCAAATGAGCGGCCCTGGCGCAGCAGATCCAGATCATTCTTCCAGCGCTCCTCGGCATCACTATGCAGTATCCGGCTATCGAGCTGCTCCAATTCCGCGACCACCTGTGGGCCGCGTTGCGGCAGAGCCTCGCGTGCCGGACCGATGACACAGGAAGGGATAGGATTGAGCGAGCGCTGTGTCTCCTGGTCAAATGTGCGCAATGACTCGATCTCGTCGCCAAAGAACTCGATACGTACGGGCCGGGGTAGCGTCGGCGGGAAGAGATCAATGATGCCGCCGCGATGACTGAACTGTCCCGGCTCCTCAACCTCGGTGACCGGCTCGTAGCCAAGATTGTAGAGGTGATCGAGCATCAGCGTCAGGTCGACCTCCTGGCTCACCTCAAGTTTGTAGAGCGTGGCGACAAGTTCCTGCGGCGGGATCACCGGCTGGGTGAGCACGCGCGCGGAGCAGACAACGATCACCTGGCGTTCGCGCTTCGCCAGGCAGATAAGCGTGTTCATGCGTTGTTGTGTTGTGAGGGTATCGCTCATCAGGCGCTCGTAGGGCAGGGCGTCGCGATCTGGCAGGTAGAGGACATTTTCAGGCTCCCCTACAAATGTCTTCAACGTTTCAGTTGTCTGGCTGGCCTGTAGCTCGTCCTCAACCACTACCAGCAGCGACTGCTGAAGGGCCTCTGCCAGCGCAGCGATAATGAACGGGCGCGCTGCTTCGGTGATAGCTGTAAGGGTTGGTAGTCCCTCGCCGGCGCGCAGTCGTTTGAGCAGGCGCTGAAATTCCGCGCGCTGTGCCAGTAATGCCAGTAATCCCTGTAGTGTCAATGGTGCCTCACAACAATAATAACGTTCGTATCGGGAAAGCCTTTACTTCGCTATGGCGAAGAGTGGATGAACCCAGCCACATAATCCGCCTGTAGTGTAGCATAGCGCTGGTGTCCCTGTCGAGGGCAGATGGATGCCATTATCCCTACATGGGAGGTTCATCATCTGTGTGTGCCTCTGGCGTCGCTCTCAGCTTCTTAAGGGCACCAAACGCATCGTTTATCGCCTCCCGCAGGCGTTTAGCGGAATCAACGAGTGCCGCGTCGGTATCGCGCCCATAGCCCCCCGATTTAAGCAGGCCGCCGATCTCTAAGATGGCAGGACCGTGGAAGCCGCCCTCCATCAGGGCCTGACAGTACAGCGTGAAGTCGATAGCTCCCAGGCCCAGGGGCAGGTGATAGTTGACTTCCGGTAGCGGGGTATCGGCGACATGTAGCATGGTCATGCGCGGAGCCAGCGCCAGGTACGCGGACAACTGCTCTGGCGTCGCGTGATTCAGGTCCCAGACGAAACCCAACCCAGGCACTGTCTCCAACAACGCCGCGCAACGCTCAGGCGTCGCAAAGAGGCCGACGGCCGGCTCGTTATGCTCAAATCCAAAAAGAAATTTGTGGCTAGCGGCGATAGCCAGCCCTTCGCGAAATTGTGGCACGAGTAGCTCTTCCAGGTGGCGCCGCGCCACCTCGTCCATGTCCCCCATAGGCACAACGTGGAAATGCACATGCGCGCAGGGGAGCGTGGTAACCGCGGCTATATTGGCCTGGAGCACATCGATCATGGTAGCGCCCGTGCTGGTCCTTCCTGCCGAGTTGAGCCGGATGGCAATCTCCATGACCGTCTTCACGTGCGCGGAGGCTAACTGGCCGGCGACGGTTTCCAGCGGGTCGCCAAGCTGTTCGGCTGTAAGGCCGGATGCGGGGCCGCGCAACTGGATGTAGTGCAAGCCCTGGGCGTGCGCGAAGGCGATCTCATTGCGCAGCGGTCGCCAATTGTTTGGAAACATGCGTGCGTTCATGCCAGTGATAATGCGGTAATGCTGCGCCTGTTCCCCGCGTTCCTGCCGGCGTAGACGGACCTGCTCCTGGCGCTCTCGCTGGCGCTGGCGTTTCTCTTCGGCCTTGCGTTGGGCCTCCGGGTCTATATTGATCGTATTCATCGCCGTGCCGATGCCCTCGGCCAGCAGCAGTTCCACCGCCTCCATCGCCCGCTCCTCGCTGGCGGCCAGCAGGATACGCTCATCGCCCGCCGGGACGCCCAGAACATAGCGCACGGTATCCATGCCTTTGTGGGTGGGGCGACCGATGCCCACACGCACGCGCGGGAACTCGTTTGTGTGCAGGTGGCGGATGATGTTCTCGATGCCGTTGTGCCCGCCGGCGCTGCCTTGAGGACGCAGGCGCACGATGCCAGGAGGAAGGTCCAACTCATCGTAAATGACAACGATCTCCTCTGGCGACACTTTATACCAGCGCAGCAATTCGCCTACCGCCTCGCCGCTCAAGTTCATGAAGGTCAGCGGCTTCGCCAGCACGACTTTCTCGGCGCTGATGGTGCCGCTGGCCAGGATGGCTCGGCCGCGCCGCTCGTTCCATTTCCAGTCATGCCTGGCCGCGAGCATATCTACCACGCGAAAGCCCACGTTGTGACGCGTCTGCTCATACTGCGTGCCGGGATTGCCCAGTCCAATTAAAAGCTTCATATATCAACGACCATAAGCCAGGCGCACCGCCAGGTAGTGCGGCAGGCCAGCCTTGATGATTTT
>JALYTT010000518.1 GCA_030854145.1 Chloroflexota bacterium | reverse complement strand
TCCACTGGTGTTCAGCACGCTGGCTGCAGGTATCGTCGCCCTCAGCGCATTCCTGCTGGTAGAAGCTCGTAGCTCGGCACCGTTGGTCCCGCTGACCTTGTTCCGTTCGCCTACCTTTAGTGGGGCGAATCTCCTCACGCTTTTGCTGTACGGAGCCCTCAGTGGCGTCACCTTCTTCTTCCCCTTCAATTTGATTCAAGTGCAGGGGTACTCTCCTACCTTTGCTGGTGCCGCCTTCGTGCCTTTCATTCTGATCATGTTTCTGCTTTCGCGCTGGGCTGGTGGCTTAGTACATCGCTATGGCGCAAAGCTTCCTCTGGTGATTGGACCGGTCATCACTGCCATTGGCTTTGCTCTCTTTGCCCTGCCAGGCATCGGAAGCGGCGCGGGCAGCTACTGGACGACCTTTTTTCCAGCGGTGGTCGTGATGGGCGTCGGCATGACCATCACCGTTGCACCGCTCACCACCGCGGTCATGGGTGCGGTGGAGCAACACCATGCCGGGAGTGCTTCTGGGATCAATAATGCCGTGTCTCGCACAGCGGGGTTACTCGCCATCGCAGTCCTGGGTATCGTGGTCTTCTCCGTCTTCACGAGCAGTCTTGATAGTCATCTGGCAACACTGCATCTCTCACCCGGTGTGCAGCATCTCATTGAGATGCAGCGCACCAAGCTGGCTGGCATCGACCTCCCTACGCATATGAGTGGTGCGGTGCAGGTGGCACTCAAGAGAGCGATCGGTGAGTCGTTCGTGAGCAGTTTTCGCCTGGTCTCGCTCATCTGTGCGGGTCTAGCACTGACCAGTGCGCTTAGCGCCTGGTTGTTGGTTGAGGGGAAGAAACCAGCACATGCCGAAAGGACAGCCAAAGAGTCGCAGGCTCCTCCAGGAGGAGCGGATGCACAGGAACCTCAGATATCCGCGAACTGATCGGGCGCGTGGGGCCGTAATGTATAGGGTGTATGTAATAGGTAAGTCTGTTGGCGAAAGGCAAAACGTGCAATAAAACGCCAGTAGAAACGAACCGGAGTCGTATGATCTGAAGGGAGAAGATGATGTTCAAGCGCATGCTCGTACCACTAGACGGATCACCTCGTGCAGAGCGAGCTCTTCCCGTGGCGGAACGTATTGCAAGGGCCACGGGTGGCTCTATCGTTTTGCTGCAAGCAACGAGTTTCCCCGTTGACTATGGGCTAGACTTTGCAAGCAATCCATCCTATGCGCAAACAATGCTTGATGACGCACTGGCAACAGCAAAAAATACCTTACTTCCGTCGCCGAGAAAGAGGATCTCGCAGGTATCAAAACCGAAACGGAGGCAGTCATCGGAACGGCAGCAGAGACAATCCTCACGTATGCACAGGTGAGCAATGTTGACCTGATCATCATGTGCCGTCATGGGGAGACTGGCTTCAAACGCTGGGCATTAGGAAGGGTGGCTCAGAAAGTGGCACGACATAGTTCCGTGCCAGTGCTTCTCCTGCACGAAGAAGATCCTGAACCTTTGGCACTGCATACAGACGCGACCCATCCCTTTCATGCATTGGTCGCATTGGATGGGTCTTCGTCCTCATACCTGCAGCACACCTTGTTGCCGCGCTGGCTAGCCCTGCGCAGGGAGCATTACATCTCACGCAGGTAGTACAACTGCCGACTGCTCATCATGACAACGAGCGTGATGTTGACCTTGCCGAGCAAGTGCAAGCTGAGGCGGTAGGATATCTTCACACTGTCGCGGACAATGTGCGTAACAGATTAGCGACAGAGCTTGGATTACAGATCACTTCGTCTGTTACCATGAACGAGGATGTGGCGAACACGCTCATTCGGGTGGCAGAGTCTGGCGAAGGCAGCGCAACATTTGAGGGCCAGGGATGTAACTTGATCGCTCTAGCGACCCATGGGCGAGGTGGCTTCCAACGCTGGATGGTAGGCAGCATCACTGAGCGTGTCCTCGATGGCACAAGATTACCTCTGCTGATACTACGGCCACAGGAGCGGCAAGCATCAGCCACGAGTAAGACGATGAAAGGGTAAAGAACGCCAGGATGGACGATGTACAGACCAGATTCAACACAACATCGGATTGATTCTGGTTCGTACGACCGTCCATCTCAGCCGCGGATCAGCCGATCCGCGACCTAGTGTTCCTTTGTGACCTCATCTGGTGGGCGCACGATCAAGAGCGGCAGCCTGGTGGCATGCAGCACACGCTCGGCGATACTCCCCACGGTCCAGCGTTGCAGCCCACTGTATCCATGCGTTGCCATGGCAATGATGTCACAGCCCTCAACGACTCCACCCTCCGCGATAGCTTCGCCGTTCTCCGCCATCCTGGCGATACCCACTGCAATATCGTCACCAATGGTGACAGACCATGTCACGGAAAGTCTGTGATCTATTCCAGGAGCTGCAATCAACCCTGCACGCATCTCTTCTCCTGTCGCACTGAGATGCTGCTTCACCTGCTGCACGATGGCTTCTCGTTCAGTCTGGCTGATCTCCCCTCGTCCTGGCATAACGACGACTTGTGTGAGATGGAGCGCACCTCCACGGGGAGCCGATAATGCTGTGACGAGCTGCGCCGCAGGTGCAATGGCAGCTTGTGCGAGGACAGAACCATCGAGCGGGATGAGCGCACGCAACGTCCTCCCACCATTGAGATGAAGACCTGCCAGCAGAGGCTTCTCTTCACGCAAGAGAAGCACCGGGACTGGAGAGTGATGAGCCACCTTTTCTGCGACACTGCCTAATACTACAGCCCCACTTACAGGGCGAGAAGTGAAGTAAGGCGGCTTGGGAGGCTGAATGGCAATTCATAACGCCGAATAGGCGAACGCGCTCCTGAAGCCCTCTCACATGCTAAGTAGGACTGTAGTACTAAGACCCAGCGTGTCATACCTGTGTACCCATGGCTTCCCATCACGACCAGGTCAATGGTGCGCGTCTCCACGACGGAGAGAATGTGTACGGCTGGCTGACCTACCATTACTGCTGTTTCGGTGTGTACATTGGTGAGGTCGTTTGAGCGGGTCAGATTATCCAGGTAGTTTTTCGCCTCTTCGAGTTGGGTATCTACGACGGCTTGCGTGGTTAGTGGTTCAAGGTCGATGTAGGATGCAAACTGATTGGGGAAGTTCACAACTTGCACTAACACGATCGTCCCGCTTGAGGCATGCGCCAAACGTGCAGCGACGGGAAGTGCCTGCTCTGCACGAGTTGATCCATCCAGGGGAACAAGGATGCGTTGAAACATAGGGTAGTACTCCTTCTCACTTGATTAGTCGGTAGTCTTCACACCTTGCATGACCTCGAACAGGAACCACTTGCGGCGTTTCGTCTCGTTGAGGACCTCCTGCAACACATGCTTGTGGCTGTGTCGCGATTCTTGTCACACACTGCGATCTCCTCTCGTAGTATCTTTTGCACTCGGATGTCGCAGTATGCTATGCTTCTAGCGTACCACTCTATGTGGTAAGAATGTTGTTCAAGCAATCACAATTTGCTCACCTGGCTTGAGGCTGTGTTGCAAAAAATTTGGCGGAATGGGCCATTTGCCACCTTCGATGAGAAGCTTATTTAACCAATGTTGCTAATTGGAGAAGGCTTAAAGAGAAAACTGAGCGATAGCGAGCTTGCCATCAGCCAGTTCGATCAAACAATTCAGCATCGCAGCGGCATAGCCAAAACGTGCTGTCAGGTACTTCTCCACGCGATGAAAGATTTTTTTGAGATGATTGACGACCGTGATGACACTGAAGACGCGCTCGACCACCATGCGATCATTGCGTTCTCCGTGCTGACAAAAGTGCCAGCTAACCATCTCTTCTCCGCGTTTGCGGAAGCCTATTAACGACTGTGTATAATAGGCTCATGCGACTTTTTGGTGAACTCTTCCATTGAACTATTACTGTCAGTGAATTTTAACTATACTTGACAGATACTCATTTATTGTGATATACTATGAGTATGAGAAGGAAGAGTATGAGTCTTCCTTCCCCACAGGACCAGCTTCGGTACTTCCCTGCTTCTGTCGTCGCGTGTAAGGCCACTGAACATCACCTCTGTCGATTGGACGAGGAGCAAGAGATGCGACACCGGTGAGTTGCTATGTCAGCAACCGCACACATCCCTTACTTACAACTACAAGGAGGCCGTATGTGGTTCATGAAGAAACTCATTCGTTTGCTTGGAGTGGTCTTTCAGGTGGATGAAGCGTGTCCGTAAATGCGGGCAGGCCGACCCTCTGAGCGTCTGACCATATTCGATGCCAGGCTGCATCTCGACTCGAGAACCGTCCGATCACGGATATTGCAACGTCTGAAGGCGACATCCACCACGAATTGGCAGAGGTACACAAAGGGCATACCCAACACGAGACTTCATTTCTGATCGATGTGGATTAGGGCTTGAGTCGTGTCAACAGGAGATGTGTCACATGAAAAAAGTGAGGCCCAGGCGAATACCTGGGCCTCACTTTCAACACGGAAGAAGACTCTGAGGAGTGGAACACACATTTACAATAATTAGGAACGAGACGAGGTACATCCCCATGAATGATCAAACACAGATGGCAGAGACGCCAACCACACAGGCCACAGAGGTGCAGGCTGAGCAAGGCAGTGCTATTCTCTTCGACCTGCACACGCTCGCACACTTCCGCGAAAAGGGTCTTTCCACCCAGATTTTATCAGATATTGGCATCGCACGCGTGGTCCTCTTTGCCTTCAAAGCTGGACAGCAA